>JAGBKB010000057.1 GCA_017934175.1 Lachnospiraceae bacterium | reverse complement strand
TTAACATTCTATCTGGAGATATAACTTTTTTTCTAATATCTTTTTCTTCTTCTTCTTTTCTTCTTCTTTCCTCTTCTGCTTTAATTTTTGCTTCTTCCATTTTTTTAGATACATAACTTATTAATCCCATATTAACCCCTTTCTATGTATACAATATACTAATCGCATATCATCTATAATACTTTCCTAAATATCAAAGTCTTCAATTATTCCATTTGTCCGATTAATATTATCATTGTCGTATTACTTTTATCAATATCTAATACTCTATTATTCATTATACTTAGCTATAATATAATTATTTTGAAAACCTATCATTAAACTCTTGTTTTATGGCGGATAATCTTTTAGCATCCTCTTGACACTTATTATATGCTTCTTCTTGTATTTTCTTTGTTTCTTCAATTCCTTGCACTATTATTTCCCAAGTTTTCTCTAAAGTTTCAACTTTTATTGAACTACTTGTTGCCAATTCTGCACTACTTTTAGAAAGTGAAACTGTATTTTTTGCATTTTCAATAAGCATATTGTTCGTTCTTTCATCAAGTTGTTCTAACATATTAGATTGCAGTTTTTGCTTTTTTAATAATATAGCTTGTGCCAAGGCTTGTTTGAATACTGGCAAGGTAATTATAAATGCGGAATTAATTTTTCTCACAAGATTAATATTCGTATAAGCCATTGTATTCAACATAGGTATTGATTGCATTGCTACATTCTCTGTTGAACGTAAATCTTGTGTTCTTTGTTCCAATATTAATAAGCCTTGTTTTAAGTTGCTCAATTCAAATTGTATTGACTGATCTGAAGTTAATTCTAAGTCTTTTTCCCTTTTTTCAATTTGCTTTTTTAACTCATTACAAGCTTGCTCACCAGCTAATATGTATTTAATTAAACTGTGGTAATACTTGACATTAGTATCAAACATATCTTTTAATAGTTTGTTTGACTCTAAAATTTCATTCTCATGTAGTTTTAGTTGTACATAAACATTATCAATTTCCTGCCCCATTTTGTTATATTTATTTAGTAATTTATCTAATTTATCACGTACCGAATTAAAAATATTCTCCAATGCACCCGGTTCTCTATTAATTTCATTAAAGTCTATCTTTCGCATTATTTTGTCAAGAGATGTTAATAAAGATTTGGTTTTATCAATTTGATAAATATTTGCTTGCTTCAATATTACATCTGATGATTTCGATATTTCATCCGCAACCTCAAACCCAAAATTTGCAAGAGCATTAACATTTCTTATATCTATTGTACTTACCAAATCATCAACTTCTTTAGAATTAACTAGTTTGTTGTTAATGTTCTCTCTATCTTCTTTTACATCATATTTTAAAGTCTTTAATGCCTCACTTGTTGCTTTTTCTACTTCATTACTTACATTGACATTAGCTTTTGAAAAATCCAATCCCATATTTTACCTCCAATGATAAAGAAAATTTTACATAAATACAAATTTGGTATTTTGACATTTTCAGCATATTCACCAATTTGATACTCATTAATTAATTCAACATTTAAGTATTGATCTATACAATTTACCCCGCTCGGAGTGAATAGAACTATATCGAATCCAATATAATGTAATAAAACAATTATTATTGCATCTTCAATCGGCATCATTTCACTTTTAACATTAATGTATATTATTTTAGGATTTTTGCCAGTAAAATCAAAATTATGAATTAAACGCAAGATATTTGTTGGCAAATTCAAAAATACAGTTATAATTTTATTTTCAGTACCACTAACAAAAGTTCCTCTAAATATTCTATTATCTATTATAAACTTAACCTTTTCAATTAAATGAAGTTGAATTGATTTTTGTAATGTACCATATTTGTAAAGTTTGCATTTCATAAGTTTTTCAACATCTAAATTACCATTATTGAAACAGTTAATAAACTTAAACCTTAATCTTCTAAAAAAATTCAACTTTATGATGTTAAAATTTCTAATAAGTACTGAATTTTTTGTAATTAAGCTTTTAACATACTTCCAATACTTGAATTTATTATCTAATATACCATTAACTTTTGAAAAAAACACTGGAATTTTAGCATATTCACCATCAATTGCGAATCCCGGTCTATACTTAACATCTTGATTCCAAAGTAATTCTATTTCTTGATGTGCTGATTTTAATGTAATTGAAGCTGCTTTTTTAATTTGTTTATATTTATATATACCTGAATCTTTATAAAGCATTTCTTCCATTTCTTTTGATGCTTTATAGCCAATAGTTTCTTTCATTTCTAACTATAACTACCCCCAACTATTATGATTCATTATTTAATTCTTTTTTCTTACTATTTAATTCTTTGGTATAATCACTAATTTTTTTTATTAGCTCTTTTATACTTGCATTCTCAACACTAATTTTTTCATCATAAATAATATTGCCTATTGCAATTTTACATTTTTCTATTTCTGATTCAAGATTAACAATGTCTATTTTTAACTTTGCTAAATTTCCTAACTCTTTACCTTTATTTACGGCAACATTGCCAAGTTCTTTGCCTTTTTCAACCGCAACACTACCTATTTCTTTAATCTTATCTACAAAATCCATAAACTTTATTCAATTAGAACTAACGTCTAATCAATTTCCTCCTTTTTCTATTTTAATTATTTTTAATAAAAAAATTAATGACTCTTCTTGCTTCTGATAATGGATGCTCAGGGAAAGTTCTATCAAATTGTGGTAATTCGGATAAATTCATAAGAATACCCTCTTTTACATTATCATCGTACGGGTCTCGTGACCACTCTATCTCTTTATCATCAATAATAAATTTATACTTTTTACCTTTTATTGTTTTTCCTTCTTTAAATTCCTGATATAATGCATAAATAAATGCATCTCTCCCACCTGTCATTCCTTCCTCACGGAATTCACCATGAACATTAAAAACGAAGCAATCATAAGCAATCTGTAATGTCAAAATATACATCATCCCAACTGGTTCTAATCTTTCCTTGATAATAGAATAAGCACAAGTTTTGCCACTTTTAGTTTTAGTATTTATTACTTCTACTAATCCTTGATTATTGTTTAGAAATTTTCTGCACCCATTAATAAATTCTACATTATCTTTCATAGGTACTTGTTCACCATATTTTAGTTTATTATAAACTAAGACAGATGTTGCATTCGCATTTTGTTTTATGAATATATCGCCAACTTTAGGATCCATTTCATGCTTATACGAACCATCAACAATAATATTCTCATCATCCAACTTAATTCTCATCCTACCATTAGAAATGTTTTTAATAAATTCTTTTAGGTTGCTTACAATTTTCATATTTTACCTCTTGTACTAATTAGTAATACATAAGACTTATACTTCTTCTTGATAAAATCCATCAAATTTTTCATTTTTAAATCGTATGGCAATAGAATGCTCCATGTCAAATTTGAAATCGCATACTATTTCCACCATTCTATTTTTTTCATTCAACACTCTAATTTCTACTGGTTTTAAATAATCTAAAACTGAATCGTTTATATCAACATCATCTATTCCATCAAGTTTTGATATGAAGTTCATAATTTCTTTTTGCGAATCCAAATAATGTTGTATTTTATTTACTTCCTTTTTTTGAAATAACTCATTCTCAAACATTTCTAATGCCTGATGTTGTTCATTAGTAGGTTTCTGACCGTTTTTACATTCATATAAAACTTTTAAACTAAATTCTTTTCCCCATATTTTATATTTATTCATATGCACCTCCATAATTCATTGATTTTTAGTTCTCTCAAGAGCTTTAATTTCAGCAACTCCACCAGAATGTTTGCATTCCTCATGTATTTTTCTCGGAACTAACTGCATAGTTTTCATATCATTCTTTTCATGCCTTGTATATTCAATTCCATTACTATCAAACCAATTTGTCCTAATCCTTCCATCACTACATTTGACTTCACGCAATTGGAATCCTTTTGATTCAAGTGTTTCTTTCATAATTTTATCATATTGAGTGAAATTACCTTCAATATATTGTCCTTTTTCTTCATCATAATAATCTTCTCTATATTTTGTCATTGATTTTATTTTGCAAGTCCCTTCTGATATAGAATCAAAATTTGGTATTCCATCTTTATATTCTATTCCATCTAAATTCTTTATTTCAAGAAGTTTCCTAGAGTCTTCATCTTGTAGTATATAAAGAGATTCGCCCCTTTTTCCACTCCAATTATTTTTAGGGGTATGGATTAATCTTTCTTGATATGTTGTATAAAGTTTTTCACCATAAGATTTAACATCAATCCTTTTATCAATATCTCTTGTCGCTTCAGGTCCAATAATCATTTCCTCAGTTTTATGACTTACATCTATTCGTTTATCTATGTCTTTATAAACCTTTGATGTTTCATTTACTGATTTCTCAACCATCTCACTAGATAAACTTGATAAATTTTCAAATCCCATTATGCAACACCTCCATTTACTCTCCACCATTCATCATATTCATCTGGTTTATTTAATGTTAATCTCACATATTGTTTAACAGCTGATGAAATTATATCCATTGTAACTTGTTCATCTATTTGCTTATTAATTATTGTTTGCAATGAATTTCTCATTGCTTCTGTCCATTCAGTCTTATCATCAGAATTTTTATAACAATCTTTAATTGTATCAATTAATCTAGGAAATAAAGAAGCTGTTATTGGTGCAAATTCTGACATTCTTGGCTCTTTCGGTGGATTATTCAATAATTTTACTATTGATACAATTACTGATGAATCAATATTATTGTTTCTTAATTCTTCAATTATATCTTTTAACTTGCTCTCTTCAACTACTCTTTCACCCTTGCTAAGTAACTCAAAAACACTCATTAATTCATCATAGTTTTTCTTTTTATTAACTCGCATTATTTCATTTTTATATGTATCATTTGGTAATTCATACTTATGAATCTTGCATAAAACTGGTTGTATCCATTCATTCTGATATATCGCACCAACTCCCATAGGCAATTTGGCGAGTTCTACAATTTGATCCTCAGTTAAGTTTGCTGCTTTGCCAACCAATTTTCTATCAGTTTCATCTGGTAATCTCATTATTATTTTTGTATTTGTGTTTCTTATAGAAGCCATATCTAATAATCCCGGTGCCTGATCTACAATTATAAGCCCTTCACCATAAGTTCTCATTTCAGCAATAGCATTAGATATCATTTCAACACTCTTCCCAACCAAATTACCACTATCTTGAGATATTTCAGACGATGTTTTCTTTAATAAATTATGTGCCTCTTCTAACACTGTTAAATGCTTTAAGTTGGAATTCATTTTATCACGGTTAGCCATTCTATATTCTTGCAATTTCAATACTAACATTCCCATAATCAGCGACTTAGTTTCATTTGATCCTACTCTGCTTATATCAATAACCACATTTTCATCAAATAACTCATTTAGTGGTATCTCATCATTCACAAATAACAAACCATTTATACCATTAGTAAGTGATTCTAATCTTGTAAGAAGTGACCCTTTATACGCTCCTTTATTTTCATTATCATACTCGCTTGAGTCTATAATTTGTTTTACATTTCTTGCTACATCTTTAAAACTAGGATATAATTTTTCACCATATGCATTAGTGTTATTAACTAAATCCCACCCACAATCTTCATATGATTTTTCAATAGCATTTTTTAGAACCGCTGGCATTGCAGCATACATAGGCCAACACACATTAAATATTTCTACAAGTCTATCCATATGCTCAAATACATGTATATCCTTTGGAAAGCTAAATGGATTAATTCGTAGTAATGGTGTCTTTTCTATATTTGTCCCATATACTTTTGCTAATGGCTTGTCGCCAACACAAAATACATCCTTATACTCACCTTTAGTCGGCTCTACAACCATAAATTTAACATCACTATTTAAAGCTTCATTTAATATCTGATACACTGTGTTGCTTTTGCCACTTCCTGTACTTCCCGTAACAAACATATGTGATGAGAGTGATTTTTTACTTATTAATACAGGGACATTTTCCTCATGTTGCATATGAAAAATATTACCAATATTGAATTTTTCTTTGTCTTCATTATTATTAAATGTAGATATATTTCTTCCAAATTCAGCACATTCTATAACAGGTAATCCCGATATTGATTTTTTTGGAAAGTTTAATGAATAAGCTAATTCTTTACCTGATAATTGTGTAGTTGCTGTTATCATAGTTGGATACATATTATACGAATCATCAAAAACTAATACTTCAGGATTTAAAGCAAAAATAGGATGTCGTAAATCTTTTAAATATTCAACTATTTCTTTTGCATCATTGCTTGGCTCTCCAAGGTCTCCTCTCCAAGTATTTACATTTGCATCACCTATATATGATTTTTCACCTTGCGTTAGTGCCAAATATGAATGAGCGACATTATTTACTACATTCACATCTTCAGATAAAACATAAGCGGCAAAATCCCAATAACCAAGAGCAGATGCTTGCTCTAGCCTTTTCATTTGTTCCTCAAGTAATTCTAATGTGTGTTTTATGGTATAGTTTTCAAAATGTTTCGTAAGTCCTTCATTCTTACCTATAGTAGCCGATTGGCTCATAGAGCTTGTAAAAGCACCACCAAAATTAATCCCACGACCCTTGCTAATTCCTGTCGAAGCAAATCCACCTATGCCAAATATTCCAGCATTAACACCACCGCCTATATTAGTTGACACATTACTATTGCCTCCGAGGTTAAAAGAAACAGCTGTTGATCTCTGATTTGATTTTGATTCACTAACAGTATAATTAGTTTCCCAGTTTTTATAAGGAGCAAAGAAAGAATAGTACTCCCCAACTTGCAGTTTTCTAGTCTTTACATCAAGAATAGGAGTGGCCAATAAAATCAAAGTCCATTCCTTTTTTTCATTTTCAGGCTGAATTCCATCAATCAACTTTTCAATAGTTTGTGTATTGAACTTTTCTGATTTTTCAGCGGGTATATTTGAAATACATGCAACAGACTTATTTTTTGCTTTGTCAAGAAAATCAATTCTTCCCGAATTTTTATCTCTATTATAAATGTACGTCGATCCTGGAAAATTTCCCTTTAATGCTTCTAACATTCTCTCAGTATAACCATCGACTATATCATTGTTGTTATCATTATTAGTATTAATGATTGCTAAATATACATCTGTATTATTAATCTTTCTATCAAAAACCAATGCTATATTACACTCCGAATTTGATAATACTTCATAAACATTGACTAATTTTTCAAGACTATTTTCATTCTTATCTATAACCCACTTTGTAATATTTATATACCGTATATTATTATTTGAGTTAAAAGACTTGTCGCCATACTCAATTTTGTTATCAATCGGTTTATATAAGTCGTTGATTTGTGATAAGTATTCATTATAAATCTCAATTGCAGCTTCACCAAGTTTCTTATTGGACAAAGTATTTAATTCATCACTACTTGGATTATCTTTTTGATATTCCTCATAGTATTTATTCTTTGAATCTTCTAAATCTTTTAGTTGAGACGGACTTAATACTGACACTTTATTTTGTGCATCAGCCAATCCATCTCCTATTTTTTTAGCTACAGAAGCAACCTTCCCACCAGCATGTTTTAATGTTCTTAGTATACCCATATTCTTACTCCTTATAATTAATTAAAACTAATGAAACTTTTAATTTCATTATTGCAATTTTCAGCTTTTTCATACTTCTTCTGTAGAGATTTAATTTTCAAATTCAACTCATTGATGCTATCAATTTTTTCTTTGACTTCTGGTTTCATCTTGATAGTATTATCGGATAACTCTTTAATGATATTATCTTCCCATGTACCCAATGTTTCATACTTAACCCTATCAAATTCATTGCATATCTTTTTTACATACTTTTTTAATTCACTTGACCATTCGCTTCTTATTCCAGATACACTTGGTAACCCAGGCAAATGAAACTTAACACGTATGCTATCAAGTTTATGATCATTAATATTTTCTATTGCAAATACACTTCTATTGGTCAGTCCTATAGAATATATTGAATTTTTTATAATCTCATTCTCTTTTTCCCCTAAGTTTAAGCTTATTATATCTATAATATTATCTCTTAAGGATTCTTCTTTTTCGCAAAGCCATTTATAATAACTTCCACTTATGTCACTTGCAATGTTATTATAAGAACTATTATACATTTCATTTATACGTTCCATAAACAATTTATCAGTTTTACTATTTGCATTAACATCTTCACTAATTTTTGAGACAAAGTCTTTAGTAACGCCTATAACACTTTTCACTATTTTTACGTCAAGCCTTGAGTCAATTACTTTCTTTCCTGTATTTAATACATCTTTAACAATACTCCCCTCTATTTTACTGTTAGAATCGGAATCATTTTTATAGTTAAGTTCTTCTTCAATACTGTCTTTTTCGCAGATAAGAGGTTTATCTTTCATATCATTACTGCTCTCTTTATTGCTGTTTAAAACCCCATTTTTCAACTCATCATAAATCATTTCTAATGTTTTTTTATCAGCAACATGTTTATTTGTAAACTCATCAAATTCTTTTTTTGTAGCATTTTTATCTTTAATTTCTTCTTTTAATAATTCTTTTTGTTTATTAATTGCATCAATATAATCGTTTACTATTGTTTCTTGTTCACTTTTAAGATTGTTGAATTTAAGCTCATAATCATTTAGTTCATTTTTTATTTTATTGAAATAATTGTCAAATGCATTTCTTATAGCATTTATTCTTTCATATATGCTATTCTCTTCTTCTAATTCAGCATTTAAGCCTATACTTTTTATAATCTCTTTGAATTTTTTTAAGGTTTCTTGTTCTTCTGGCAATTCATAATCTCCACATTCAATGGAAATTGTATCTTCATATTCATTTGCTACCTCTTGCAATGCACGATATTCTGCTTTTGTACCTTCAAAGCAAATGCATATTTTTTTATCCTTGCTAAAAAAAGAATCGTATATTGCTTTTAGTATTTTGCCAACACATACCACAAAAAATGCATTAGTGTATTCCTCACCAACTAATTTACTATTTGGATAATTTTTGTAATTAATTTCAATAAACTTATTAGCATCTTCATCATAATATTCATATGAAATATTTTTTATATACGGATTACTTTTAATTTTAATTTGTGCCATCGTTAATATCTCCTATTACTAACAAATATTGTTTTATTTAACTACATCAAACCACGGTGTATGAAATATTGTAGTCGGTTGTCCAGATTTTAGCATATAAATAACTCCTGCCAAAACAAAAACTATTATAAGTAATACTAAAATTGCATATTTTAAGCGATTATCTCTCATTTTTTTCTCTCCTTATAAATAATATTGATTACTGTTTAATTTGAGTTATATAGTTTTCACTAATAACCCTATATTTACCAATGTCTAAAAGTATGACTGTTAGATTAGCATATAAGCTTATACTGTCTTTATGTTCTTCCATTGCTTTGTTAAAATCTTCATCATCTGTCACAATTGATATCTTTCTATTTATATCTACTTTATTAAGCACAAAATTTTTTATGAAATCGTTAATTATATCATTATAGTTTTTGATTTCAACATTTAATGAACTTATTGAAAAATAATAAATCCACCATTCATACTGTTTATCCTTATTAAGGACTAAAATGTCATCGGGGTCTTCTATTCTATTAGAATTATTATTGCTATTTATTACAAAATTTTCACCACGGCTCATTGAGTATTCCATAATAACTTTAAATGCAACCGCATTAAAAAAAGTATTTTTTTCTTTAATGTCTAATAAATAATCTTTTGTTTTGTCTTTTTTTATCTGATCGTTTTCTATCCCTGACCATATTTTATATAAAAACCCTTTATTATTTATATCATAATCTATTATTATTTTTAATGCTAAATTTAAAGTTGGTAATACCTCTTTAATACTTGTCCATATAGCACTTGTGTTGTCTATCGCAAAATTATAATTAGAATCATCAACTAACAAATAATTTATATTACATTCTAATATCTCTGCTAATTTTTCATATATGCTTTTTTGTCTTGGCCTTGAATTATTTTGCTCATATGCCATATATCCCCTTAAGGATAGGTATGGTTTGCCAGTCTCAAGGTTTTTGCCCATCATATTTACTACATCTGATTGAGTCAAATGTTTCTTTTCTCTTAATTCTCTAATTTTCTTTCCAAAATCCATAAATATACCATCAATTTCATATTAAGTTATATTTCAACTTCATATTCATAGTATCACTTTCTTCGTATTATGTCAGTACTTTTTTTATGGGCAAATCTTTTATTCTTACATTTTCATGTGTAAATTACACATACTCAGCTATATCACATAAACCACAGTTCAAAATACTACATAGCATGTCAAGAGTATGTGCAATAATATTCTTGTTTTTTCTTACTCTATCAAGCTGACCAGTTGATATTCCATACTTCTTAATTAAATCATACTGGCTCACGCCCTTCTTTTTCATTGTTTTAAATAATTTATCAAATACTATCATATTACCCCCTTATTTAATCATACCATATTCCCCGTATAATTATTACCACCAATATGGTGGTAATTTTCAAAACTTATATTTTTCCCACCTCTACGGTGGTAATTTCTAAAATCAAAAAAATGAGACCCTACTAACTTTCAGTCCCATCTTTCCAAATTATTGTTATTCTATCTTTATTGACTTTTACCCTATCCACCAGTGCATAAAACAACCCTTCATCAAAATCAAACAGTTTTACTTACTTTCAAATCATTTGTATACTATTTTATCATATATAATCTGCAAATTGTCATTAACACATTCTAATTATAGAGTATTTCAGATGATTATATAGAAATAAATATATCCATATTCTAATCAAACTATCACAATTATTAAATCAATTAATTAACTATCAATTCATTTATCTTTAAATTATTAATAAAATTGCAACTGCTTAATTAGCAGAATTATTTGCACCTGTTGTATAATCAATGTTCACCCCTGGCTGAACATTAAAACATAGCACATTAAAATTTATTCCTTCGCCATTATCTTCCACCGAATAAGCCTCTATTTGTACACCTTCACATAATAAATTATCATTTTCAAAAATAGGTGTTACTCTATACAAACAGTGATTTCCTGTTTCTCTTACATATTTTGATACCTTTGTCTCAAAAGGCCTCATCCCTTTAATGTTTAAAAACCTTGTTCCAGTAATTAAGTTTTTTTCATTTGCATTTTCGCCTGCAAGTTCATAAGCAATTAAATGACACCTATTATACAAATATTTTCCATCTATAAAGTCATATTTACTTAATGGTGTAACCCAACCAGATGGTTTTATCATACCAATTGAACCTCGGTCTTCTGTTGGCATTATATCTTTGCAAATATTAGCAAATGCAACTCCGCATCTACCATACTCATCTAACTGCGTATAAGTCTCAAAAGCATCTGTCAATTTTTTCTCATCTTCAGTAAAATTTGCATTTCCATATGAAATATATGCTTTATCCGCAAATTGAGAGGCTAACTCTCCAGCAAAACTTATAGTTATTGAGTTAACTATAAATAATGAAAGTATAATTGTTTTTAATAATTTGTTTTTCATAACTATTTATAAAATACTATTACCACTTTAATTACTATCTTTTAACTATCTAAATTATACCTCGCATTTGTGTTTTTTTTATTAACATTTTAAATTCTTTTCAATTAAAGCACAAAAAATGGGACCCCCTTTACTTTTCAGTCCCATCTTTTCATATTATTTTTTCTGTTCAAACAACCAATCCCTTACTCTCTCTACATTATAGCCATAATAAAATGATGTCATGTGCTCTCCTGCTTTGCTTCCATTTGAGACTCCATTCACATATGTTGAGTTTGCTTTCCAAGTTATAAAGTTTTTATCAAATCCTTTATCAAACATTTGAGATGTAACATTGTTTAACTCATCAGCACTTGCCTTTGCATCTATGTCGGTAAGTTCTCCAAAACTTATATTATTTTCAGTTAAATAATTTTTAACTTCGTTTTGACCAGTCGTTGCTTTTTCATCCCCAAGTGCAGTTATATATATGAATTTTCTATCCTTTATTCCTTGTATCTCATCAATTGCCCATTGACCATCAACAAGAAGTGTAGCAGAAAACAAATCAGGGTTGTTTGCTTGAAGATACATAGTTGTCATACACCCTCCTGACTGACCTGTAGCATAAACTCTACTTGTATCTATACGATATTCTTTTTCTATACTGCTTATCAATCTTTTTGTCACATTTATATACTCAGATGTCTTATATTCACCATTTGAATCATCAATCAATGTCTCTGGGAATACAGGTACCAAAACAAAACTCTCGTGCTTCTTTTGTTCTTCTTCTGTAGCCCATATTACCGCACCTATACATCTACTAAGCACTTCTTTAACTTCTATTCCAGTCATTGTTGAATCACCTATAAACATAATAAGCGGATATTCTTTATTTGAATCATAATTTTCAGGTATAAATAAATTATAAGGTAATACAAGTCCAGTTTCCTCATCTTTAAAATCTAATTGATGATACTTATCTCCAACTTCATTATAAACTCTCGTGAGTTTCTCTTTTGCTTCATCATCAAGAAAGTTGTTATGCATATCTCCGTCATTTCTCATTCCACCCATTTGACCACCATTAAAATCTTTATTCTTTTCAACTTTCTCTTCTAAGGTTGCAACTGTTTCTTGAATTGTGGATTCTGTAATATTAGCACTTTGATTACAACTTGCCAATATTAACAATACTCCTGCTATCATTAAACTTAAAAATCTTTTATTCATTTTCTCTCCTTTCCTATAATAAAAAAACGAGATGCCATTAGCAGGATTTACGCCTATGGCTACTCGCTAATTTTTACTTTATTATTGTATTATATCAAAATTCAATAATTTTTTCAAAAAAATTTTCAATTATTATTGAGTTTTTTGAAATTAGTAGTGCTAAAAACTCTTCACGGAGTTTATGAATAAATTCATTAGTGCCAAGTAGATGGTACTATAATGTCATTCAATACTTTATCAATATCTTCATTAATAATTATCGACCTATCAAGTATTTCATCAGGACAAAAGGCTTCATTGTAATTTATACAAGCATAAGTTGCTCTATCATTCTCAAGAACCATTTTCCAAAATGGATACTTAATGATTACTGGTGTATTCATGCCAACACCCAATTCCAACAGTAACAATTTTTGATTTTTTCTTTTATTAACAAAATCACTATATCTTATTGATGCCTCAACCCACCCCTCGTCTTCTACAAAATTGTCATCTGCTCTTAAATTTAAAGTCATATTAGTACCATCATCTGGGCATTTTGGTATAAGTTCAGTTGGTATACTCATATTTATATTGCTATTATTTGGTATATCATATATACCTTTTTCATTTTTCACAAATCCTTGTGCTTCAAGCATTTTATAAATTATCTCTTCGTTGTCATAAGTCTTTTTATTATTTTTATTTACTGATTGAAAAAGTCCGTAATCACCTTGAGTATAAAAAAGTCTTTTTTTATCAAATTCTGCTTTTTGAAATTGATGATCGACATTTGTTGTAATCACAAAATAATCTTTATCTTTCACAATATTCAATAATTTTTTGTAAGTATCTTTCAATGCATCTAAATATCTATTTACATAAATATTTCTACTCCAAAATGCCCACATAATTTCTTTTGTTGGGAACGGAAAAAAACCACCACTATAAAAATCTGTTATCCCATATTCTTTTATAAAATCAAACATATATTTTTTAAATGTTTCACCATTATAAATAAATCCAGCCGAAGTACTAATCCCAGCACCAGCACCTATTACTATAGCATCTGCCTCTTCAATTTTTTCTTTGAGTAACTTAATGTCTTCCAAGTAAGTTCTTGTAGATTTCGTAGTCACATTCTTTAAATACATTAAAAATCACCTCTAACTTAGTTTTAAAAACCTTTTTATAGTCTCGCACAGTATTTATTGCAATTTCTGCTGCAATTTCATTTGGGAACCCGAATATCCCCGTGGATATGCAGCAAAATGCAATATTATCAAGTTTATTATCATCAGCAAGTTTTAAACATGACAAATAGCAGGATTTCAATTCATCTATATTTTTTTTCGTCACATCTCCACTCACTATCGTTCCAACTGTATGAATGACATATTTACATGGCAGATTATATGCACTTGTAATTTTGGCATTCCCAGTTTCTTCTTCATGACCTTGTTTTATCATTATATCATTGCAGGCATTACGCAGTTGTACACCAGCATATGTATGAATAATATTATCTATACAATTATGACATGGTACATAGCAGCCTGTCATACCACTGTTCGCTGCATTCACTATTGCATCACATTTTAAAGTTATAATGTCTCCTTGCCACAAATATATTTCATCTTCAATATAGTTTAAATCTTTTATATCACATATTCCTTTAAGTTTTATCTCTTCTTTTAAATACTCATCTTGCACTCTCAAAAACTCCTCACCAATCGGTGCAGGAAGTCGCACATTAAACAAACTCCGAAGTAATTTCTTTTGATCATCTTCATTACTTGGTATCTCTACATCATTATACTTATTGTTTTCACTCAATAAATATTTAATTAAATATAATCTTTTTTCTTCTTGATTCATATCACAAAATTTTTATAATTTATATTTTCAAAAAATAACATTCATATAATTTGCCACTCTTTTGAGTTGCATAAATAAATAATCTGATTTTGAATTAGCACATTATAGCATCGTTACCTGTAAACTCTTCAAGTGAATTCTCTTTTGTTTGGATACAAATATAGTTTATACCTTCCTTTTTATTATTTATTAAATCTATGTAACTTAGTTTTTCCCACTTTATAAACTTGTAATCATACATTATTTTTTTATTAGTTTATCTAACTCTATTTTTAACTGGTCTAATGTTATTTTTGATAATTCATCAAACATTACTTCTTTTGCATTATCAAATCTTTTATCTAAAAGTTTATGAATATTCCTGCCGACAGGACAATCTTCATTCGGATTCGCATGAAATTTAAACAGGTCTTTATCTTCTTCTACCGCATAAAATATATCTCTCATTGTAATCTTATTTAATGGCTTTGTAAGTTCTGACCCACCGACACCTGCTTTTGTTTGTATAATTTTTGCATCTTGAAGTTTTAGTAGCATATTCCTTATTATTACTGGGTTAACATTTGTGCTACTTGAAATAAATTCAGATGTAATTTTTTCTTTGTCACTAAATTCTGCTATAACTAATAATATATGTGTTGCTATAGCAAGTTTACTTGAAAATTGCATAATTATCTCTCATTAATTATAATTCAATTTCTTTCTTTAAATTATAATCAAGCATATTACTATACTCTGCTTTTGCATTTTCTAATGAAAATATAGCGAGTTTTAGTCCAGATTGTTCGTTATAAATTTGTGCAAGAAGTGGTAATACTTTAACTGCAGCATCAAAAAGTTCAGGATTGTCATCTACTACTGATTTACCATAATATCTTACAATATCGCTTCCTTTAAATGCACAAATCTCTACAAGTGGATTCTTTTGCATTTCAGCATATACTTTTTTATGTTTGCCTACACCAAAATATATCTTCCCATTATGTAACATTTGAAAAGAAACTGGTCTTGTCTTTGGTTGCTCTCCATCGACAGTTGCAAGAAAAAATGTTCCTGCCTCACCTAAAAATTTACTTACTTCACTAATACCTTTAATTTCACTCATTGCTTTCGCCTCCTATACTTTATCTGTTGTAATATTTATCATTACAACTAAAATTGTATCACTTTTTTGTTCTGTTGTCAATAGTTTTATTACAACCGTTTTGGCTTGATATTGGAAGCCCCATAAACTCTTCATAGAGTTTATCTATAAATCCATTAGCACCAAGTGTGTGATATTGTTTATAATTAATCATTTGAAATAGTTTGCCTCTCCTTATCATTTTATTTATAAATCATTTAGAGACATTTTTAGCATTGTAAAGGTATAATTTACCACATTACCATAAAAATCATGCAACCACTGCAACCTTATTGCAATCCAAAGCGCAACCTTAGTTTGCAACTTTTATGTCTACTTTCTCTTGAGTGATGCAACATTTAAAACCATAAGAATTGAAAAATGTGCTGACATAGCAAAAATGAAATCCCCAATATTCAAAGGGATTTTTAGATACGGTATCCTACGAGCCATTACGTTGTTCACCGCAACATAGATATTATATTAAATATGTAATTTGCTTTTAATTGTTTCATATTATTTTATTTAAAACTTTTGCCATTCTATTTATTATTTGTTGACTTTAACTTTATCCACCAGTGCATAAAACAGTCCTTCATCAAAATCATTTAACTTATTTTTACTTGCTTTCAGGTCATTTATATAGGTTTCAAGCACCTTTACCCTGTCATCCTTATTTTTAAGGCTGGCAGTTGTTTTGTCTAATTTCTCTTGAACTTTGGTAGACTTGTCTGTTAAGTTTTTATATTTTTTTAATTGAATCTATTAGCAAAAAATCATATATATTCACCACCCTAATTCCATTATCTGTAGTATATGGTTTTATATCGTCAAATGTAATTACAACCTTTTTGAAATTATCTTTTATGTGCTTAAGTGATTTAAATTCTTGATCTATTTTACTCTGTTCAGATAATGAATATGCAACTTGGATATAATATCTTTCTTCATTATCATTAATTACAAAATCTACTTCTGTTCTCTTTCTTTCTATTCCTTTTTTTGCTTTTTCATCAATTATTACTACTCCAACATCAACACTATAACCCATTTTAAGAAGCTCGTTATAGATAATGTTTTCCATAATATGTGTAGGTTCATACTGCCTAAAGTTTAATTTTGCATTTCTTATACCTATATCCGTAAAATAATACTTATATGGTGACGATATATATTTTCTACCCTTTACATCATACCTTTCAGTTTTCTCTATCAAAAATGCATTTATACTATACTCTATGTAATCCGCTATAGTTTTATGTGATATATCACCATATTTTTCAGATACAAAAGTATCTGATATTTTTCTTGGATTAGTAAGTGAACCTATTGATGAAGCTAGTATACTTAGTGTTTTTTCAAAATACTCTATCTTGTTTATATTATTTCTATTTATAATGTCATCCATGTAAACCTTTTTCAATGTTGTATTGAGTAATGTTTTCTTTTGGTCATCAGTAGGTTGGTTTAATATCTGAGGTAATGAACCAAATGTTGATATTTCTTTCCAAATTTCACTATTAGATAATTTTTGAAATCCATTCTTGATTTCTTTAAAAGATAATGGATATACTCTAACTTCATCACCTCTTCCCCTAAACTCAGTAAGAATGTCTGTTGATAAAAATTTAGAATTACTACCTGTCACATACACATCAAGATTTTCTATTTTTGTCAAACCATTAAGAACTTTTTCAAATCCTTCTACAAATTGAATTTCATCAATTAATAAATAATACATTTTATCATCAGTTATTTTATTTCTTACATACTCACCTAATTTTTTTCTATCAAGCAATTCTTCATTTTGGTCATCATCAAGTGATAGTTCAATTATCTGCTTACTCTTTACTCCACTTTCATTCAAATGTTTTTTAAACAAATTAAAAAGCAAATATGATTTGCCACATCTTCTTATGCCAGTAATCACTTTAATAAAACCATTATTCTTCCTATCTATTAATTTTTGTATATAATAATCTCTTTGAAACTCCATATAAACCTCTTGTTATATTATATCTATATTATAGATTTCATTACCCAATTTGTCAAGTATATGACTTTGTGGATAATGATTGCGTATAAACCACGAAGGCACCATTCAATTCAATAACTCAATCTACAAACCTATGTCTTGATGATAATTTTCTGTAAAATACATTGCTTATACATTCATATTATTATTTCACTATTGTTACATCCATTACCACTTGGGAAATGTCCATAAGGACATATATTTCTCGTAAGCCCAACTATGATACTATTTTTATATGACACATTCTTTCATTTATTTTTCCTTGACAATTTTATAAAATATGATATTATAATAGCAAGTGGGTGGTTATGCAAATAATCTAACCCCATCGTTTTAGGCGGGGAAGTCCTCGCCGTTTTTTATGAGGTAAAATCATGAAAGAACTTAGCATTTTTATAAATAACAGGAACTTTGTTATTCTCAACCATACTATAAAATTGAACTTACTGGACACAAATCTGCTTTTCTATCATAAGGAATAAATTCTTCCGACATACAAATTATTGATCCTTTTTTTACATTCATTTTAAATTTGTTAAGTACATCAAAGTTTTTTGTTGCATCATCTGGATTTTTGTTTTTCTTAATCTCTATTGGTGTTATATTACCATTTTTAACAATTAATAAATCTATTTCTTTTTTATCAATATCTCTGTAATAGTATAAATCCATTTTTGCTCTATTATTTAGATATCCTTTAACAATTTCAGATATAACATAGGTTTCAAATATTTCACCAGACATTGCTCCGTTTTGAAGAGTCTTAGGACTATCCCAGCCACATAAATATGCCACTAAACCAGTATCCATAAAATAAATCTTAGGAGTTTTAACCAACCTCTTAGTAATATTATTAGAATATGGTTTAAGTATAAATATTGCTCCTGTTCTCTCTAAAATACTGACCCATTGTTTTGCAGTAGGTGCTGATA
>JAGBKB010000056.1 GCA_017934175.1 Lachnospiraceae bacterium | reverse complement strand
TTTGCTCGTTTTCGTTAAGTATCGGCGTAAACTCGCTTCGCTCAAACAGTACGTCGAATACTAAACTCAAACTTCGCAAAGTTTGAAGAAAATATGGAACTTGCTCCAACTATTTTCTCAAGCAAGGTACAAGCCAGAATTAATTAAAATAACGCTCCTACGATACCCCCTATACTTTAGAGGGCCTCCCCAGTACCAAATGACAAATTGTGGAAATTATAGGGGGTGGGGATAGGGGGTTGTCAAATTGGTACCAATTGTGTTATAATAGGTGCAGGAGGTATATTATGGCACAAGCAACATTTTCAGTTAGAATGGAAAAAAATTTAAAAGAAAAATTTGCAGGTGTTTGTGAAAGTATTGGTATGAATATGAGTACAGCCATAAATGTATTCGCAAATGCCGTTGTAGATAAAAGAAAAATTCCTTTTGAAATAGAAGTTCCATCAAATGACAATGCAAAATTTATGGAAACCATTAATGCTATGCGAAATGCAGTTAAAAGAAGTAACATTAACGAATTATCACTTGATGAAATCAATGCAATTATCAAAGATACAAGACAAAAAAGGCACAAAAAATGAAACGCACATATTATGTAATTTTTGATACAAATGTAATAGTTTCAATGCTATTTAGTAGCGATATTAATTCATACCCAATGCAACTAATGAATTATGTCTATGATGGTACAATCATACCAATTTATTCAGATGATATAATTAATGAGTATAAAGAAGTATTAAGCCGAGATAAATTCCCTTTTACTAAAAAAATGATTGGAGATTTAATTAATTATATTAAAAAACTTGGTATTAATATTAGTCCAGAAAAATTAGAATTAAACTTTGATGACTATGATGATCTTATATTTTATGAAGTTTTGATGACAAAAAGTTCATACAATAAATGCTTGGTAACAGGCAATATAAAACATTTTCCAAAACAACGTAATATATTAACACCTCGTGAGATGGTAGAATTTATAAAAAAACATTGAGTTTTTCTCAATGTTTTTTTAGATTTTCTTTAATTAGAGTTTTATTGGTAAAAATGTTTAAAAAGTGGTATAATATTAAGTTATGCAATATGAGACATTTGAAAAAAAGGATATATTAAAGAAATTATTTTGGTATTCGGTGCCACTAATTATAGGCAATATTGTATTACTTTCTTATGATTTGGTGGATGCACTTGTTATATCAAAGTTTGTGGGAGAAAAGGGGCTTGCAGCAGTTTCTACTGCAGGGCAAATTAGTAGTCTTACTCTCCTATTCTTTTATGGTCTTTGCATGGGTGCAGCAGTTATCATAAGCGAATACTATGGTGCAAAAGAAATAATGGATGTGAAATTTGAAATATCTACTACACTTATAACTGGAGGAATATTTGCTGTATCAGTGAGCACGCTGCTTGCGATATTTGCAAAAGGCATTTTCACGCTTATGCAAGTTCCATCTGATGTGATGGGAGATACAGTTTTGTATTTAAGAATTGCATGTATAGGTTTGCCATTTGTATTTGTATATAATGTATATGGAAATGCTTTGAAAGCGATGGGGAATAGCAAAGTTCCAACATTCTTCTTAGCATTCTCGGCAGTTGTAAATATAATATTAGATTTAGTATTCGTAGTAATATTTAGTTGGGGTGTTGCAGGAGCATCTATTGCTACTGTTATTGCTCAAGTTTCATCATGCATTTTGATATATATTTATATGTATGTAAAAGTTAAAGAACTTAGATTTAAAAAAGGCGAGTTTATGGTTAGAAAAAGACTTGCTATAAGAACATTTAGAGATGGACTTGTAACAGCCATTCAGCAGGCAGTGCCACCTCTTGGCAAAACATTGGTTATGGCAAAGGTAAACACTCTTGGTGTTATCGCTATGGCAACAAATGGTATAATTAATAGAGTTGACAACTTTGCTATTCTTCCAGCACAAAATATAGCATTGAGTATTATGACATTTACAGCACAGAGTAGAGGTGCAAAGAGAAATGATTTAATATATGACATATTTAAAAAGGGAATGGTTTTGGAATTGGGATTTTCTGCTATCGTATTTACAACATTATTCTTCTTTAAAAATAATATAATGGTCGCACTTGCGCCAGTAGGAAGCACAGAAGTTGTAGAGATGGGAAATAGTTATTTGCAAATAATGTCATTTGGATATCTCCTTGTAGCATTTACAAATACTTTCCACGGATTCTTTAGGGGTATGGGAAATATGACACTTACACTTTATGATTCACTTTTAAATATATCTACACGAGTTTTTGTAGTGTATGCATTTATGGATATATGGAAGTTTAATGCACTTGCTTGGGGAACCATCATAGGCTGGGTTATCTTAAATGCATTTGCCATGACAATGTTCTTTTATCATAGAAAAACTAAATGGGCAGATGTATATGTTGCACCAACAAAAGAAGAAGTTGAGCAGTATAAATCATAAATGAATAGGGTAAAAAATATAACGAACAAAAATACAATGAACAAGCATTTAAATATAAAAAAAATAAAGAAATTGGTTTTCATTTTTGTATTGCTATTTAGCGCTCTTGTAATGTTTTCTTGTATACCAAGTAATGATAAAAAGCGAGAGATACATTCTATTTTTGAGTTAAATGATGAAAATATAACTATTGGTGTAGGAACTGGAAGTAATTCACTTATGCTTGCTGAAAAAGAATTGAGTAAAGCAAAAATACTAATATTTACTGATGAATCTCTTGGATATAATGCAGTTAAAATAGGTCAAATAGATGCATATGTTTTTGATAGAATCCCATTACAAAAAGTGATTAAGGCTGGATTTGAAGGTGTAAAAATACTTGATGATAATTTAACAACAACTACACGTGTTGCCATTGGTTTATCTAAAAATCCCAGAATTAATAATATAAAAGAACTAATCAATCAAAAGTTAAAAGAATTGCGAGATGAAGGCATTATTGATGAAATGTACAATAGATGGGTAATTGAAGAAAATGAAGAAATGCCCGATATAAAGTCTGCTGATAATCCGACTATGGAATTGATTGTAGGAACTACTGGCACTATACCTCCATTTACATTTTATAAAGGTGACACACTAACTGGTTTTGATATAGAACTTGTAGAACGAATAGCAGCAAAACTTAATGCTAAAATAACTTATAAAGTGTATGACTTCGATAGCATAGTAATGGCACTCGTCACTAATGATATTGACATAGCAAGTGGTAATTTAAATGTTACAGAGGAAAGAGCCGAGTCCATAGATTATTCAGATGTTATATATGAAAATTATGTCACTGCATTGGTTAGAGACTATGATGAAGAAAAATTTGATACCATTAGTTTTTTTAAAGATTTACACAATAGTTTTAGCAAAACGTTTATAAGAGAAAATAGATATGAATTATTTATTAGCGGAATCTTATGCACTCTAAGAATAACATTTTTTTCTATTCTATTTGGAACGATATTAGGGTTTATTTTGTTTTTGATTTGTTACAATACAGGTAATAATGTTAATAGTGTTATTAAAATTATTTTTTGGTTACTTAGGCGAGTGCCTATAGTTGTAATGCTTATGGTTTTCTACTATATTATATTTTCAAAAATGTCTATTGATAGCCAAGTAGTTGCGACTTTTGTATTCATAATTATTTTTAGCGCTGAAGTTGCAGAACTTCTTATAAATACTATAAATAACATTGATAAGGGTCAATTTGAAGCGGCATATGCGCTTGGATTTGGAAAAGAAAAAACATTTTTTAAAATCCTTTTGCCTCAGACATTTCCAATTATGTATCCTACATTTAAAAATATGATAGTAGAATTGGTCAGAAGCACTGCTGTTGTAGGCTATATAGCAGTTCAAGATTTGACAAAAGTTGGTGATGTTGTTAGAAGTAGAACTTACGATGCATTTTTCCCACTTATTGCTGTTGCAATTATTTATATAATACTTGCAGAGTTTCTTATAATGATTATTGAAAGGCTTAGGAACATAAAAGGGTTGGGGAAAGAAAGTAAATATTTAAAGGGGGTAAAGAGAAATGATTAAGTTTTCACACATTGCAAAAGTATATGACAATATTACCCCATTAAAAGATGTAAATGGTATAATTGATGATGGAGAGATAGTTTCTATAATTGGTCCATCAGGAACTGGAAAATCCACTTTGCTTCGTATGATAAATGGTTTAGTTAAACCAACAAGTGGCGATATATATATAGATAATATTGTTGTAAATGATAAAAATATAAATATCATTACTAAAAAAGTTGGGATGGTATTTCAAAGTTATAATTTGTTTAATCATCTTAATGTCATAGAAAATCTTATGATTGCACAAATAGAAATACTTAAAAGAGACAAGCAACTTGCATATGAAAAAAGTATGAAACTGCTTAAAGAAGTAGGCCTTGAGAGCAAAGAAAATGCAGAGATTAGTGAGTTGTCTGGTGGAGAACAACAGAGAATAGCATTTGCAAGAACACTTGCGATGGACCCAGAAGTTTTATTGCTTGATGAACCTACTTCTGCACTTGACCCTAATTCAGTTGATATGATGAAAGCATTGATTGTAAAAATTGCTAAATCAGGTAAAACCATAGTGATAGTTACACATTCTATGAGCCTTGCAAGGGATATAAGCGATAAGATTTTCTTTATGGATGATGGAATAATATATGAAGAAGGCACACCAGAAGAAATATTTATGAGACCGAAAAAACCTAAAACCCGGAGTTTTATTAATACTCAAAGAACGATAGAGTTTAAAATTGATAAATCATTTGATTATAATAGTGCTATTTCTCAACTAATAGAGTTTTGTAAAAAGAGAAATATTGATATGCGCCGAATAAATAAAGTTATGCTTGTGTTTGAAGAAGTAAAACTTATATTATTTGAAAAATATGAAGAGCCGGAAATTATTTTAAAAATTACTTTTAAGAACGATGAAACAAAGTTGGCTGTTCACTATAAAGGCAAACAATTTGATATACGAAAAACAGATAATAATATTTCTTTAAAACTAATAGAAGGCCTATCAACTAAAATAGAATATACTTATGATGAAGATGAAGAATACCAAAATGAAGCAATGGTGGAGATGAGGAATTAGTAAGTGACAAAGATTTAGTGAAAAAAAATAAAGAAAACTTGTTTGATACAATAATAGTAAAGGATGCTTTAAGTAGAAATAGAGTAATGGAAATAATTAGTGTTTTATAGTATAATTTCAATTAGATATAGAAAGAATATGAGGATAATAATATTATGAAGAAAAAAAATATATGTAATAAAAATCTTACACTTGAGTTTTTAATAAATAATTTAAGACTTGAAGGAATGAATATGACAAAAGAGGAAACTTTAATATGCAAAAAAATACTGGAAGGAAAAATAGATTTAGAAGAATATAAAAAGGCAGTATTAGAATAAGATGGATAAGTACGAGGGAAAAGATATTTATTGATTTGTTATCAAAGAGATGTAATTATAACTTAAATATAGAAAAATGGGATGAAAAAGACCAATTAGATGCAATGAAAGGGAATAACAAAAAACTGCTTAAATTGATATCTAAATGTATTAAATAATAATGTTTTTTAAAAATGTTAATGTTATGATTAAGGAGGGTTTATGAAATTACAAGAAAAGAAAACTGTTAAAAAGTTGTTTGGGGTGTTGTTTGTTATAATATTTGCATTTTGCTGCATATGGATAAGTGGTTGTAGTAATAAAGCAGATAGTCAAAAGCAGGTTGAGAAAAGTGAAAGCATCACCAATGATGTTGTTAAAAATGATGAAAAAAGTGGAAATGGCGACACTGCAAATATTATTTCAAATGAAAGAGGAAAAAAGAATCAAGATTTATTGGATATTAAGTATACTGATAATAGGGATGATTACAGTAGTGATGAAGTTTTTGCTAATTTTAGAAATGTAAAAGTTGGAAATCTTAAAGAAAATATTTTGTATCGAGGTTCATCTCCTATAGATAATCACCATAAGAGAGCAAAATATGCAAATGACTTGATAAAGAGTGTCGGGATAAAATATGATGTTGATTTATCAGATGATGAAAATGACTTAAAAAAGCATTTTGAGGCTTCTGATTTTAAATCAGATTGTTTTAAGTCGTTATATGATGATGGTAAGGTATGTGTGTCTACTATGGCTATGAACTATAAGTCTAAAGAATATGCTGATAAAGTCATTAAAGCACTTACTGATATCTCTAAAAATGAAGGTCCTTATTATATACATTGTGTAGAAGGTAACGACAGGACAGGTTTTGTTCTTGCAGTTATAGAGGGTCTTGCTGGTGCCAGTTATGAAGAAATTGTAAGTGATTATATGAAGACCTATGAAAATTATTATGGCATAAATGAGATTAACAATAAAGAAAAATATGATGCTATAAAAGTTAATTCTATTGATGATATGCTGAGATTTTTGGCTGATAGTGACCCAATTGGTGGAACTAAAGATTTGGAATTGTCAGAGATAGATTGGGTAAATGTAATGGGTAGATATATTACAAATAATGGTATGAGTGAAAAAGATATTGATAATTTATATAATAACTTAACTAATGAAGTTTTTTCTGACCCAGATTAATGGAATATAAATAAGTATATCGAATATGAAAAGAAATGATTTAGATACATTGGGCCACAGTGGGTGGCGAAGTTGTGCTCGTAAAAAGAGATATAAAACTGAAAAAGAGGCTAAGGCGAAAGCCAAGGAATATCAAATGAGTTATTATTATTGCGATATTTGCAAGGGATATCATTTGACAAGTGCAAAAGTATAGGTCTTTTGTGGAAAATTTTTCAAAAATAGGTATTGATTTTATTTTAAAAATTTGGTATCATAATAGGTAAGTTTGTTTGTAATTTTATAAGAATTTAAATTTTGTTTTAAGCATTATTAGTTATAACCTCTGTTTTATGTGTGTTTTGAAATATACATTTCAAGACAATAAAGAGATTACGATGTATGCAATAAGGAGGTTTTATGAAAAGAATTAACACAATTAAAAACATTGCTATAATTCTTGATTTTGTAGTTTCTGGCATTGCTGCTGGAATACAAAAATCAAATCCATCACTTTCAGGAACACTATTTGGGGCATCTGCTGTTATATTATTTGTAGCAGTTGTGTGTGTCATTGTAGAGTTTATTAAAAGCAGAAAGTAATGTGATTATGAGTATTATACAAGCATATATAATAAATATATGAGGTAAATAATTATGGCTAAAAAAGAAGCTAAGAAAAAGACAACTACTAAGACAGTAAAGAAAAAGGCTACTAAAACTGCCAAAGCTAAAAAGAAAACCTTAAAGGCAAATAAACCTGTAAAGAGAACAGAAAAAAAGGTTTCAAAGAAGGTTAAAAGTTCTACTAAAAAACCTGCTACAAAGCCTAAAAAAGTAAAGGCAAGTGACGGCAGTACTAATACAAAGAAGAAGACAAAAGATAAACCAAGCACTTTAACAAGTTGGTTTTTCTTCTAAAAAGCAAGCATTGGCTTGCTTTTTTATTGTGTGAGGAATTTATGAAAATTATAGTTGATAAATTGAAAAAATTACAAGACAAGAAATATGCAGAATTTCAGTCAAAACTCATTCCTACTGTTGACAAAAAAGCGATTATTGGTGTAAGGACACCGGAACTTAAGAAATTTGCAAAAGAACTTATATCTGTTAATTTACCTGCAAATAAAAGAGGTAAAATCACTATAAAACCTGACAAATATTTTGATAAAACGATTGCTTCTTTTCTGGATGAGTTGCCTCATAAGTATTTTGATGAAAATCAATTACATACTTTTATTTTGTCGGAAATAAAAGATTTTGACATTTGCATAGAACTCGTAGATAAATTTTTACTTTACATAGATAATTGGGCAACTTGCGACCAGTTGTCTCCAAAATGTTTTAAGAAAAACAAAGAAGAACTGCTTAAATATATAAATAAATGGATTAACTCTAAAAAGCCATACATTATACGATTTGCGATTGAAATGCTTATGAGTCATTTTCTTGATGATGATTTTGATAAGAAGTATTTAAAAATGGTTTCGGATGTGAGATTTATTGGAAAACAAAAATTGCCAACTAAGAATGGTTCTAAACATTTACATAGAACTCAATCTAACGATAAGTGTTCAAAAGAAAACATTAGTATTGATATAGATTCTGATAAGTATTATGTGGAAATGATGAGGGCTTGGTATTTTGCCACTGCTCTTGCAAAACAATATGGGGCGACACTTCCATTTATCAAGAACCGTAGATTAAATGTGTGGACTCACAATAAAACTATACAGAAAGCATTGGAAAGTTTTAGGGTGGGTGAGAAGCACAAAAAAGAACTTCGGGCAGAAAAAATCATTTAAATAGGTATATAATTAAGTAGTTTAACGAATAAATTTATTTGCATTTTTAAGGCAACTTCCAATTAGAAAGATTATTTAAATCAATACCAAGTATCTTAAATATTATTGGGTCTGTGACTTTATTTACTGCATCTACTATCAAAATGGCAAGATTCTCAATTTCGCTATCTGACATCCCCTTTTTTATTTCAATATCTGGAACTTCTAAACCTAACAATGTCATATATATTTTGTTATTTTTGATAAATTGGTCAAATTGATATTGGGTAATGGTGCCGTTATTTGTATAGTATTTTAAGGCGCCTTTAAGTGCAAATGCTAACCACTTATAAGTTTCAGTATCATTTTCAAAGTTTGATTCATCAAGTGATAAACCTGGAACATTTTTTTCGATATTTTTTCTCTCTTCAGTTGTTAGTCCATCTATTCTATCTTTTACAAATTCGTTAATACTTTTTCCTTGCAGTGCTGATTTTATAATTTCCTTTTCACAAAGATTTTTAATTTTTGAAGTGAGTTCATCTTCTTTCTTTTTTGAATTTTCATTTTTGTTATTTGCATTTAATTGTTTGATGGCACTAAAAATATTATTTGATTTGGCAATTATGCTGTTGGCATTTGCATCGTTTTTATTTGCAAATGGTGTAAGTGATAAGATTGCACTTAATATAATTATTGAGATTTTGTTCATTGACTTATTTTGTATAATGGTGCGGCCGATAGGCAAAGTTTTATATTTGCACTTATTATACTATCCTTTCTTTTGTTTTTTTGATTTTCCTTCGTTTTTAAGGGTCTCTTTATTTTATCACTTTGCTATTTTTTTTGTCAATAAGGGAACCTCTAAAAAGTGAGCACTTGAAAAACTTTTTGTGTCTTGCTGATGCTTGACTTTGAAATCTTATTTTGATATTATTTAGGGAACCTCTAAAAAGTGAGCACTTGAAAAACTTGTTTTTCAAAAGTGCGAACTTTAGAGGTTCCAGCGTGCACCTCAACTTGAAAAAGTAGATTTTTGATACTTTTTCGAGGTGCCCTTATTAGGGAATACCCGATAAAAATAGCCATTGAAAACAAACAAAATTTAATTGTAGAAGGTGGTTATGTGCCATTTAATTTCAGGAAGGATTTTGACAAGAAATATTTGGATGAAATTTATTTTATTTGTTTGGTAATGACAGATAATTATATTGATAATAATTTTAAAGATATCGTTGCTAATAGCGCGGATGTAGAAAAAAGATTATACAATCAATGCAAAATTGAAGATATAAAAAATGAAAACAAAAAAGTAATTAATGGGTTTAAGAATGTAGGAGAAAAAATAGTTATGATAGATAATTCTTATATAGAAACAATAAATTTGTTGTTGCAAAAATATATTTGTTGATTTTACAAAGTTTTTAGGATACATTAACTTTAACAGAGCAAACAAAAAAGAATAATAACCACAAAATTAAAAAGGAATTTTCAATGGGATTAAGTAAAAATGAATATGATTTATTAAAACAATTAGTTAATAATTTAGATGATAATCAAAAATTAGATATTGCAAATTTATTAAATACTAAAAAGCAAAAAACTAAAATTACTAAAAATGAAATTTCAAAAATTTATAAGTCAATTACAACTACAAAAGAATGTCCACATTGTCATTCGAAGCATATAATCAAATGTGGAAAGAGTAGTAACAAGCAAAAATATTATTGTAAAGAATGTAATACTTATTTTATACCAACTGAAAATACATTATTATTTAATACCAAAAAAGATATAAGTGTGTGGGCTACTTATATGAATTGTATGTTAGATAAAAAATCTATAAGAGAATGTGCTAAAATTTGCAATATAAGTTTAAAGACTTCTTTTAACTGGCGACATAAAATATTAGATGTTTTATCTAATATGATGAATGATGTAAAGTTAAATGGTATAGTTGAAAGTGATGAAACTTATACTGCCATATCATATAAAGGTAATCACAAAAAATCAAAAACATTTATTATGCCAAGGGAACCACATAAAAGAGGTGGAGATATACACATAAGGGGACTATCAAAAGAACAAGTTTGTATTTTTTGCTCACTTAATTTGAACAATTTGAGTTATGGTAAAGTATCAAATTTAGGAAAGCCAAATTGGAAAAGTATTTATAATATCATAAAAGATAATATAGAGAAAGGTTCAATATTTGTAACAGATGATTTTAGTGGTTATGATAAAATTAGTGATAAATTAAATTTAGACCATATAGCAATAAAAAGAGGAAAACATACTAACGGAACATTTAATATACAAAAGATGAATAACTACCATTCACAATTAAAACTATTTATAAATGGAATTTTCAAAGGTGTATCTACAAAGTATTTGAATAACTATATTGTTTATCATAATTTTGTAAATATAAGTAAAAGTGATAAGAATAAAAAGACATTAGATTTGCAAGAATATATATTTAAAACTAATTGTAAAGATTTAATCAAAGGAAATATGCGACCTGCTATACCTGCATAAATATATATATATATAAGTTTTAGCAAAAATGCTTAAAATTTATATATACTAATAAGTATAACAGAGCCATTTTTTTATTAAAAATGGTATAACAAATTTGGGGAGCCTGTCCAAAAATAACATAAATAAATGTTAAAAACTGAAGAAAATTATAAAAAAATAAATTAATTTTAATAAATTTTGTTATTTAAAAAGTTTGTAAATATCTTATAAAAGAATAGAAAATATGCTATA
>JAGBKB010000055.1 GCA_017934175.1 Lachnospiraceae bacterium | reverse complement strand
TATTTATAAAATAATAATTTATTTATTTTATTAATTATTTTAAAAAATAAATAATAAAATAAATAATAAAAAAAAATAATTTAATTTTTTAATTTTTTAATAAATAACTCATTATAATTATAATATAAATAATTACTTAAATCTTAAATAATGTCAAAAACACTTATTTCTTTATTAAGACATTTCCTTTAATACCTTTAGTTTTCTTGAAGTAGTTAATAACAATTTGCAAATATTTAATCCATCTGTCAACATCTTTTTCATTTTCGCATTCTACATTAAGTGCTTTGGTTCCTTCAACATCAGTAGGACCAATAATTGAGAAGCAATTTTCAGGTTTAGGAATACTTCTGAAAAGTCCTTTACTCTTTTTGAATGCATCAGTACCATGTCCTTTCAATATTTTTTTAATAGTTAAAGTATCAATGATATATTTTGGTTTTGGAGGTAAGTTACTTTTGAGTTTTTTAGCTGAGACTTTCATTAAATCTTGAGTGAATATAAGTTGCATTGGTTTAACATCTCCATTATTATTAATTATTTTGACTTGTCTTCCACTAGTTAGGTAATTTTTGACTTCTGGTGGAATTGGTTCAACAATTTTGATTTCATCTACATGTATTTTATTTGGATCTTCCAATTCAACTTTGCATAGATTTGTTACGAATAATAATTGTCTTCCTTCATATTCAAGTTTTTTGTCATAAACTCCTACTTTTTTGATAATCTTATTAACTAAATCTGGAACACCTTTTTCTTGTAACATTCTCTTATATTCATCACTGGCATTGGCAACTTTTTTGAGCATTTGGAATAAGTTCAATGCAAATTCAGGTTTGATATCGTCTTTCTTTAATAATTTAATGCAAGCATCAATACCGTCATATTGAATAAATGGAGGAACACATTGATTGTTATCTAATAAAGTATTGAGTAATGTTACTATTTCTTTTACATTATCAGGTTCATTATCTTTTATTTCAGAAATTAATTGTCCCATTAATTCATCAGCTATTCTTGGTGCGTTTCCTTGATCTTGTGAAATATTAGCTAATAATTTATAAACTTCGGCTTTAATAGGTTTGGTTTCTCTCATCATATCGCTAAATAAGGCATTTTCTAAAGTTTCATGAATGGCTGGGAGAATTCCATTATTAATAAGTGAAGCAGCATATACTTTATTTTTGGCAAATTGAGACAATATATTATATCCAAGTTTTTGAATTTCTGGGTTGTCTTTATATAATTTCATTAAACTAAGAACAACTGGGACAGTTTCGTCATAGACTTCATCTATTAATGAAGGTTTCTTAGCTAATCCGTCACTCATTAATTTCATTGATAATAAAACTAAATCAGGATTATGATCTTGACATTTGGTACTTTCGGGGATAAGAGAATAGAATTGTTTTGTATATAGTTTTCCTTGTGGGTCATCTTTTAGATTTTTAATTAAGGAACCAGCAATATAGTTAACTTGAGTAAGAATTTCAGGGTTGGCATAGTATTTAGATTGTAATTCATGTAATAAATTATAAGTTTTAGCGAGATCTAATTTTGAATAGTTTGGTCCACTTTCATTGAAAAGATAATTACCTAATGCATGTAAAGCTGTTAATAAATAATCGTTATCGTTGTTATCATTTTCAAGAGTTTTGCTTATAGTGTCACCGAATGTAGTTCTTTTGGCAAGGAATTCATTTGAAGTTGGAGCAACAGTAATTTGATCTAATGTTCCGATGGAATATTTCATGATATCTCTTACCATTTCTTTTGGTTGTTTTTCATTTGCATCTTCATTATCATCTGGAACTATATTGTCTGAATCCATTGAGGTTGAAAGAGTAGTATCAGCTCCTTCATCTGGCCTATCAACAACATAATAATTTAATGGAATATTTCCATTGATTAATTTAGTTAAATCATTTGGTCCTTGAGTAATAACTTCTGGTTCATCATTACTCCAAGTTAATCCTTGTGAATATAATTGTTGTAATACTTCATTTGGATTAGTATCTCCTGCTACTTTAACTAATATTGTTCCATCATCTTTTCCTCCTTTTTTACAATTCTGTAATACAGGTTGCATACCACTATCTCCAGTAACTTTTACTAATTGATATTCTGGTTTTTTAGCTGTACCTCCAACAAGTTTAGTATAATAGTAATCAGGATTAGGAATATCATCTTTTCCATCATCTAAATCTGTACCATCTTCTTTATTAAATACTTTTCCAACAGTAAATTGTTTGCCATAATTATCAGGTGCAACAACAGTTACAGATTCAATATTGCCTGGTTTTCCATCTCCTCCTTTTGTTCCAGTAGATCCCATGACTTCAGTTGTATAATATGATGATGTTGGTTCATCACTTTTGTTATCATCTGCTGGATTGTTAAATAATTCACCTGCTTCTTTAACATGCTCTAATAAATTCTTATTATCAACATCTCCACATACCTTATATAATTGAATACAATCATTTTTATCTAAAGGTCCTAATTTTTTAACTTCATTATAAACATCATCTAATTTATTTTTACCATTGGCTGGATAAATTCCTACATCTTCAGGTTTAGTAGTAACTCCTCCCTTGAGTTTAGCGAAATAGTATTTTGGAGTTCCTAAATCATTACCATTGTCTTCTTCATCTTCTCCTTCTTTGAATACAGTTTCAATGTCTTTTCCTCTATGGGCATCATTATTTGGATCTCTTTTAATTGTAACTGAATCAACTTTTCCAATTCTGTTTGGTTCACCAGATTTACTTCCGCTTCCTCCTAAAACTTGAGTCTTATAATATAATGAAGCTGGAACTTTTCCATCACTTCCAGGTTGGCTTGCTTTATTTCTTGCATCATTGAGATGTTTATCGACATCTTGTGGAGTAACATTTCCGGTAGTTCTAACCAATTGATATCCTTCTCCGGGTCTATCTAATTTAGCTCCGTTTTGTTTAAGTTGATAGAATACATCATCCATTTTTGAATCTTTATCACATGGTTTCAAATTGATATCTCCTTTAAGATTCATTGAATATGGAGTAAAGTAATAGTTAGCTTTTTGGTCTCCAAATGTTTTACCACTAAATAATGCTTCAACGTTTGCACCTTTGTTAAGATTATTGTTACCATCACATAAAATAGTTACAGATTGTATCAAAGTTGGACCGTCTTCAGGACGTTTTCCTATAGCTTTAGAAGTATAGAAATATGATTTAGGAGTTGTGTCATTGTCTTCATCTTTTGGTTTATCCAAATTCTTATCTTGGAAGTATTGAGCTACATCTGAAGGATTTGCAGTTTCGAAAGGTCTTCCATCTTTGCCTACTGGGGCATCTGTTTTTTGTAATTGTTGTAAAATATCATTTAAGTCAGTATCAATTGGAGTTTTTAGGAATTTGTCTGGTTTTCCACCTCCTGAGATTTTAACATATTGAATTGCATCTTGTTTATTTTCTTTTCCTTTAGGATATAATATAACTGATTGTACATTAATTTGTTGTGGAGCCTCTGGTTTCTTATATAAAGCTTCTGAATCTTTGATATGTTTCATCAAATCATCAGGGTCTTTAGTTCCGGTGACTTTGAATAGTTGAACACCTTCTCTGGGTTTAGTAGGTATAACACCTGATTGTTTCAATTGTTGATATAAGTCATCTAAGCCCTTGTTACCTGGAACATCTTTGCAATCATAATCACTTGGTTTTGTTGGATTTGAAATTGTTCTATATAAATATTGAACTGGACCTTGAGGCCTTTGACCTTCTCCTCTGAATAAATCTTTTAATGGGCCTGGTTTGTTATATTTTGTAATTGTATCACCATCCATTATTATATATTGCAAAGTACCATTTCCTTTGATTGTTTTTGGTCTACCGATCATAGTCATTGGTTTTCCTGATTTGGTAGTTACAGTTTCATCATATTTATCTTCTGGTCTTTTATCTAATAATCCTGATAATTTAGCTTGATAGATTATATCATCATAATCAGTATTACCTGGAGCTTTAACTAATAATGCACCATTTGGCTTTCCTACTTCATGATATATTTGCCTCATTCTAGTATCTCCTCTTATTTTGTTTAATTTATTATCATTGTCTCCTGGTCTTGATTTTGGAGTTGGTTCCATTGCTCCTGATGATTTTATTTTGTTCAAAGCATCTTTAACATTTCTATCTCCTTTTAATTTAATTAAAAAGACATATTCATCATCATCTGGTCTGTTTGACATTTCTCCTTTAACTTTTCTATATACTTCACCCATATCAGTTTCTCTTGTTACTGGTGATGGCTGGAGATTATTAACATCGTCTCTTCTCATGTTGCCTCCTGCTGCTTTAGTAACATAATATTTATAATTATCTTTAGCCATTCTTTCATTGGCTTCTTCGGCCTTTCTGAATACTTGATAAAGTTGATTCTTTTTATTTAATCTATTGGTTGGATCTGCTAGGATAGTTACAGAATTAATTTTACCATCTTTTCCAACTTCATTAGAATAATAATATGTCTTAGGATCATTTAATGTTCCTTCAAAGGCCTTTTGAGCTTCGGCTATTTCATCTCCTTCAACCAAAATATAATCAACTCCCTTAGTTCCACTTGGTTTACCATTTGCTTGAACTTCTTCTAAAAGTTTTCTTAAGTTAGCTCCTTCGGGAAGTCTATAGAAAGTGACTTCTTTTTGTCCTGGTTTTGGTTCAGGTAAAACAGCTTTAATATAATTTATAGTTTCTTTTTTACCATTTTTATTCTTTGTAACTCTAACATTTTGAACAGTAGTACCTGAGGAAATTCCATCTTTGTCTTTTCTGTCATATAATTTTTTGGCCTCCACTGCATGTTTATTCTTTTCAATAGGATCAACATTTCCTATAACTTTCATTAATTGAACACCTTCTTGTGGTGTTTTGAATTCTCCTTCTTCTTCTATTAATTTATTATATAAATCTTCTACTCTTGTATCAACTGGAACTAGGGTGAATGTAGCTGTTTCTGGATGATCTTTTCCTTCACCATAAACTCTTCTATAGTAGCATTCAACACCAGAGTGGGCTTCATCAGCTTCTTTGAACATATGTCTTACTTTTTTCAAATCTTCAGGTTTAAGACCTGGGTTACCATATTTTTCTAATTCATTCTTTCTGACTTTAATTATTAAACAGTCATCATCTCCAGTATCTACTTTTTCAATATCTGATGGTGGCTTTCTGTCAGTTTCTCCTAATAATTTAATATAGAAATATTGAGGATTTGGTATATCTTGAGTCTTTTTAGAATTATCTGGAGCAGAGAATAATTCGCCAGTGGTATATTGTTTATTAGTAATATCATTTGGATCAGCTAGATTTTCTAATTGTCTTCCATTGACTCTTATGAATTGAATTTGGGAACCATCTTTTTTTGGCATTTTACCCATACGATCTCCTACCAATTTATTAGTTTTAAGATCAGGTTTGGGAGCTTTGGCAGATTTTAATAAGTGGGCTTTTCTATCATCTTCGGCTTGTTTTTCTTCTGGGGTTAATGGTTGCATTTTGTCGTTGAAAGTATCTAATATTTGTACAGTATTTTCAGTAACTCCCATTTGGTTGAATTTGTCAACATTATCCATATCATTTTTGACTAAACTGTTATATAATTTGGCTAAATTGAAGCATGTTTTAAGATATCCATTTGGATCTTCATCTTCTTTGTCTTTATTATTTGCATATTTTTCTGGACCATCTTTAAGAACTTTGGATACTTCATCATTTAATGTTTTGAATAATCCACAATTAATTGCTTCTTGACCATTATATGGATTATCTTTGGTCATCAAACTCAAGCAATTAAGAGCTGAATTCAAATATTGATGATCATTTTTGAATCTAGGCATATCGTTATTGATTGATCTAAGTAAATGAAGTCCCTCGACTCTTGGTTTTAGGGTTTCGCATGTGTATAGATTGGCACAGACATCTAAAACTTTTGACATTAATGGAGCATTTCTATCTTTTAATTTAATGCATTTATCCAAAATTTGGAATGTGGTATCAAGAACTTCAGGTGGAATCTTTTCTTTATCAGGGGTGTTTTTGATGTAGTTTTTAAGCATGTTCATGCATGCATCTAATAAATTGACATTTCCGGTTTTTTTACCTAGGTTCAATAATTTATCAAGACCAATTTTATTAAATATGTTATCGAAAGCTTTTTTATCTTTGCATAAATTGGAGAAAATTACATTATCATATAAGAATATTTTTTGTACGTCTCCATTAGCAGCAATTAATTCAGGTTTGTTATACAAATTCAAAACTTCACCAATAGTGGAGTCAAACACTGGTGATTCAGCTATAATTGGAATAGCATTGTCACTATTTGAACAAGCTTGCAAAACATTTTTGCTGCTGACATCGAATCCTAAGTTTTTATTATTTACATCTGGAGTTCCGTCATCTTTGAACAATTTATAATCTTTGTCTAATTTTTCTAAGAAGTTCATGAATCCTCCTTCTAAGATTGGTTTGTGGTTATCAGGAGCCAAAGACATTTTCTTTAGACAAGTAAGACATTTTTGGACATTATCAGCTCTCTTGATATTCATATCAATATCATCTGAATTTTTCATATCATTATAATTCTTTCTTAATAAAGATAATATTTGGGCGAGATCATTAGTCATTTCTGGATTTTGTTTAGTGCTTAAAGATGATTGGATTTTGGCATTGTTATCTTGGTTGAATAACAAAGTACCAGAAACGAAAGATAATTTTCTGGTTAATAATGATGAATTATTTTTAAGTAATTCATTATTCTTTAGACTTGCTCTTAAGTTAGAAGTTCTTCTTTGAAGTGGTTTATCTTCTTGTTCATTTGGATCATTTGAAATTGTAGCTAAATTATTCAAATACATAGCATAGGCTTCTTGGTTAGCTGCTTCAGTAGGTTTTTTACCTTCTTTATTTATACTAGCGAAGTTCATTAAAGCTCTACGATGATTATCAAAGCATTTTCCAACTCTGTCTTGTATAGCTTTAATTTTATTTTCATCATCTTGAACAACATCCTTTTCTTTCTTGGCTTTTTCTCCTTCTTTAATTTTGGTAATAATTGGTCTTAATGGTTCTCCTATCTTAGGATCTAAATCTTTATATAAAGTTTCTAATTTATTCATATTTGGTTTAGTTAAAATGTCTCCTTTAACTAATGCATTGTAGTTATTATCATCTTTTAATAAATTGCATAAGGTTTCAACTTCATTTTCTGCAACATCTCTTCCTCCGTCATCCAAAGATTTAACTGGGTCGTTAATAATTTTGTCTAAAATACTTTTGATACCTTGGGGATCGTCGTTAATCATAGATTCCACATTATAATTTGATTTAAGAGCATTTTTGATTAGTTGAGATAAATGAACTCTATTTTTAACAGGAAGATTTGGTTTAAGATATTCTCCTTTAATCTTATTCCAAACATCAGGATCTTTTGTAATTTGTTTAGCAAATCCAGGAAAGTCAGATAAATTGCATAAAGTTTGACTATCGTAATCTTCGATCTCTGGGTCATTTCCATGTTTCTTCAAATCATTCAAAGTGAAATCAAGTATATCTTGACCTACATCATCTTCATTCTTTAATTTTTTGGATAAATCTCTTGGAATTGCTCTTAATTTTGGTTGTTGAATATCTGGGTCATTAATTGCATCATCAACTTTTTTAATCAAATTTCTAACATTATGAGCATTTTCAGGCTCCATAATTTGACCTTTATCATCATTTTTAACTGCATGACCAACTAAATTCCATAATTGTTTGACTCGGTCTTTTACTTTAGGAATTCTGCTAGGATCTAATTTGCCTGGGATTTTTCTGTCTCTGGTATCACCTTGAGGTTTATATTTGTATTTGTCCATATCTAAACGGCCTGGTTTTGAGAAGTCATCAATTAAATTCATGCAAGCATCACACATTTTTTTGCTGTTGTTGCTTTTAACTTCTGGATCTTCATCAGTTTTGTAATATAAATCTGAGGCAACTAATACTCTATCAAGATTTTCTTCTTTTTCATCTTGAATTTCTGGGAATTCCCCTTCTGGAGTATTTTGCATATCTTTATGTAAATCATCTAAGAATGGAACTACTTTTGTATATAAGTTGTTTAAATGTGATAAATAATTATCAGAGACTTCAACTTTATCATCTTTATTGCTTGGATCAGGCTCTTTTTCGAATTTACCTAATTTATTCATGATTTTATCCATTTCATTTTCGAATTCTTTTACAAAGATATAATTTTCAGGTTTATAAATAGGATCTGCCATAACTTCTAAATTGTTTACATATTCATTATTCTTTGGATCATCAGGCTTAATAGCACCAGGACTTAATTTGCCTTGTACACTTTTCAATAAAGCTTCATCATCTTCATCTGGCTTCTTTTTAGAACCTGGTTTTTGTCCAGCTGGTTTTTCATCTGGTTTTTTGATTCTTTCTCCACGAAGTTTAAGAGCACCATAAACAACATCTTTTGGTATTTCATTTGCTCCTTCGGCTGGACGATCATATCCATCACCTCCGAATGAAGTTGGAAGACTATCATCTCCTTGGGGTCCAGGTTGACCTCCTTGTCTAGTGAGTATATTTCCGTATACTTTTATTTTATGTAAGACATCATCAATATTCTTATCAGATGGAACTTTAACTAAAAATACATCATCATTTTCATCTCCGGGCTTATTTGTCATATTTGGTTTTAATTTGTTATAGATATCTTTCATGCTTGTATCTCCTGTAATCTTTGTATATTGAGGATCTTTTGATTTGTTGTCTTTATTCAATAAATCACCTAATGATTTAGTATAATAATATTGATATTTATCATTATCTTTTTCATTCTTTTCATTAGCTTCGTCTGCTTTTCTAAATACATCTTTAACTTGGTTGTTTTTATTTGTTTTATTTGTTGGGTCTGATAAAATTGTAACTGATTGAACTTTACCATCTCCATATGGTTCACCATTCTTATCATAGGTTCCTCCTACAACTGGACTAGTGTAATAGAATGTTTGTGGGGTGTCGGAACCTCCTTGGAATAATTTTTGGACTTCAGGTAATTCAGAATCTTTAATTTTGATATAATCATCTCCATCTTTTCCATCTGGTTTACCATGAGATTGAATTTGGTCTAATATATCCCTGACATCTTTATCTCCGATAAGTTTATAATAAGAAACTGGCTCTTCTCCTGCCTTTGGTTTGTTTCTTTTAGCTTTAATATATTGAACAATTTCTTTCTTACCAGTTTTATCTGGACGATAAGTTTTAATGCATTGAACTGAAGTTCCAGTATCTTTACCTTCTTTTTGATCTTCATATAATTTTTTGGTATCATTCATATGTTTATTAATTTCATTAGGATCAACATTTCCAACGACTTTGACTAATTGAATACCTTCATCTGGTTTATTAATTCCACCTCCAATAGTTTTGATTTGATTATATAATTCTTCCATATCTTTAGTTGGTTCAACTTTAATCAATTGAACACTATCAGGTCTGTCTACACCGTCACCTAATACTTTTCTATAATAATAATTAACACCATTATTATCTTCATCAGCTTCTTTGAATACTTGTCTGACTTTATTAGGTAGATCTTTATTATCTGGTTTGTTGTAATTATTTAATTGACTACCAGTGACTTTAACACAGTGGAATCTATCATCTCCAACATCAACTTTTTCGAATCCTGGTCTGTTATCAACGACATCAGGTGTTCCATCTTTTCCGGTTGGTTTTTGTTCACCTGGTCTCTCACTTGGTTTAGGAGTTGGTCTGGCTGATCTTAGTTGTCCGGGTCTGTTTATGATATTTCCAGCAGTTTTGACATTGTCTAAAACATCATTTAAGGATTTATCTCCTTTGACTTTGATTAATAAAACTCCATTATTATCATCTTCTGGTCTGCTTGTAGATCCTCCTTTGACTTTGTTGTAAATATCTTTCATTGGAGTTTCTCCAGGGACATTATTAACTTGAGGATTTTTGGCTAAATCTTTATTTCCTTTTACTCCTAATAATTTTGTGTAATAATACTTAGCAGGATCTTTCTGTTTTTCGTTGGCTTCTTCAGCTTTTCTGAACACATCTTTAACTTGACTGTTTTTATTAGTGTTATTATTGTGGTCAGATAAAATTGTAACTGATTGAACATTACCGTTTCCATAAGGTGTTCCATCTTTCTTTGTTCCATTTCCTAATACTTTAGAAGTGTAATAATAAGTCTTAGGCATATTTTCTCCTCCGTCAAATAGTTTTTTTACATCTGGTAATTCATCATTTTTAACAGTGAAGTAATCAACTCCATCTGTTCCGTCTGGTTTTCCCTTATTTTGAATTTGGTCTAAAATGTTTCTGGCATCAGTGCCTCCTTTAACTCTATAGTAAGAAACTGGATCTTCTCCTGGTTTTGGTTTTCCTCTTGTTGCTTTTATATATTGTACTGGTTCTTTTACTCCATCTTTATTTGGACGAGAAACTTTAACACATTGAACAGTTGTTCCTCTGTTACCATCACCACCTTTATCTTCATATAAACCTTTGGCATCATTCATATGACCTGTGATATCATTAGGATTGATATCTCCAATAACTTTTACTAATTGAATACCTTCTTCTGGACTTGTTAATCCATCTCCGATTGATTTAATTTGGTCATATAATTCATTCATATCTTTTGTGGGTTCAACTTGAATTAATTGAATATTATCAGGTTTGTCAATACCTTTTCCTAATACTTTTCTATAATAATATTTAACACCAGATTCTTTTTCATCTTCATCTTTGAAAATATTCTTAACATTATGAACTTGATCAACATTATATTCAGGTTTAGTATAATTTTCTAATTTATCACCTGAGACTTTAATAACAATTACATCATCATCTCCAGTGTCAATTTTTTCTAATTCAGGACCATTATATCTGTTATCCTTACTTCTTGGTAAATTAGTTTTTGGTCCATGAGTAGGTAAATTATCTCCTCCTAATTTGATTGAACCATAGTCATCCAAGGTTGGCTTTCCAGCAGGGCTTCCTCCGACATTGGTTGGTCTTCCAGTCTTTGAAGTTGGTTTATCTCCCATTGGCTTTGAGCCTGGAGTTGCTCCACTTGGTCCTTTTTTATTTCCATCTTTATTAATTTTATCTCCATATATTTTATATTCTCCTGAATCGACAACTTGTTCAGGTTGTTTTCCATCTTTTCCAGCTGCTGGTTTATTTAATTTACCTGGTTTTTTATCTCCTTTTGATCTTAATTTTCCATGATCTCCAGGTGCTTTACGTTTATTACCAGCTTTATTTATATGATCAATAATATCATTGTTATCAGCATCTCCAACAACTTTGAATATAACAATTCCATCATTATCTTCTGGTTTTTGCATTAATCCTCCTTTAAGTTTTAATTGATTGTAAATATCGTCAATATTTGTATCTGGAGTTACTTGTTTGATATCTAATTGTTCAGGTCTTATATTATCATCTTTTAAAACTTTTGTATAGTAATAATAAGCAGGGGATTCGGATTCTCCCTCTGGATCAGCTTCTTTGAATAAAGTTTTGACATTAACTGCTTTATTTAGTTCATTATTAGGATCTTTTTTGATAGTTATAGATTTGACTGAACCTTTAACATTTGCATTATCAGCTCCACCAATTCCATCTCCTAAAACTTTAGTTTCATAGAAACATGTAGATGGAGTAGCATCATTTTCTACACCTGCAGGGGCGTTTTTTCTTGATTCTTGTAAATGTTCAGTGATTTTTTCAAGTGGAATATCTCCAGTTATTTTGAACACTTGGATACCATCTTTTTCTCCTGGATTATCTGACATTCCTAGATTAGTTTTGACATAGTTGTAAATATCATCTACACCAGTATTATCTGTGCAATTAATTAATTGAACAGTTGATACATCTGGATTTCTGAAAGATTTTCCGTCAACTTTGCAAGCATAGTATTTCGGAGTAACTCCTGGTTGATCGGCTTCTTCTGAATTGAAGACTTGTTCAATATTTTTATTTTGGTTCAATTCATTATTAGGATCTCTTTTGATTACAACAGATTGGATCAAATTCTCATCTGGTTTAGATCCAGCTTCTCCCATAACTTCGGTAGTATAATATGATGTTGTTGGTTCATTATTTTTCTTGTCATCTTCTGGATTGTTAAATAATTCACCTGCTTCTTTAACATGAAGTAATAAATTATTATTATCAACATCACCACTTACTTTATATACTTGAAGACAGTCATTTGGATCCAAAGGTCCTAATTTTTTGATCTCATTATATAAATCGTCTAAAGAATTTTTACCATTTGCTTGATATAATTGGACATCTTCGGGTTTAGTGGCAACTCCTCCCTTAAGCTTTGTGAAGTAATATATTGGAGTTCCTAAGTCATTACCTTTGTCTTCTTCATCTTCTCCTTCTTTGAAAACAGTTTCGATATCTTTTCCTTTATGGGTAGCATTATCTGGATCTCTTTTAATTGTAATTGAATCAACTTTTCCTTTTCTTACTTGTTCACCTGGTTTTCCTTCACTCTTTCCTAAAACTTTATTTTCGAAGAAATATGATTCAGGTTTAGAACTTGGTTTCACTTTGCTCAAAGTGTTTTCTGATTGTTGAAAGTGTTTACCGATTTCACTAGGATCAATATCTCCATATACTTTTATTATTTGAATACCTTCGTCATCATTTGGATTATTAGATACACCTCCAATTGTCTTGTAAAGATCATTCATATTAGTTTCTCCATTTGCGGGATTTAATTGCATACTTTCAGGTTTATTCTTACCAGCAGCTAAAACTTTAGTAAAGTAATATTTAGGAGTTCCTTTATTTCTGGTATGCTTGAAGAATTGTCCTATTTGTTTTCCTTTATTTAAGTTGTTGGCGGAATCTCCTTTAACAATAACGGATCTGATTTTTCCTCCATTATCGTTACTTGCTGCATCTTTGTTATCTCCCAAAACTTTAGTATTGAAGAAATATTCAGTTGGACCATTTTCGTCTCCTCCTTTGTCATTGAAATAGTCTTTGACATCATTGGCTTCGTTGGCTGATAATTTAACAAATTTATTTTTGTTATCAGGTTGAATCCAGTTTGATCCTTTGCTTCTAAGTTGGTCAACAACTTGGTTGACATCTCCATCTCCGACGACTTTGAAATATTGTTCATCTTCACTTCCTTTTGTGGGTTTGTTTAATAAGCCTCCAGTTACTTTAATATATTGAGTTGGTTCTTTGGCAGAGTTAGGTTTATTGATATCATCTCCACCTACTTTTACATATTGGACAGAAGTTACTGGTTGGTCTGATGGCTTGGCATCTTTATTTCCTGCTCTATTGATAATGTTGCCCAAAACTTTAATTTGATCTAATAAGTCATTTAGATTCTTATCTCCTTTTGCTTTAATTAAGAATAAATCATCATTTTCATCTCCTGGTTTATTGGTCATTTCTCCTTTGACTTTGTTGTATATGTCTTTCATTTCAGTATCTCCTGCAACTTTGACAACTTGAGGAGATTTAAGATCAGCTTTCTTTAATAAGCTTCCTAATGTCTTAGTATAATAATAGATGTGATCATCTTTTGGTTTATCTTTTTTCTCGTTTTGCTCTTCTGCTTTTCTGAATACTTCATGAACTTTGAAGTTTTTGTTGGTTCTGTTGTCGTGATCAGATAATACTGTAACTGAATGGACTTTACCATCTCCATATGGTTTACCATCTTTTTTAGTTCCTCTTCCTTTGACGTTACTAGTATAGAAGTATGTTTTTGGCATATCTTCATTTCCACTGAATAATTTTTGAACTCCGGGTAGTTCATCATCTTTAATTTTGAAGTAATCTACTCCATCAGTTCCATCTGGTTTTCCTTTTGATTGAACTTGGTCTAATATACTTCTAACATCAGCATCTCCTTTAACTCTATAGTAAGAAATTGGTTCTTCTCCTGGTTTAACACCACTTCTTTTAGCTTTAATATATTGTACAACTTCTTTTTGACCATTTTTATCAGGACGAGAAGTTTTTATGCATTGAACTGTAGTTCCACCACTTCCACCATCATCTCCATCTTTGTTTTCATATAAAGTTTTAGCACTACCCATATGACCACTAATTTCATCAGGATTGATATCTCCTACAACTTTTACTAATTGTATACCTTCTTCAGGAGATTTGAAGTTTCCTTCTTTATCTTTAATTTGATTATAAAGATCTTCAATATCAGTATCTCCAGTTACTTTAATTAATTGTTCATTTACAGGTTTATCTAATCCACTTCCTAATACTTTTCTATAATAGTAATTAATACCAGCTTTATCATCATCTGCTTCTTTGAATAAAGTTCTGATTTTGTGAGGATCTTCTGAAGGTTGACCATAACTTTTTAATTGGTCTCCAGAAACTTTAATACATTCTAAATCTTCATCACCATTATCTATTCTTTCAACACCATTATTTAAGACTTTGGTTGTTACACAGTCTGAATCCATTTCTGGGACATAGTCGCTAGCTGGTTCGTTGGGGTTAACTGGCACTGGGGAGATATCAGTTGGTCTCATTGCACCTCTATCTTTATCATTGAAGAATCTTTTAGCATCTTCTAATTCTTCTCCAGTTACTTTATCAAATTTATCTCCAGATAAAGGTCTGCTAAATAGGTCTCTTCCATCTTTAAGTTGATCTAATGCATCATTTATGTCTTTATCTCCAGCAACTTTGAAATAAAGTTCAGGACCTGATTCACCTGGTTTTCCTTTTCCTTTATTATCTCTAGTAATTTTTATATAATAAATTGGTTCACCTGGTTTAGACCATTTTGTTCCAGAAACTTTTATATATTGAATAGTAGCAGGTACATCTTTTCTGCATGAATCTAAAATAAATTTAATTATATCTTTTTTGTCTGGTTTACCTAAAGTTTTGATTAAATGTACTCCATCATTATTAGGTGATTTTCCTGATTTACCTCTTAATTTATTCACAACATCTTTTTCGACATCATTCATATTTTTATCAGGTTCAACTTTAACTAAATCAATATCACCTTCTTTCAAATTATCCATTTTGTCTCCTACTAAATGTGTATAATAATAAACTGGAGTTTTATCTCCTTTTATTTTATCTTCATCATTATCTACTTCAGAAGCATCAACTAATTTTCCGACTTTATAATTAGTTACAGGGTCATCATATCTGTAAAGTTCATCTCCTAAGATTTTAATTCCTCCAATGACATAATTGCCATCTTTATTTGATCCTAATACTTTATTATAGTCATAAGCTGGATAATTGATATCAGCTGGTCTTCCTCCTGCTGGTCTTTGTGGTGCAGATTTAAGTTTAGGATCTTGTGCTGGTCTAGATAATGGAGCTTCTTTTTGAGCTTGTTCAATTTGTCTTTCTTCTTCTGGCTTAAATGCAACTAAACTATTTGATTTGATTTGATCTAATATATCTTTTAAGTCAACATCTCCTGTAACTTTTAATACTAAGACACCATCATCTTTTCCATCTGTTGGTTTCTTTGAACCAGAACCTGATGGTTTCATTTTGTTATATATTTCTTTCATATCAGTATCTTTTGGAACTTTAGTTAATTTAATATCTTCAGGTTTCTTATTTTTAGAGCCGACAAGTTTAGTATAATAATAAGTTGCATTATCTTTTTTTGGTTTTGGCTTTCTTTTTCCTTGGGATTCTTCTGCTTTTCTGAAGACATCTTTAACTTTGTTATTTTTATTTGTATTATTATTGTGATCAGTTAAAATAGTAACAGAATGGACTTTTCCATCACCATATGGTTTATCTCCTTTGACATTGGTAGAATAGAAGTAAGTTTTAGGCATATCTTCATCATTAGCGAATAATTTCTGAGCTTCAGGTAATTCATCTCCTTTTACATGGACATAATCAACACCATCAGTTCCTTTTGGTTTTCCATTTTGTTGAATTTCATCTAAGACATCTCTTATATCAACATTTCCAGCAACTCTATAAAAAGCAACTGGGTCTTCTCCTGGCTTGGTTTTTCCTCTTGTGGCTTTGACATATTGTACTGGTTCTTTTACTCCTTTACTATTTGGTCTATTTATTTTAACACATTGAACAGTAGTGCCTTGAGCATTACCATCTTTGTCTTTTCTTTCATATAAACCTTTGGCTTCTTTAATATGAGCGTCAACATCTTTAGGATTGATGTTTCCTATAACTTTTACTAATTGAATACCTTCGTCAGGAGTTTTGAAGTTTCCTGATTTGGTTTTCACTTGTCCATAAACGTCATCCATTTTAGTATCTCCAGAGATTTTTCCTAATTGTCCTTGTTCTGGTTTATCTATAGTTTGTCCTAATACTTTTCTATAGAAGTAATTTATAGCTCCATCTTGTTCATCTTGGTCTTCTAAGTCATCTTCCAAATTTCTATCACCGAATAATTGTCCAACTTTAGTTCTTTGTTCAGGTTGAGAATATTTAGTTAATTTATCTCCATTAATTTTGACGAATTGGAAACCAACTTTTGGTTTTTCAGCTTCAGGTTCTTGTTTATCTTGTGGTTTACTAGGACCGGGTTTTTGTGTTGGGGCATCTCTTTGTTTGCTGGCAAGATTAGAAGCATTTTTATTTAATATATCAAGAGTGTTATCACCTTTTAAGTATTTGGCTTGATCTAATAAATAGTTATATAATTTAGCTAAAGCAATAACAACTCCTTCATCATATCTTTCTCCATCAGTTAAGTCATTTAGGTTGAAAGGTTCAATTTCAGGTTCTTTTTCATTTTCTTTTTTATCACCTTTAAGAGCATTTTTAGCAGTTAACATAGCTAAATCTTTTACTTTGTTTTCCTTATCATTTAATATTTTGTCAATTACTGGTTTATAGTTTTCAACCATATGGTTGAAGAAAGTTCCTATTTCAGGACGAAGATCACCGAATACTTTTTGGAATTCTTCTGGTTCGGTGGCAAGAGATAAATATGTTAATAATTTATTTTTATCTGGTAATTCTTCATCTCCAACAGCTTTATCGATTTGAGTTTTTAATAATCCAATAAAACCTGGTTTTTTTTCTGGCTTTGGCTTTGGGAATCCCTTTTTAATAATAGTAGTTCTGAATCCATTTGTATATTCTGGTTTGTTCATTAACATTCCAGCAATTTTATCTTCAATAGCCTTTACTTTATCGGCAACATTGTTATCTTTGAAATATTGAGCTTGATTTGATAATCCCAATTTCATTAAATCTTTAAGGTCATCAACATTATCAGGATTTAATTTAACATCTTTATTTGATAAAATTGTAGCTACTTCATTGAAAAGGTGTTTATCTGGGAAATTAAGTGTGGCTAAATTGGTTAAGTTTTGAACAGTTTTATCATCAACGAATTCATTTTTACCGTTGTCTAAACCTTTATTAATAATTTTGAGGCATTGAACCAAATAGCTATCTGAGTCATCAGTTGTTGGCTCTTCATTTGGTCCATTTTTTTCTTTATTTTCTAAATCTTGTAAAATTTCATCTCTTTTTTTGTCTCCTTCTTCTTTTGTTAGACCAATATTGGCAAAGGAATTAATTCCTAATTTTTCTTCTTCTTTTAATTGTTCAGGAGTTTTAGTGCAAATTGTACCTTTAGTGAAATATTTAGCATAAGGAGTATCATCTTCTAAATTAGGTTTATTTTTTGCAATATTATCAACATCATTTTTAATGATTTTATTTATCAAATCGACACCATCAGATTTTAAGAATTCATCCAAATTCTTAGGATTGTTAAGTAATGAATTAAGCATTTTTAATCCATTTAATTTCAAAATATTACTTGCTGGATCATTCAAATTGGCTACTGATTTAAGTTCTTGTATTAGATTAGCGAGGCCTCCTCTCCTTATAATAGATTCAGCTAATTTTGGATTTCTCATAGCCAAATAGCATAATAAATTATTTATTTCTTTAGTAACTTCTGGATTATCAAGGTAATCATCTTGAATTTCGAAGAGTTTTCCAACGAAGCCATCATTGATTTTGTCATTCAAATGTTTTCTATATAATTGGTCATCTTTGACATAGTCTCCTAGGCATTTACAAGCTAATAATAAGGGTTCGACATAGTTGGATTTATCTAATAATATTTTAATAGTATCATTTGCAACATCACCATGTCTTTTATCATCTTTTGATGGTAAGTTATCTTTGATTTTTTTGAGGATACCCATATCATTAGTGAGTAAACCATCAATAGTATTTGATACTTCTTGGTCTTTTGTGACTAAATCAACTGCTTTATTTAAATCATTTATAAATGGTTGTTCTAAAATTGGTTCGCATGTCTTGCTATTTGTAGTGAAAGAGTTTATAACTTCTTCATTTCCAAGTATTTTGTTTTTAACTTCATTGTCTTTGAAGTCTTTTTGGACATTTGTATGGAATTCTTTAATAGCATCTCTAATGACACCTTCGGCAATTTTTTCTTGACCAGGTAATCTCATTAATTCATTTGCTATTTCATCAGCTGGTTTTGTAATGGTTTCCACACTAGCAAATTTAGATCTAATTTGTAATAAATTCATTAAAATATTTTGATTACCTATAACTTCTGCATTTTCCTTGCTTGATAAGGTAATCATTTTTAATAAATTCATACAATCAACAACGAGTGGACGACTTTGAGCACTATCCATAATTTGTAAAAGTAATCTTGGACATCCAGATTTGACTAAATTGTTGCAAACTGGTGGTCTTTTGTTTGCAAAGGCAATTAAGGTCTTAACAACAGAATCGCTTAAATCTTCATCATTATTAGCTTTTCTCAATAATCCCATTAAGTTAGAGATATATGTATCAGATGCAGTTTTTGTTGGATCAGCTGATAAATCTTTTTCATGATCTCTAATAAAAGTAACATTATTTCTTAATTGATCTAAATGTTCAATAAGGTTTGGACTGTCAGATGATTTATTAATAACTTCTGAATTTAAGCTTGTGATATTTTGTAATAAAGTTCTATAGTCGTCTTGCTTTGTTTTGTTAAATTTGTCTATACCTTGATCTTCTAATCTTCTCAAAGTACCTAATTGTAAATGGAGTCTTTTGTTTGAAGCATTGCATATTTCTTTGAATTTTGGGTTGTTTTCATTTGCTTTGAGTCTTTTGAATCCTTCGATGAATGAAATTTCTTTTTTGATCAAATCTTTTAAGGTATTGAAATCATCATTCATTCCAGCCTTGAAGAAATTGTCTACAGTTAAAGCACAATTTTGATATATTAAATTATTCTCTAATCTCAAAGTATCTTCGACCTTGTTTGCTTCTGGGACATATGAACCTGCATTCTTTTTAAAGTCTTTGACTTCTTTCAAGAAAGCTTCCATTGGAATTAATCTTTTCAATAACATACTTCCTTTAACTAATATTTTTCTTTCAGTTTCTTCATTTTTGGGCTCTTTAGTGTCATCTACTCCTTCTTTGTCATCATCATAATCTGCTTCTTTAAGTACTGTAGAACTTGGATATTGGGGTTTGACCATAATTGAGTCAATTGCACTTACATAATTTAAGCCATAATTTTCATTTTGTTTTGGGTTATATTTACTGGTAATCATATTTTGGACAAATTCTGGTTTAAGATATTCATCCAAAATATTTAAAGTAATGAGATTTGGATATCTGAATTTATATTTTTGGTCCATGAAATTAACGACTGTTGGAATGATTTTCTTTTTAAGGTCACTATCTGGTTTTTCTTTTTTGAGTGTACTTGAAATTACATCTAAATCATTTGTTAAAGTTTTCCAATAGTCACTGAAACCTATGACATTTTTCATGTATGGGAAACATTTTTTTACGTTATTTGGTAATTCACCACATTCATCTGGGAAGTTTTGGCATGTAGTATCGGCAATTTTGAGTATGTTGGATGCGGCATAGTTTGGTTTTTCATCTGTTCCGAAATATTTATCTCCTTTGAAAATGATATCACCTACTAGATAATTTAATAATTCTATCCATGAAGGATCTTTCTTTTTTTCGTTAGATCTTTTATCGTAACTTTGTTTTACTATATTATCATATGAAGAGAAGTAACTTTTAAAGGCATTTTTAAGAGGTTCAGCCTCTGGTGATTTTTCTTCTTCTAATTTGTCTACAACTTTTTTGGTTGTATCCCAATTTTTCTTGACTCCATCTTCTATGACATCTTTTAAAATTGTAAAACCACAATCTGGATCATCTTCATCTTCTATTTCAAAAACTTCAGGCATATTATCAAGTGCTCTCTTTAATAATGCCAAGAAATGCTTATTAGTCAATAAATAATCTTTAATATATTCAGGATTTTTATTTGATAAATCTATATTTCTTACTTTTTTAAAAAGTTTTTTTAACATATCGAAATTTTCAGGTAAACAGACTGTTTTTGCAAGCTCATCAACTAACATTAGATTTGAGACTAAACCTACTGAATCTCTAATTTCATCAACAATTGGTTTATCATCACTGCTATCTAATTTTTGCGAACAATCTTTTAATTTCTTTAATTCTTTTTCAAGGTCATCTTTAGTCATTATTTTAGCTAAAATTTTAGCAGATTTATTGATAATTTTATCATTTTCTCCAAAGTTTTCTACAACGTCACATAAAATAAGTGGGGCGTTAGCATCTTTTACTTCTTTTTTACCTTCTTCATTTCTGCAAAGGTTATCAACGACAATAAGTCCATTAAGGACAGCTGCTGGCTCTCCTGATTCAGAGCATTTTTGGACATTTTTAAGGATACTTGGGACAATACCTTTTTTGATAAGGAATTCTCTACCTGTTTTTTGATTACTTACTTTTTTCATTGTATCAAGATTTGTTGAAATAATTTGAATGTCATCATTATATAAGTCATTTACCAATTTAATAGACTCTGCAAGACCAGCATCCAAAAGTTTGGTAATTAATTGTGGAACTTGACATAAATTATTCAAGGTTTTAATCAAAGGAACAGAGCCCTCACCTTTATTTTTTGAAAGAAGTAGCTCAATGACTGCTTCATGTCCTTTGGCTTCAACGAATTTTAAAGCTAATTCTTGATCTACTCCATCAGCCATAGAAGTAAGCTTGGCAATGATATTTGCAATTTGTTTGCATATTTCTTCATTGTGGACGTTTTTAAGTGCTATTTGACGCAAAATATCTATACCTCCTTCCTCCATAATAAGTTTGGCGTTAAGACGACAATCACTCTGAGGAGGAGTGATCATTTTATCAAGGGAGGTGAAAGAGTATGATAGCAATTTAGCAAATTTTGGATTGTTTTTGGCACTTGTTAAAACATCCCTGATTGCTTTTCTTTTAGTGTTAAGTTGGGCTTCTTTCTCTTTCTTTACTTGTTCATATGATTTAACCTTCATTTTTGTGTTCATTTTTTTAAATTATAGATGAATAAAAATACTTTTTTTATATTATTTTTAATAATTATTATTTTTTAATTTATTATTTTTTATTATTAATTCTAGAAATTATTAATTTATTTTCTATATATTTTTTATTATTTAATCATTTATAAATTTATTAAATTGTTGGGGATTGGGGATTGGGGATT
>JAGBKB010000054.1 GCA_017934175.1 Lachnospiraceae bacterium | reverse complement strand
TCCAGACACAGATATGGTAGTATATCAATGTGATTTATTTAAAGATGCTGGTTATGGTTATGGAAATAATAAATACACAATGAATGATTTGCAAACATTACGAAATGCAGAAAAAGAACCTATATTTAGAGAATATAAAAATTACTGTGTAGTAGATGACAGCTCTAAGTTTGCAGCGGCTGTTTACTATCATTATATAAATAAAGTAATTTTAAAAGATGAAAAATTAGAAAATAGAATAGCATATGGTATTGACTTATGGGAGACAAAATCAGTAGACTTTGCTGATATAAGTGATTTTATAAACAAATTATTTACTACACGAAATTTTGAGATAATTACTTGGGATATGATTGAAAAAAGAGATACTGTAAGTGGTATAAAACTATACTACTATGGGAAGGAGTTTGATTTATTGCCTGGAGATTTATTGTGTTGTAGAAAGAATTATAAAGGAAACAGTGATGGGCATATAGATTTTTACATTGGGTCACATAAAGTTATAAATTGGGGGACGGTAAATAGAGAATACATCATGAGCAAAAAATATAAAGTAATAGCTGAAGGGTATTTAAGTAATGATGTATTAGGAAAAGAACAGTTGTTTACAACCATAATTAGATTTAAAGGAGAAAAAGATGAAAGTAAATAAAAGATACATGATAATTGTAGTGTTGATTATAACTATATTTATAGCATTATTTTACATAAATACAGTAAAAACTTTTGATATTAAAATGGAAATTAAAAATTATCAATTAACAAATTCTCAGGTTAAAGATAATTATATGAATTATTTAAAGAAATATATAAAAGTTAACAAATTAATGGATTTTATAATAAATGATTATGTTGCATTAAGTCCAATGAGTGAAACTGCAACTGGTGAAGATGTAATAAAAGCAATGGAATTTGTAGGTTATAAAATGCTTTTCAAGTCAATGTTTGACAAAACTCGCATCAATTTTGATGATTGTCCTGTAACTGAAAAGTTTAAAGAAAAGTTTAACACAAATTTATTAGAATATTTTAATTTAATAGCAAGTGAAGACTGCGAAAGTAACTGTATGCTTAATCGCGAGAAACAAGAAATTACAGTAGAAGTTTATGGAAATTTTGAAAACACAGAGCCAACCTATCAAAATACTCATCATTTTCATTATACTTTAGATAGTGAAGGCAATGTGGATGATGTTGTATTTGATTATACAGAAGGATAGATTAAAAGAATGTCAATTTTAAAAGAAAAGAAACATTGATACTAAACACTAAACACTAAACACTAAAAACTAAAATTCATAGTTTTATGACACTAAGAATTTATCAAAAATTTAAAAGGATAATGTGCAAGCTAAAATAGTAAAAAAATATTTATATATAGTTTCAATGTTAGTGCTGTGTTTTTCTTGCACCAAAGAAAAGCGAAGTGAAACTATAAAAAAGAAGTAGTCAAAAACGATTTATTCATAGGAACAAAAGAAATTGACACAGTGTAAAAGAAAGTAAATATATCATAAATAAACGAACTGGTAAAATACATAGTTATACACACGGAATAAAAGTTGTCAGTGATAAGTATCAATTAGAATCAAATGAAGATATAGAAAAAATTTTAGAAAATGAGAATTATGATATATGTCTAAACTGTTATGCGGGCTTAAAATTAAATTTAGATAAATATAAAACTAGTGATAGAAATATAAGTAATGATGAAGTAGACATTTCTAACCATGAAGTAAATCTAATAAAACACTATATGAATATGTATGAGTTTGGAAAACTTGACACAGAAACTCAAAAATTCTTGATGTGTATATTTGAATTACAAGCAGGAGATTTAGTCTGCAGAAATGGCAATGTAGATTTTTATCTTAGCAATGGAAAAATAATTAGTTGGTGCAGAGTTCATAATACATATTTATTAAGTAAAAATTTTGATGTAAAGGAAAATGGTATATATAGTGACTATCAAGAAGATAAAGGGAAAATATATACAACAGTAATAAGGTTTAAAGGAGGAAAAGATGAAAAATAATAAAAAATTATTTTTAACAATAATAGTTATTGTTATGATGTTTCTATTAATATTTATGATATACAAGAAGAGTAATAATAAATTTGATATTAACAATTCGTTAGGAAACTATAATTTGAATGATGATAAAGTAAAAGAAGAATACTTGAATTATATAAAGGAAACAATTTGCCCGATAAAATTAAGACAGTTTATCAATAACCTATATATTAATCATGAACAATACAAAAATACTGCTACTGGAGATGTAATAAAGAATCAAATGGAGTTTATCGGCTATAAAATGCTTTTCAAGTCAATGTTTGACAAAACTCGCATCAATTTTGATGACTGTCCTGTAACTGAAAAGTTTAAAGAAAAGTTTAACACAAATTTATTAGAATATTTTAATTTAATAGCAAGTGAAGACTGCGAAAGTAACTGTATGCTTAATCGCGAGAAACAAGAGATTACAGTAGAAGTTTATGGAAATTTTGAAAACACAGAGCCAACCTATCAAAACACCCACCACTTCCACTACACCCTTGATAGTGATGGAAATGTGGATGATGTGATATTTGATTATACAGAGCAATAAAAACAATAAGAAATTATAATTGAAAAGTAAAAACATTTTTAAGTAAAATGGTTATATATAAAATATCAGTGAGGTATAAATGATTTTATTAGACAACCCAATCCTATTTGTAATAATTATAATTCTTATAGCACTTTCCATAGTGTCTATAGTTTTTTCTGTGATATCATATGGCAAATATGATGATTTGAAGAAACGGTATGATATATTTATGAAAGGAAGAGATGCAGAGACTCTTGAAGAGTATTTTATTGATTTGCAAAATGACATTGACCATCTTGTAGAAGACAACACTAAAAATAAAGAGAGCATAAGAAAATTAAATAGAATAACTAAAAGGTCATTTCAAAAATTAGGTTTTTATAGATATGATGCATTTGAAGAAAAATCTGGTAAGCGTTCGTTTGCACTTGCTATGCTTGACTTTACCAATTCAGGTTTTGTGGTTACTTGTCAAAGTCTTGGAGATGGAACTATAATATTTATAAAAGATGTAGATGTCGGCACCACTACTACCAAACTTGGACCTGAAGAGCAAAAGGCACTTGAGATAGCGCTCGGACAAAGAGATAAGTATGAAGATTAGTAATATATTTGTTGGAAAACCAAGGCGAAAAAAGCCAGTAAATCCTATACTGCTTGCGGCTATTGCATTTATAGTTGCAGCAGTGTGGTTTAATATGAGACATTATAATGAACTTCGCCCAAAGCAACTTTTTTATATAGATACTTTGGATGTATCATTTCCAATCATATACCAGATTAGAAATGACAAGAAGTTAAATGAGATGAGAGGATTTACAAATAGCAATTACAGTAAAGTTTCAAATGAAACTGTCACACTTCTTGGTCAAGGAAGAAAATTAGACTTGCTTATAAAAAATAATGGAAATAAATTCAGTTATATTGATTATGAAATAAGAGATAGGACGAGTAATAGACTTCTTGAAAGAACAAGGCTTGATGTAGATGATAGCAATAGAGATTATGAAAAAGATGAAACGAGAATAACTTTAAATATACAGAACCTCATAAAGACCAACACTGCTTATCTTTTAACTCTTAAAATTAAAACCAATAAAAGAGAAGCGTTTTATTTTGCAAATGTCATATATAGACCTAAAAATAATTTAGATGCAGCAGTGGAAAAGGCACAGTGGTTTACAGACTTGACATTTGACCCTGTGACAGCAGGTAATTATGAAAAAGGTATAGTTCAATATCTTGAAACAAGTATCAATCGTGATATGAGAGAGATGCACACTGTCACTTTGCAACAGACATTTGAACAACTTACATTTGCAGATACAAAGATGAAAAGAGTTGGCGAATACTTTTTCAATATTTATCAAGCACAGGAATATAGTTTTAATATTGTTATTAGGTATTTAACTAAAAGTGGAAAAGAAGACAAAGATGAATTTTTTATAAATCGAGATGAATATGTGCTTCGGTGGGATGGAACAAGATGGTATTTTATGAAGTTCAAAAGGTCCACAGAAGAGTTGCTAAATCTTGAAGATGAACCTTACAATGAAACAAATAAAAGATTTTATATGGGCGTAACTAATCCAAGCAACTTTGAAAAAATTGAATCACCAAGCCACGAGTATTTTGCATTTTGCAAACAGAAAGAAATATACATATATAATTTAAAAGAACAAAAGATGACTAATATCTTTTCATACCGAATAAAGGATGAAGATACATTTGAAAAAATAGCAAATGACTATGCCGTAAAAATCTTAGATGTAGATGATGCAGGTGATGTGACTTATATTATATATGGATATAATATGGTTGGATTAAATGAAGGAAATATGGGAATAGATATTTTTACTTATCACAGTGAGACCAATGAATCAGAAGAAAAATTATTTATACCTATATATACCACATTTCAAAGTTTGAAATATGACATTAGCAGACTTTGCGTTTATAAAAACAACAGTTTGATTTTCAAGAGTTATAATAAAGTTTATTCTATAGACATCAACACTGCAGAAATATTGACACTGGCTGATGGATTTGAAGAAACTAAGTTTGCGGCAAGTTCAAATAGTAGATATTTTGCATTTAACAATGACAAAGAAGAAGTGTCAAAGCATATAAGCATTTACAACATAGAGGATGGAAAGATAACCCAGATAGATGCAAAAGAGGGTGAAAACATAGAAGTAGTTACATTTATGAATGATGACCTTTTCTATGGTGTGTTTAGTGATGAAAATATATGGAGAGAAATCGGCAAGATAATTGGTAGACCAAGTCACGAGATACGAGTTGTAAATGCAATCACTGGAAAGGAAGATTCATTTAAGGAGCAAGATAGGTATTTATATAATTTTGTCAATCAACAAAATGTTCTTCGGTATAATAAATATAAAAGAGAAGGCACACACTACACTTATCTTACAAATGATGTTATAGTAAATAATTATCCAGTTGAAAATACAGACATTTTTGCATTTAAAGAAGAGTTTACTAAAGAGAAATTAAGGATAGGATATTTTGATATACCACTTGAAAGAAATCAAAAATTAACTTATGCAAAGAGTGCTGGTATCATTAGAAAGCAAGTAGAAGAAACTGCGCTTGAGTCATCTATGGAAGTTGAAGATGCTATTTACTATGTGTATGACAGTGGTGATTTAAAAGCAAAATTAAAAAATCTTTCTGATGGAATAAATGAGATAAGAGATAACTATGGGTATGTTAAGTTTGATGATAGAATAACTTGTTATAATCGTGCCAATAAGGGAAATGTATCTTACTTAAGACAAAATGATTCAATACTTGAAAATCTTAAAGGCTTTGAAGAAAATATTTATTTGAAAAATAATGCAATTTTAGTTATGAATGTGACCGGTGTCACGGAGAGAGACCTTGAATACTACTTAAGTTTGAATGAAAAAATAGCGGTATACAAAGATGACTTATTCCAGTTTTTCATAACGGGCTACGACAATAACAACTATGTTCTTGAATATTCAAATAAAGATAGAATACTTACACCAAGAGCTGATGTGCATGAGGCAGTAGTGTATGGTGGGTATGTGTTATTTGCACAACTTGAAGCACTTGAATAATTATATGAATTAAGGGACCTCTAAAAATTGGCGAAGTATTTTTTATAAAATAATAATGGTAGTATAGGTAAGGAGAATAACATTGAAAATAACAAGAAGAATAATTGAATCGATTGCCATAATTAGCAGTATAGTGTTATGTGTTGCCTGCAATAGTAAAGTGTCACGAATAAATATTCACGGAACTTATAAAGGCACAGGAGTTATGAGTTATGAGGCTGTAGTTGAAAATGGCACGATAACTATTTATTCAAATAGTTTTTTTGATAGAGATGTATATTGGTATGGCACTTGTAATGCAAATGAGATGAATAATGAAAATATTATTCTGTCAAAGCGACTTGCCACTGAAGCGGACAATAGTTTTTTTGGTTTTAGTTTCGGCAGTATCAATAGAAGTAGAGCAACTGAAAAAGAAATATTATTTACAGAAGATAGTTTGACATTTGTATATGACATGGGCGGAATGGCGGTGCAACAAGTGACATTACAAAAAGAGGGTGCAAGTAAGAAGAAATATAATGAATTTGATTCTGATGCAGAGAAGAAAGACCCAAATTATCAGCCACCTACTATACCTATGCCAGGGCCACCAGGACAGACAAAACCAACTGAACCTCCTACCACTGAAGCCCCTACAGAAGATATTGTATTGCCAGAGGGAGATAGTTATTCATTGTAGATAAATTTATAGAATGTTTAATAGATTTTTGTAGTCATCAAGAGAAAGATTTTCTGCTCTGACATTTTCATCAAAACCTAATTTTGAAAATGCAGTAGCAAGAGAGTTTTTATCGTAACCTGCATTAGACAAAGAGTTTAAAAGTTTCTTTCGCCTTTCAGCGAAAGAGGCTTTTATTAATTTAAAGAGTTTTTCATCGCTTTGAATTATTTGATTATTGGTATTATCGGTTATGTGAGAGTCAAGTTTATCATAAACAAATTGTGGAAACTTTTTAAAGTGTACTACTGCCGAGTCAACTTTTGGCTTAGGATAAAAACATTCTTTTGAAACGAGCATTATCATTTCAGTTTCTGCAAAATAATTGCAAGCAAGTGTTAAGACACCAAAATCTTTATTGTTAGGAGTAGCAACGATTCGCTCCGCTACTTCTTTTTGAACCATAAGAGTCATCTCACATATATATGGGTTTTGTAAAAGATTTTGGATGATAGGAGATGTGATGTAGTAAGGAAGGTTGGCAACTACTTTGATAGGGCGAAAGTCAGAGATAGATAAAAATTCATTTATGATATTTTGGAAATTAAACTTAAGAAAATCAGCATTTATAATTGATACATTGTTATATTCTTTTAAATTACTTTTTAGAAGAGGAATTAAACTTTTATCAATTTCTACTATGACAACATACTTTGCTCTATCACATAGACATCTTGTCAGTGCACCATTTCCAGGACCAATTTCTAAAATCAAATCATCTTTGGTAATCCCACTTTCATCAGCAATATCTTCAAGTAAAAATTCATCGGTTATAAAATTTTGACCGAGAGAATGTTTGAATTTAAAATTGTGTTTTTTATCGCGAGACATATATATTATTTGCTCAAAAACTTATTTATGTCAGATTCTTTTGCTATTATGACAAGATTCTCACCATCTTTTAATGTATAGTTAGGACCAAGAATCATTTTCATTTTATTCTTTTCTTTGACACCAATAATATTTATATTGTGCTTTTTACGAAGGTCAAGTTCAGCCAATGTTTTATCTTTCCATTCTGCAGGAGTAGTGATTTCATATACTCCATAGTTATTGTCAAGGTCCATAAAATCATAGACAGAGTTATTGGCTGAATGTAGTGCTGTCCATTTTGCTAATTGCTTTTCAGGATAAACGACTAAATCAGCACCAATTTTCAAAAGGAGGTTTTTTTGAGACTCCATAGATGCTCTTGCAGTTATTTTTTTTGCTCCGAGTTCTTTAAGATTTAAAACTGTCTCAAGTGAGGCTTGAAAATTATCACCAATAGTAACTATACTTTCATCAAAAGTATTAATTCCAACAGTTTTTAAAAAATCTATATCGGTTCCATCTCCAATCAATGTTTTAGCAACAAACTCATCAACTTTTTGAAGATGCTCTTCATTGGTATCAACTGCTAAAACTTGTGTGTTCAATTTGCTTAACTCTTTCGCAATATGAAAACCAAATCTGCCAATTCCTATAATTAAAATATTTTTCATAATTTCTCCTCCATTCATTAGCCTACTGTCACATCTTCGGAGATGTAGCCGGCTTTATTATTAAGATTAGGTATGATTGCATATATAAATGTGAGACCACCAACTCTTCCAAGGAACATAAGAATTATTAAAATTATTCTTGATACATTTGAAAGATGACTTGTGAAATTGTGACTTAAGCCCACTGTCCCAATCGCAGAACTAACTTCAAAGCAAGTTTTCATAAGAGGTGCATTTTCAACTTTACATATTATAAAACTTGCGATTAAAAACAAAGTTAAGTATAACATAAAAATTGTGATAGCATTTTTAATTATTTGAACTTCTATTCGCCTGTCAAATATGTGTGGCTCATTTTCGTGTTTAAAAATGGCGACTGTGGAAATAACAAGTATTGCAAATGTAGTAGTTTTCATACCACCTGCTGTAGAACCAGGGGAACCACCGATAAGCATCAGTATAACACTTAAGGCTTGACCAACCTCTGACATTTCTGAAAAGTCGGTTGTATTAAATCCTGCAGTTCTTGTGGTTACTGATTGAAATAGTGATGATAAAATGCGAGTTTTTGAAGGTAAATCACCATATTCAAAAATATAAAAATAAATTGCAGGAATAAATATAAGAAATAAAGTTGTAAGTATAACTATTTTACTTTGTAGAGAATATTTTTTAAAATTAGTTTTCTTTGTAAATATATTATTCCAAACTGTAAAACCAAGACCTCCTATTATTATTAAAAGCATAATAGTTACATTTATTGGTATGTTTGACTGGTAATATGTAAGTGAAGAAAACTTTTCTCTAAAGCCCATAAGGTCAAAACCTGCATTACAAAATGCTGATATGGAATGAAAAATAGAATACCATATCGCAGTTATTAAATCAAAATCATTTATGAAAGATGTAAAAAGAATTATTGCTCCAAGACATTCAAAGATAATGACACCTTTTATAATAAACTTTGTTAGTTTAATTATGCCACCAACTTTTTGAACTGACAGTGCTTCTTGAAGAGTTGACCTATGAATGAAGTTTATTTTTTGACCAAGAAAAACTGCTATGATAGAAGCAATAACTATGACACCAAGTCCTCCAAATTGGATTAGTATAAGTATGATAAGTTGACCAAACATAGACCAGTGAGTTGCTGTATCTACAACTACAAGACCAGTCACACACATAGCAGATGTAGATGTAAAAATGCAAGTTAAAAAATCTGTGTATGTATGAGAATTGCTTGATATAGGTAGCATTAAAAGAATAGCACCTAAAAGTATGGCAAGTATGAAACTGCCAAGTATTGTCTGCGTTGAATTAAGTTTTATTTTCAATATGCTCATAACATATATTATATCATAAAAGCATAAAATATAGAAAAAAATTTGACTTTATCTATGCGAGGTTTTATATTGCTAAAAATAAGGATTTTTTGTATAATATGATTGTAGGTAGTAAAGCCTATGAGATGGTTTGGTTGAAAAAATAAGGAGGTATGTTTTATGTATAATGTGATATATCCTAAAAAAAAGTCATTAGAAGACAAGAATAAAACTTTATCTTTCTTAAACTCAATAACTGAAAAAGCAAATGCTGTAGCAGAACAAAATGGTGGTGGTCTTACTATGGATGAAATATGTAATTTAGTAGATGAAGTAAGAGAAGAGATAAGGCAGGGAAATAACAATGCAAAAGTTCTATGCAGTTATTGATACTAATGTTGTAATATCAAGACTCATTAAATCAGCAAATCAAGACGATACTATTATAAAATTGATTAATAAGTTTATTTTTGATGATGAAATTTTGATACCAGTTGTAAATGATGATATAATAAGAGAATATAAAGAAGTAACGGCAAGTAATAAATTTAGAAAATATTTTGATATAGAAGTAGCAAATGAATTTATAAATGATATAATAGAGAAAGCAATAGTAATTGATACACCAAGGGATTACAAAGAAACGCTAAAAGAAAATGAAAATGTAAAACATAAAGATGATTTGGTATTTTATTATATTACACTTGAAGCAAAAGATAGTATAGATAAAGATACATATTTGGTTACGGGTAATGAGAAACATTTTAATTTCAATTTAGATTTTATAGTTAGACCAAAGGAAATGATAAACATTATTGAAGATAGTTTGAAAAAAGAACGTATAGAAAATGAAGAAGAAGGTTAATAATACAAAAATTAATGTAGTATAATAACAGGGCATAAGTCAAGATGCTAAAGCATCTTGACTTGAACCTCAAAAAAAATAAATTAAGGGAAATTAAGATTATGATTAATCATTTTATTAATTTTATTAAATATTATTTGCCAGAGGCTAATAATATTATAGCAATTATTACATTTTTGTTCATAGTACTAAAGTATATTGTTAATTATAGATATGGGAAAAAATGTGAGGAAAAATTTAAGATTCCATTTAATTTATTTACTTTTAGTATTGAAAAAGTATTAATTGAAACATTTGAATATATATTAATGCTAACATCAATAATTCTTTTGCTTGTTTTTGTTGGATTTTGCAATAACTATAATGTTGTAGACCCTCTTTTTTGCTGTCTTATGCTATTTCCTATCTCATTTATATATATAGTTGGTATAGTTGGATTTATTAAATATAACAATAAGGGAGAAATAAAAAATAAAAAACCAGATAAGTGTTGTGACATTTTGAAATTTGTATTAATTTACTTATTAATTCCTTTTGCATTAACTTCATTATGCGCTTTTTTTAAAAAATATATCAATACAATTATTATTATTATTATCGTAGTTATGTCCATCTGTGCTATTATTAGGGTAATATGTTTCTTTTTTAGTTATTTCAATTTTGATAAAAAGAAGTATGAAATTATAAAATATAATGATGAACTTGTGGCAATACTTGGACATTGTAAAGAAGGGTTTATAATTATAAATGTAGAAAGCAAGGATGGAACATCTAAAGTAAAAAAAGAAGATTTAGGAAATTATAGAATCGTTAATAAAGTTTCATTATTTGATAGAAAATTTGAAACCATTGAAGTGTGCGATGAAGGTAGATAAAGAGATGGTAAAAAATAATGTAAAAAGAATGACGATAGTAGGGTTAGCAGCAGTGGCAGGTATGAGTTTATTTGCTTGTAAAAAACCTGAAGCTCCGATACCTAATGCAGATATTAGAATTGATGTAGATGCAGATATAAATGATGGTAATAAAATAAATGAAAAAGAAGATAAATTAAAAGGGGCTAATAATGGCAGTAAAGGAACTAAAAATAATGAATATAATAATCTGAACACTGAAAAATGGATAACTATAGATAATAAAACTTATAATAGAGCAACTGGTAAACCAAGAACTATTGAAGAAACTATAGGAGATTTGGAGATAGTTAGTAAAGTAAAGCCTTATGAAGATGAAGATATTTATGATGTTGAAATTATAGACAAAAATGGAAATCCTTGGACAATAAGTATTGCACCAGATAGACAAGTGTCAGTGTTAAAAGATAAAGATGGTAGAGAGACAATGGTATCTGGAAATGTTGCAACAGCAGAAGAACTTATAGCGACAGCAAATGCTATGGATAATATTAGTAGAAATATGGGAGCGATTAAATAGATAGATAAGGATTGTTTAGGGAGGAAATAGCCTAATTAAAAGGCTATTTTTTGATTGTATGTTTTTATAACTATATATAGTTTTGTTATTATAATTAGATATGTTAAAAAATAGGAAATATAATATGAGAATATTAAAAAGATTAAATAGAATATTAATTTTATTAGTAATATTTATAACATCAACATATAATATAGTATTTGCTGAAGATAATGGATATGTATTTAAGGTTATATCAGAAAAATTAGAAGATGAACCTAATATCAATAATACTACTGGTTATGATACACCTATGAATAAATTTTTCGTAGAGTTTATAGTGGATACTTGTGCAGAAAGAGTTACTTTATACTTAAATGAAGAAAAAGTTTGGGAGCATATTGTTATGCCTAAACAATTTGAAGATAATAGTATTATAGAAACTAAAAAAGTTATAAGTGGCAATTATGCAAAATGTGCTAATAATTTTGATTTTACAAGTTTTTTAGATGGTAGAGAAGTTATATATACTGATACAATACCTCAATTAGTGCAACCTATTACTGAAGAGAATAGGCGTGATGAGAAATATCCATATCAAAAGTATTATGAAGATTGGACAGAGTATAAGGATTTAAAAACCTGGGCTAACTATAATAATGGAGAGAATGTATATAAATTAGTAGAAGAATTAGGCGAAAAAGATAATGAAGCATATAGGAATAGTAAGGGAGAAAAAGTTGATTTTGAGAGTTTTGTAAAAGATGGAGCAAAGAATGGATTTATAATTGAAGATAAGGGAATAGATGAAGTAATAGGGGATTATTTAGGAGGTGATAAAACTTTAAATGATAAAAAAGAAAAGGAAACTGATGAAGATGCAATAAATTTTGTATTAAAATTTGAGCCTATGCATTTTCAACCAAGATTAAGAATATCTGAACAAAAGAAATTTTTAGGAATTATACCAATACCATGGTCTAAAGAAAAAACATTTTGGGATATATTATGTAATAATGAAAGTTTATGTAGTAAATATATGTTTGAATTTCATAAGTTAGAAGTATTAACTGGAGAAAGGTATTATAGAGATGATAAAGAAGAAAAATTTGGAGATGTAATAGGAAAAAAATTATTTATAGCACCTACTGGTTTAGAATATCAAACTATGGATAGTTTTATGAGTGATGCATATGCTGTAAATTGGGGCTTATTATCATATATGGAGGCTGAAGAGGATGCAAATAAGATAGATGAAGATGTTTCATTTAATATTCATTATGATGGAACAGAAGCATTAACATTAGGTGTATATGAAAATATAATTAAAGAGATAGAAAGTATAGGAGTTGAAAATCTTGAACCTAAAGATTTAATGTATTATATAGAAAATGATATTATAATTAATGGCACAACGAAATTAAGAGATTATGATGAATATATTGCAATTTATAAAGGTAAACATAGTTTAAGTTCAACTACTGTTAAAGTAAGTAAAATACTTCATGCTCATAATAGATATTATACCGTAGTTGAAAAACTAAAAGAAATATTAAGATTATTTGATAAAAAAGTTTTAGCGTCAAGATTAGGAAGCCATAATTTTGGTGCAGGAATATTAGTTATAGATACAAGAAAAATAGCAACTCCGAGCGAGGCAACCCAATCTGATGCCGATAAAGCAACGGATTCTGAAGCTGATCCTTTAACTAACGATGGATATATTTTATATGAGGACGAATTAAGCTACGTTTATACTTATGATGATATTGGCAACGAAGCAACAAGGAGATTAACTGGAACTATAAACGTCGGTTCTGGAATTCACGGTGAATTTTCAACTTGCACATGTGGTAGAAGTAAGTGCTCAATTCCTACATCTGGAACTTTTACAGTAAATGTTAAGCATTATGCTCCATATCAAAATCATATTGGAGATGCTGACAACTGTATATTAAATCAAAATTATTCTATATAGATAATGCTACTATAGAATACTTAAACATATGGGCAAAATTTAATAAAAAAACAACTATAAATATATATTTTTTACTTTTAAAACCACAATAACTTAACCCTATCCTATATGCGTTCTGTATTGATAAAAATAGGGATATTTTGTATAATATGGTTATGAGTAAATAAGCCTATGAAATTATTTTTGCAAGGAAATATATGGTAAACAGCAAAATAAAAATGTCAAATAAAAAGGACCATAAAATAGATATTACGGATGTTGCAATAAACAAAGTTGGCAAAATTGAGTTTGAAGAAATACCTAAAGAGGAGCACTTAATAATTTCTAATTTAGCAAAAATGGTTTTAGAGATTTCAAAAGAAAATAATAATTCAAATGAAGTTTCTATAACTTATAAAATGGGGACAGGCATAAAAGATTTAGAAAGTTCAATAGGTGTTCAGTTTGGAAATGAGTATGAAGTAGATCCACTTGGTAACACAGCATCATACCATATAATTAAGGGTCAAAATGAGTGTATAGTTGTATTGTTACACAATCACCCATCTCTTTCAAGTTTTTCTTTAGATGACATATATTTCTTTTTATCATATCATACAATTAAAATGATGGTACTTGTGTCAAATAAAGGTGATATTCATTATATGGTTAAAAATAATAAATATGATGTTGATAAAAATATGTTATTGCTAAATAAAGCAGGGAATGAGTATGATAAATCAAAATCATTGAAGAAAAAATTTGAAGCAATAAACATTTTCCTTAAAGGATGTAAAAAGAATGGGATTATATATAAAAAACAGTAGGAGGTTATTATGTTAAGACATTTGAAATTGAGTGAATCTGAAAAGTCAAATCGTGCAACTTCACTTGCATTGAAAGAAGATGCAAAAAGAATCAAATTGCAAAATGCAGCAAAGAAAAAAATCATAAATATGATAAAAAAAGTAAAAAAAAATCAATTGGTAATGCAATAAAAATTATAATTTGATGATAGTTTTTACTTATTGTATATACATATCTCTATTTAAGATATAATTCTTTTAGCAGAAATTTTGATTTAATATAATTTAGAAAATAAATAATAAAAAGTCATTATGCCGAGTGGCATAAGTCAAGATGCTAAAGCATCTTGACTTGAAGCTTAAAAAAATAAAAAGAAAAAAATTGCGGAGAAGAAAAATATGAAAAGAATAACAAATCTAATAATTGTTATATTTATCTTGGCAATTGGAATAGTATTTAATTGTAATGCAAAAGAAGCAGAACCTGGATTTATTGAAAGGACACCAGAAAATAGTGCACTTATAGATGAAGCAATAGAATACAATAGGGAAAGAATTAATTCGCATGCATGGGAAGTATTAATGGAAAAGAAAAATAAACTTGATGAAGAGAGAAAAGGCCTAAAAATTACGAGTTGGGAAGATATTGAAAAAGATAAAGAATTTGCGATTAGACATCATATGATGTTATATGAAGCTTATAGAGATATTATTAAAGAAATACCTAATTCCAAATTTAAAGACAAATATATTCGTGAAATGAATATGCAGAAAATGTATTTGTCAAATATGGGGGTAGTTATTACTGAAGATAATATTGATATTAATAGCAATATCAACAATGATACTAATTCTGGAGTGGAAGCGCAGTCTGAAAATGGTAAGAGTGCTATTATATGGAGTGGAAATTAGGAGAGATAAGTGTATAAGAAAAATTTTAAACAATTAACATTTATAGACTGTGAATACTTGAGAAAACAAAGAGTCGTAAATAAGAAAATTAGTATTATTATAACTCAAAAAGATATAGATGATGCTAAAAAACATTTAAGTAAGATATATAATAGTAAAATTTACGAGCCATTTGCAATAAAACTGATTATTCTTAATAAAATATGTTAGAATAGAAATATGAAATATAGTTTATAAAGAGAAGCCCTTCTCTTTTTTATTGGAATTTTACAAGGAGATTTAGATGTAATACACAAATAATTATAAATTTAAGAAACTTAGGCCTTGATGATGCATATGATATTGAAAATGAAAACAACAACATTGACTTAGTAACGAGATTATTTATGTCAAAAAATATGAAAAAGTAGTATAATAAAAGAAAAAAAGGAGTTTATCATATGAATAAATTTATTGCGTACTGTGGACTTGATTGTGAAAAATGCGAAGCGAGAATCGCCACCATAAATAATGATGATAGTTTAAGAGAAAAAGTGGCTAAAGAATGGAGTGAATTAAATAAAGTAACTATTACAAAAGAAATGATAAATTGTACTGGTTGCAGAATTGAAGGTGCAAAGACTCCATTTTGTGATAATTTATGTGAGATAAGGAAATGTGCAAGAAACAAAAAAGTTGAGACTTGTGGCGACTGTAATGAGTTTATGCAATGTGACAAAGTTAAAAAGATTATTGGAAACAATGTTTGATGAGTTGCCAGAAAATATAGCAAAAAAGCATAATCAAAAAATATATCCAGAGCATAAGATTGATGCTTACATAGTTTGGAAAAAACAACAAGAATTAACCAATGTGCAAAAAATATTTATTGAAGGCATTAAAAGAATATGCAAATAGAAATGTTTAGAAGAAGGAGACTTTGACAGTCTCCTTTTTATTGTAATTTTAAGGAGGAAGGTTAATGCAGCACATAACACCATATATTACTTATGAAAACATCGTGTAAAACACCGCCAATAAAAACTTGACATCGTGTCAATTTTTTGTTAAAATAACTGACATCGTGTCAATATATTGGGGGAGTTGATATGAAAAAGGAATTAACAAATATTCAGCAGAATCGTAGAAATGAGATTGTTCTTGCACTTGAAAAACTATACAAAAAGAAAGGGCTTAAAGATATTACTATTAAGGACATCGCGAAAGAGACAACATTTACAAGAGCATCTATCTATAACTATTATGAAACAAAAGAAGAGATATTTTTAGACCTTTACACTAAAGAATTTGAAAAGTGGACAGAGGAATTAGAACTTTTACTACATTCTAAAGAAAAGTTGACAAAGAAGTATTTTATTGAATATGCTTCCAAGTCGCTTGAGAAAAGAGAGCAACTTCTTAAACTTATGTCTATGAATAATTATGATATGGAAGAAAATAGTAGGCTTGAGTTCTTGGTAGAGTTTAAAAAAGTGTTTATAAATTGCATAAATACTTTTTCAGAAATTCTTATCAAGTATGATAAAAAGTATAATAAAGAAAGCGCAGAGAGAGTTACATACGCATTTTTCCCATTTATTTATGGACTATATCCATATTCTCATGTAACTCCAAAACAAAAGAAGGCTATGGATAAGGCAGGACATAAATGGCAAAACAATACAACATATAAACTCACATACAATTTTTTAAATGAAATATTATAGTAGGTTTTTGAAGGAGAGAAAAATGAACAGTATTAAAAAACTATATGCGATATTTATATTATTTTTAATGATGAGTATCGCTACTATTGGGTGTAGTAGCATAAAAAATGAAAATTCTTCTGCGACGGAAATTACACATGAACAAAAGGTATCAATAGTGACTCCTGAAGTTAATGAAAAGGGTACGGTTGTCATTCTTGCTACAGGTGGAACAATTGCTGGTGCAGGTGAAGAAGGAAAAGAGACAGGCTATAATCCTGGTTCATTAAGTATTGAACAAATAATAAAAACGGTACCAGGAATTGATAGAATTGCTAATATTAAAGTAATACAAGTATGTAACATTAATTCAGACGACATTACATCATCAATTTGGGTGGAACTTGCTAAAAAAATTAATGAGTTGTCAAAAAATGAAAACATTTCTGGTTTTGTAATTACACATGGAACAGACACGATGGAAGAGACAGCATATTTTCTTAATATGGTAGTAAAAACAAATAAGCCAGTGGTGTTAACGGGAGCAATGAGACCAGCAACTGCGATTTCTGCTGATGGACCTGGCAATCTTTATCAAGCAGTTTGCGTTGCATCTTCAACAAAGAGTGTAAATAAAGGTGTTCTAGTGGTTTTTTCTAATTACATATACTCTGCAAGGTCAGTAAAAAAAAGTAATACCAATAATGTTATGGCAATTTCTGCTGGAGAAACTGGAAGTATAGGAGTGATACGAAATGATGAAGTTGTATATTATGAGCAACCTATAAAAAAGCACACTTTAGAAACCGAGTTTGATGTTGAAAATGTTAGCACTCTTCCTAATGTGCAGATTATATATTTTGCAGTAGATTCAGATTCAAATCTTTTAAGGTATGCTGCAGCACATTCAGATGGTTTGGTTATAGCAGGGGCTGGTGCTGGCGAGTTTAGCAAAAGTTTTATTGAAACTATAAACGAGTTAAAAATACCAATCGTTATTAGTTCAAGAATCAATGAGGGAATTATTACTCAAGATTCAGTGCTTTGTGAAAATACAGTTGCAGCCAACAACCTTTCACCGCAAAAGGCTGCCATATTGTTAAGATTATCTATAATGAATAAAACTACATCAAAAGATGAACTTATTAGGATATTTAGCACATATTAAAGATGGCACTAATACCTATTTTAAATATCAAAAGGAAGCAAAAATAGGATAGATTTTTTGTAAAGTTAAATAAATAGATTTTTAAGGGAGACAAATTTATGAATGAAAAAACTAAAAAAATTACATTATCAGCATTATTTATCGCACTTGGATTAGTATTGCCATTACTTACAGGGCAATTAAAACAACTTGGAAATGCTTTTTTACCTATGCATTTACCAGTGTTATTATGTGGACTTGTGGTAGGACCAGTGCACGGGCTAATTGTAGGTTTGATTTTGCCTATACTTAGACATTTCACATTTGGGATGCCACCGCTATATCCAACAGGTATCTCTATGGCATTTGAACTTGCAACTTATGGATTTGTGGTTGGATATGTATATAAAGTATCAAGATGGAAATGCATCATTGCACTTTATGAATCGCTTATAATTGCGATGGTAGCAGGAAGAATAATATGGGGTATAGTTCAAATGATATTACTTGGAATAAATGGACAAGCATTTACTTATGAAATGTTTATGGCAGGAGCATTTTTAAATGCTATACCTGGAATTGTTTTCCAACTAATATTTATCCCTTCTTTGATGCTTGCACTTCATAAAACAGGGATGGTAAAAATATATAAAAAAGAATTGCTAAAGAGAAAAGTTTAGTATTGTTAAGTTTATAAAAAAATTTATAAAATATATTATACGAGGAGTAAAAAAATGAAAAAGTTATTAAGTTTAGTTTTAGTTATAGGACTTGTCATTTCGCTATTTGGCTGTTCTAATAATTTAGAAATAAATTATGCTGAAACAACAAAAGCAGAAAACAAAAACAGTGTGGTTGAAACTACTGCAGAAGAAACTACATCAGTGCAAAATGTAAATGAGACTACATCAATGCAAAATGTAAACGAAACTCAAAGTTTAGTAAATGAAAACAATGGGAGGTATGATATGAAACCAATAGTTTATTTCACAAAAGAAATTACAGCAGATTCACTTGTTAAAATCTATGAAAAACTTGGCTGGACACCAGAAGGAAAAGTAGGTGTAAAAATATCTACAGGTGAGCCACCAAAAAGTAATTATTTAAGAGCAGACTTAATTGGAGATTTAGTTAAGAAAGTAAATGGAACCATAGTAGAATGTAACACTGCCTATGGTGGTCCAAGAGCAAGCACTGCACTTCATAAACAAGTGGCAGTAGACCATGGCTATACTGCTATTGCAGATGTAGACATAATGGATGAAGAGGGCGATTTTGAGATTCCTATAAATGGTGGGAAGAGAATAAATCATCTTATTACAGGAACACACATCAAAAATTATAATAGTATGATAGTGTTATCACATTTCAAAGGACATCAAATGGCTGGATATGGCGGTGCTATAAAAAATGTCGGTATCGGTATGTCATCATCGGCTGGAAAAGTTTTAGTTCATACAGCAGGAGAAAGAACTACTGGTAGTGTATGGTGTGAAGACCAAGATGCTTGGCTTGAAGCACTTGCAGAGATGGTTAAAGGAATGTCAGATTATTATGACAATGGAAAAAGAATGACTTATATAAATGTTATGAATAGACTTTCTATTGATTGCGATTGTAATGGCAATCCTGCTGAACCAGATATTCATGACATAGGTATTTTAGCATCAAATGACCCAGTTGCACTTGACCAAGCATGTCTTGATTTAGTTTATAAAGCAGATGGTAGAGAATCGCTTGTAAATAGAATTAGTCAACAACACGGCGAACATACTTTAGAGCATGCTGTAGAAATAGGTCTTGGAACTCGTGAGTACGAACTTGTAAGCATAGATTAATGAAAGAGATTATAAAAAGAGAATTTATATACTTGTGGTATTATGCTGATATACAATTTAGACAGATTTTTACTTACTACATCGTAGGTATATTCATTGGCTCATTTATATCTGTATTTGTAAAGAATAAAATTCATAGCGCTTTAACAAATACAAATGAGAAAAAGTGGGGACTACTTGGTATAGTCCCCGCTTGTATCTTGGGAATAATATCACCACTTTGTATGTATGGAACCATTCCACTTGCATCTGCACTTTCAAAAAAAGGATTGAGAGAAGATTATATTGCTTCATTTTGTATGGCATCAGTGCTTTTAAATCCACAACTTATAATTTACAGTATGGCGCTTGGAAACCAAATGGTGTTGATAAGAATATTAAGTTGTACATTGTGCGGCATAGTGGCAGGATTATTAGTCAACATATTTTATCAAAGTAAAAATATTAGTTTTTTTGATTTTTCAAAGTTTGATGGCAAAGTATCAAATAGAGATATAGATAAAAATTTATTTATACGATATATAAAAAATGTATTAAGAAATTTAAAAGCCACAGGTCCATATTTTATAGTAGGAATAATGTTGTCAGCAGTATTCAATAGATATGTCCCAGAAGAAATCTTAACTAATTTGTTTGGTGGCAATGAAGCATTTGGGGTTTTGATGTCAGCAACTATAGGTGTACCACTTTATGTATGTGGTGGAGGAACTATACCATTACTTCGAGATTGGCTTTCAAGAGGTATGAGTGTAGGAGCGGCTACATCTTTTATGATTACAGGACCTGCAACAAAAATTACAAATCTTGGAGCGCTAAAGATTTGCATGGGAATGAAACATTTTATAATTTACATATTGTATACTATTATATTTTCATTGATAAGTGGAATAGTTATTAATTTAATAATAATATAAGGGAAATGATAAAGGATTTGCATAAGTGCGAACTTTAGAGGTTCCAGCGGGTACCTCAACTCGAAAAAGTAGATTTTTGATATTTTTTAGAGGTGCCCTATATAAAGAAGTAATGAGGAGTAAAATAATGAGAGTAATAAAATTAGTATTAATAAGTTTAGTTGTAGGTAGTGCAGTATTTATTAGTGCATGTAGTAACACCAATCAAAATAGTGTGGCAGTGAATACAACAGTTGTCACAGAGAATACAAATAATTTGACAACTGAAGCAAGCACTATACAAGAAGAGACAAGCACACAAGTAGAAACAACTATTGTAAAAGAAACAGAAAAGGTTGTAGAAGAAACAATGAATAAAGAGCAAGTAGAAATGACAAATGAAACAACAAACGAAACAGAAAGTATTGGAGTAAATAATATGGAAACAAATAATATTTTAGTAGCATACTTTTCAGCCACAGGAACTACAAAAAGAGTTGCTGAAAAAATTGCTGAACTTACAAATGCAGAGTTATATGAGATAGTTCCATTGAATCCATATAGTGATGCAGATTTGAATTGGAATGATAATAATAGTAGAAGCACAAAAGAAATGGATGACAAAAACGTAAGGCCAGAGATAGGAAGTAGCGATATTGATTTAACAAATTACACAACTATTTATTTAGGATATCCTATTTGGTGGGGTGATGCACCACGAATTATGTCAACATTTGTAGAAAAATATAATTTTGATGGAAAGAAAGTTATACCATTTTGTACTTCAGGTGGAAGTGGTATAGGACACAGTGGTTCAAACCTTGCAAGTTTAGCAAAGACAGGAAATTGGGCAAATGGAGAAAGATTAAATAGTAGTGCGGATACAAATAGCATACAAAATTTTATCAATTCAAATAATTAGAAATTAAATAGTGGAGACAAATGAATAGAATTAAACGAATAATTGATATATTAATGACAATAGCACTTATGTGCCTTATGGCATATCAGGTGACAGGCGAAGCCGCACATGAATGGATAGGGATTTTAATGGTGCTGTTAGTCATTGTTCATCAAGTATTAAATCAAAAATGGTATACAGCATTATTTAAAGGTAACTATCATGCTTATAGAATATTTAGCACAATAATTAATGTGTTGCTTTTGATTTCATTTACACTCACTGCGATTTCAGGCATGGCAATGAGTAATCATGCAGTACCATTTTTATATGGCATAATAAGTGTGAATACGGCAAGAGTTATGCATTTGGCATTTTCATATTGGTCATTTATATTGATGGGACTACACATTGGTCTACATGTAAATGTCATGACAAGCAAGATGCCTAAAAATGTTAAAGCAGTATTAAGTATCGTTATGCTTTTAGTTGCAGGCTTTGGATTTTATTTATTTATAAAAAGTGGAATAATAAATTATATAACATTCACAACACATTTTGCATTTCTTGACTATGAAAAAAATAAAGCACTAGTTTTTTTTGAAAACTTTGCTATGTTATCCTTTTTTGCATTTATAGGTCACAATGTTGCAGAGATGGTAAGAAACATTGACAAATAATACCATTTTGTTCACACGGCGGAGGTAGATTTGGTCAAAGTATTTCTGCTATTTCTAAATTGGCACCTAATTCAAAAATAGGTAGTGGATTGTCAGTTCATTATTCAGGTGGCAGTACACTTGATGAAGATATTAGTGAGTGGTTAGTTAGTAATGGTTTAAAATAATAAAAGCACTTAATTTTAAAAGTAGATTTTTAAAATTTTTTAGAGGTGCTATAATTTTATAAAATGAATGGAGGTGACTAACTATTAAAAGTCAAGAGTTTTTTTAAAGATTTTTCAAGGAATGATGCAAGACAAATAAGCTCTATAAAATAGAGATAAATAGATGGATAAAAAAGTAAATATTAGACTAATAAAGATTTGTCAAAAGTTA
>JAGBKB010000053.1 GCA_017934175.1 Lachnospiraceae bacterium | reverse complement strand
GTAGAAAATAATGATACATATGAAAGAGAGATGTTGCCTTTCAACATTATCAAAGACAACATCTCTCAAAAAATATTAATTACAAATGATGATTTAGATTACTCTACCAGTTTGGTGCGACACATAAAGTTAAAAGATTTCCTAAGATTTAAATCTCTTGATGATAAGTAAAATATCATAAATAACTTATCTTATACTTGTATACGAATTACTATTACTTATATCAAGTGTGGCTTCCCAACTATTACTTATTGATGAAGCATTAGTTCCATCATATACAAAAAACTTAAGATATACTAATCCTGACCTATCTGCTTCAAATTTTATTGGCACTTCACAAGATTTTGTTGTTGTATTATATCTATCTGTGACAGGGAAATAATATGATTTACCATCTTCTGTTCCTTTTAAAAATCTACCATACTTTGTAGTATCATAATCTGTAAAGTCTATCATTACAAAATCTTTTAAAGTGTTTGTTGTAAGTGTAGAATCATTTGAAAATGGCACATATGAAAGCATAACTGCTATGTATTTATTTGTAAGGGAACTATCTATATTTTTAAATTTAGCAGTCCACTCTACTATCTCATCTTCCTTAACTTGCATAACAGGTATACCTTGTTGCATTGTGACACGATTTATTTCAGCACCATCTTCATCATAAAGTGATTTTTTATTATATTGATAAATGTTTCCAGCATTAATATTTCCAATTAAACCTATAGTAGGTATAGTATGATTGTTCTCACTGTCTGCATTATTATTATCCCTTATGGTAGTTGCTTGAGAAAACTTTGCACCTCTTTGTAGGTGAATCCTTAAAGTTGCACCAGTTGAATTATAATAATTTGCATTTGATGCTTCAATACCATCCCACACACCACTATTTACTGCACTTGTATTATGAACCCAGCCACCGGTTCGTAAACTATTGTTGGTACTTGTCTTAAAATAATTATTTACTCCTTTTGCATTACATTCCCAAGCAGTAGTTCCAAGCCAATTCCCTACATGCAAATAATCGTATGTATTGCCTTCTGCATTTTTTTCATACGAGATATTTGCTTCATTTGATACAAAAACAGGTTTTTGAAGCCAATTGGTTTTACCATTTGCAGCAGAACCAGACCAAGTCCATCTCAAATTAAGTCCCCATACAAGAGAACTAATTGAATTTAGATTTGTAATATATCCATCAAGGTTTATATCATATGCATTGCATAAAATTAATTCATTGACTTCAGTATCATATAAATAAGCAGGGTCACCATCATCAAAACTTTGCTGTAAATCTTGCCTATTTAAATTATATTTTTCTCTTGCATTTAAGGCGATACCAGCCCATGTAACATTATCAAGATTTAGAGTTGAACCAACAACTACATTATCAACAAGAACTTTTTTTTGACTCTGTGCACTCCTTGTATAATTCATAGTATTTCTACTAAAGAAAATTTTTGTATTCCAAGGATTTGTATCAAAGGGCTGATCTGCACTTGTTGCATATTTAAAAAGACTATACTGTCCACTAAAATCAGGATAGACATAGTCATTTGGGATACTCTTATTCATCATCACATATTTGTCCCAATCTTTGATAAGAAGTGACTTGATTTGTTTTTTACTTAGATTTACTCCTGCAAGATAACTTGCAATCGCGCCATCAATTTTACCATCTATACTATCATTATAATTTTCTATTTGAGATGCAAAATCATTTTTTAGTGCTTCAAATTCTGCCTTTGTGACAAAGGCAGCACCATCATTATCAGCAACAATAGCAGCAAAACTCTCAAATGATAATAGTACAATCAAGAATAATATCCATATTCTTTTTGTTATTTTTAACCTATATTTCATATTTTTCTCCACTATTCTTTTGTACTCATATATTTATTTGCATTTGTAACATCAAAAGTTGCTTCCCAGGTTGTATTAATAGAAGAAGTATTTACACCATCATATACAAAAAACTTCATATAAACAATTGAATCTCTGTCTGCTTTAAACTTAATAGGAACTTTACACTGTTTTGTTGTAGTATTATATTTTTCTGTAACAGGGAAATAGTATATGTTTGAACCAATATTTCCTTTTCTATATCTCCCATATTTTGTAGTATCATAATTTGTCCAGTCAAATAAAACAAAATCATTTAATTGTCCGGTAATCGGATTATCTGCACTGCCAAATGGCTCATATGAGAGCATTACTGCTACATATTTATTAGTTGATGTGCTTTCAACATTTTTAAATATTAAATCCCACTCAACTTTCTCTTCCTTCTTAACTTGCATAACTGGAATCCCTTGATGCATTCTTATTCTATTAATTTCACTACCATTATCATCAAAAAGTGTTTTTTTATCATATTCCCATATATCGTCTGCCTCCATTACACCTAATAGTCCAATAGATGGTATGGCAGCATTATTAGTTTCACCAGCAAGGGTTGTATTTGTTTCATCTCTAAAATAAACTTGTTGATTCCATTTCCACCCAACCGTTCTAAATGGTTGAGGACTCACTGCAGTATATGTATAACTTCCAGCACTACCAGAACGGGTATATACAGTACCTTTATTATTTGTATTTTGTTCTATCCCAGCCCATAGACCACTTTTATTGGCAGCAGGTATAGAACTAAACCACCCTGCAGTTCTAAGTCCATTATTACCACTATATTTAAAATAATTCTTTTCATCTTTTATATTACATTCAAAAGTTGTAGTACCATTCCATACGCCCAAATGTTCATAACTAAATTTTTTATTTTCACTATTTACTTCATATGCAATACTTGGGTTCACATTAATAGCGACGAGTCCAGGTCCCCAGGCTACACCATTTGCATATCGTTCAGCGTTGTTATCATTGTTACGTGCTCTCCAGTTATGACGCGGTCTCCATACTTCATTTGATATATTATTTAAATCAGCAGCAGTCATATAGCCATTGACTACTATATTCATAACTTGACAAGCATATAGTACATTTAAATGGTTATCATACAGATAGCCTGGGTCACCAAGATCCCCATAGTCCTGCCTTGACACAATCCATTTTTCTCGCATATTAGTAGCAACACCATACCAATATGCATTCGTTGTATCTACGGTTGTACCAACCGATACATTATCAATTAATACCTTTTTCTGGCTTTTTACACTTGTTGGTCTTTCATATCTCAAAGACCAACGCATCCATAGTAACTTTTCTAATGTTGAAAGTATTGTTTGCTTTAAATAACTCTCTTGTCCATCAAAATCTGGATACACATATTCATTTGCAATAGTGCCATTTCTTATTGTGTAGTCAGTCCAGTTTCTAATTACTATACCTTTCTGCGAAGTTTTTTCAACACTGAGACCTGCTATATAAGAACTAATTGCCAAATCTATTTTACTATCAATTGCTGTATTATATTTATCTAATTGCTCCTGAAAAGAATTTTTTAAACTGTCAAATTCGGCTTTTGTAATAAATGCTGCACCATCATTGTCACTCACCACCGCAGCAAAACTTTCTATACTAAATAAAAATGCAAAAATAAGGCACAGAGCCTTCTTACACATTTTTAATCTGCTCCTTGTCATTTAAGTAACTCACGACCCTTATTTTACTAAATGTTTATTATTAGGCTTATACCTCACTCCGAAAACACGTCGCAGAGCCCACGTTTTCTATGCAAGCGCTGGCTCGCTTTTTGCAAGATTTTTGCAAACTCGCTTCGCTCAGACAGTGCTAAAAATCTAAGCAAAAATCTTCGCCATCGTTGCAGAAAACGGGAACCTGCTCCAAGTGTTTTCCTAAGCGAGGTATAAGCCTAACTATTGACTATTTAGTAATATGACCCTCTATGAGTTAGGGGGTTTCCCCAGTACCAAATGGCAAATTATGGAAATCATTGGAGGTGCCTATAGGGGGTGTCGGGATAGGCTTAAAAATGCATATAAATTCAATATAGCATTAAAAAATGTGGTTCTTAACATCT
>JAGBKB010000052.1 GCA_017934175.1 Lachnospiraceae bacterium | reverse complement strand
TCAATTCTGGAATTATTGCTCCAGAATTAACCATAGAAATTTTCAATCCAATAAAGTTACCTTTAGTAATTGTTGATGATGGACAAAATGAAATGATAATTAATACAAATAAATTAATTAAAACAATGCCTTTTACTACTAGTAATCCAATAGTAGTTAAAGAAAGAGGTGGTGATAGCAATACAAGAGTTATTGTAAAAGTAGGATATTCAACTAGAGGATGGCAGGTAACTGATAATATTAAATATAGTCCTTCTTTAAATATGTATGTTTACACATTTCCAAATGACCAACAAAGATTAAATTATACTTATGTAAACTTAATCACAAGTGGAACAATAGAAGGAGATAATGTTAAATATTGTGTAGGAACAAATATTGGAAGTGCAATTTTACCTTCAAATGAAAATTGTTATCGTGTATCCAAAGATAATAGTTATACTTTAAAAGTACTAAATCCTCTTGTAATGCATAAAGACTATGAATTAGAAGAAGATGCAGGATATTATGTCTCATTAAAACCTGTTAATTTAGATGAGCAAATAAGTATAACAGCAGTTCTCACCAGTTATAATACAAATGAAAGAAATTTAGAAGGAGTTGGAAATATGGTAACAATTGAAATGGAAGAAGCAAAAACTATTTTAACTGCACCAAAAGATAAAGATGTTCAAGAATTTGTTCAAATACAACAATGTGATAATTCAGAAATAAAAATGGAAATTTTAAATGCTTATGATAATTCCAAAATTGTTGTACCTCAAACAACAATTCCAGCTGGAAAAAAAAATTTCTATAATATCTTTAATAATATCTTTTTAGAAACAGAAGTACAAATAACTGGAAATAGTGGAACTAAAGTTTTTGTTAAACATGCCGGAGTCAGAAATGCCTACTATCCTAGTCTAAAGGATTCACCAAAAGTCAATTTTAATCCTGATTTGAACCAATTATTAGTTGACAGCCCTATAAATAATTATGAAAGAGTTAAATATATTGTTTTAATAGGAAAAGAAGGTGAACTATCCGCCAAAGGAATAACTTTATGTGATTTTGCTGAAAGAAACAGAGATATTTCTCTTGCTTCATATAATAAAACGGTAGAATCATACAGTGATATAACCTCGATAACTATCAATTTTAATAAAATTGGCTTATCTGCAGGTGATAAATTTGAAGCTTTAGTCTTTTGTGAACAACAAATAAATTCCCAAATGGCTTTCTTGTATGATGTATTCACTGGAACTGTCGGTGATGTTAAAATAGATTCAGTCACAGAAATTAAAACACCAGTCAGTACAGATGCTGATTATGTTTATGCAACAGGAACTGCCAAACCTGATGATTTAATATATTATTTTTCATATTTACCTACAAGTACTTTTGATGTACCAGTTGGAGCTTTTAGAGTAGAATTGGATTCAAATACTGCGAATGGTTTCTCCAAAGTTGATTGTGCTTTTGTTGAAGATGGCGAAGATGCTTTGTCTATGATAGAAGCTGTCGAAGATGTTATAGAATCTAATAATCCATACTGTATTGGAGGAAGAAGTACAACTAATGAAAAAATATATAACTATATATTTAGATATGAATATACTAAAGATAAAAAACCAAAAAGATTAGTTATCAAAATATCAAATGGTTTATACGCCGATGGTGGATTTACTGTGTATGTAAGAAAAGGTGAAAATACAAAGTTAGAAAATACAGATTTTGAAGAACAGAGAGAATATGGAAGACAAGAAGAATATAAAAAGTCAGTCATGCCTTATATAGTTGATTTAGAGGAAATTAGAGCAGCAGACAAAGGAGATGATTATGTCTCTAAATTACTTATTTATTCACAACATTTGGAAATGCAAATGTATTATATAGATGGAACTGAGCAAACCAATGCTCCAATTTTATTATTCACAGGTAATATTATGTTAGTATATACTAAGCCAGCTTTAGCTGAACAAAAATATCATTCTACTAAATTAGTTTTATTAAGTGAAAATTTGAATGGACAAGAACATTCTTCCGTTGGAAATAATTTCCGTTTCCATACCAAAATGTTTAGAAGTGATGCTCAAATTGAATATTTTGTAAGCAATAATCCAACTGGAAGAACCCTAAATTATCCTCTAAGTTTAGAAATGAATACCTGCTCTTCAACAAACAATAAATATTACTATATATTAAATTATAATAAACAAGAAGATGAAAAGTTACTTTATTTAGATATGATTTTCGGAAGTATGAAAAGAGCAAGAATTGCCAATGAAATAAATGCTGAAAAATGGGATAGTTTAATCCAAAATAGTATGGTTGAAATTAAAGATTACCAAATAACTTTAACAAGTAAATCACAGCATATTGATATAGTAGAAATTGAATGCAGTACTCCTTTATTAGCAAATGTATATTATAATTCTCAAGATCAAATATATAGTGGTTTAGAACGAGGTGACATAGCAGTTAAACTATTGGAAGCTCATCAAAGTGTCTCACTTAGTATAGATACATCTATGACCGGTGTCTTTTATTATTCAGTTTCATGTTTCAATAGCAAAGAAAACCCAGATATTACTATTAGATTCGATACTTCTAGAGTTCATCAAGTTAATGAAAATTCTTTATCAACAGGATTTTTGTTTTATACTCCTCCATCAATTTCAATTATCAACAATGGAAATACTGCCACAAGATTTATTTTTAAATTGGGATATGGTGTAGAGTCTGAGTGGATTGATGAAGATGAAAAAGATATAAAAGGAACTTTATATTCAAAAGATAATAAATTTGTCTATAAATTCCCATTCGGTGATAGCAAAAAAAATTTCACAAATGTTACTATTAATGTTTTACCAATGAGAAAAGGTTCTGAAGAAATGTCACAGAATATTAAATTCTGTTATAGTACAAGTATAGGTATGGCTATTGATACTTCTATGGAAAACTGTTTTAGAACAGGAGCTAACATTCCTTATTCTTTAACTTTCATTAATCCTTTGATTGCTCCTAAAAATTATAAATCTTATTCTGATAATTATTATGTTACATTAAGTCCTTTTTCTTCTTCTGATTACATTAGTTTAGAAGTTTATGAAAATAAATATGAAACAACAGAAAGAAATATAGAAGGAGTACCAAATATTGTAAATATAGTAGACCAAGATAGAGAAGAAAGTACTATTTTATCAATTCCTGAAATAATTACTGATACTAGAATATTAGTTCAAATGCAAGCATGTGTTTCTGCATCAACAAATGATTTAACTTATACATTTTTAAATGCATATTCTCAAGAGCTTATTGCAACAGGAAAAATAGCTAGAGATGCTAAATTTTTCACTTATACTCTTACAAATAATTTAATGGAAACTGAACTTAAATTCAATGGTTATGTAGGTGATTCTCTTTTTGTTAAGCATGTAGGTCTAACTGATTATCAAATTAATCTCAGAGATTATTATGCCACTTTTGATAATACTCAAAATTCAGTATCTATTATTAAACCAATTTATGATGAAGCCTTCCGTGTCACAGTTTTAGTTGGAGGTCAAGGAGAATTAAATGGTATAAGTTTGTGCTCTTTCGTAGGAAAAACAGAAGAGCAATATAAGCAACTTGCTAAATACGCAAATACATTTTCAGCAGTCTCAAGTAATCTTATTACTCATTATATTGATTTTAGATCATTTGGATTTAAAGAAGGAGATAAATTTGATTTACTTGTATATGCTGTCCAAGTTAACAATGCAAAACTTGAAATTCTATTTAATGTTATATCAGGGGAGGTAGGAAAAATTCAAGGTATAACTGAAATTACTGGAACAATCCCTGGAAAATCTGATTTTGTTACTCAACTATTTGTACAAAATACTACTAGTAATTATTTATTCTATAATTTCCAAAGAAAACCTATTGGTGAAGCTGCTAGTCTAAAAATAATAACTCCAGAAGGAGAAGAGGAAGGCATGAGAGTAAATAAGGTTGGATGCACTTTTGTTAAAAAAGAAGCAACTGATGAAGACATGGTTTCTGCTGTAAATAAAGCAATAGCAGAAGGAAAAAGTGTATGTGTGGGTGAAACCCAAAAAGATACTAATGGATTTGATGCTTTAATTAATGCTAAAGATTTCCAAAATGGTTATTCAAAACTTGTTATCCAGGTTATATATGGATTAGGTGAAGAAAACAAATTAAAAAAAGACTTAAACGAAGGTGTTTCATTAAATCTAACTTTAAGAATTAATGGAGTTAAGGTTGATACTCCTGATATGGGATATAATGAAGAAGAAACTTTAACTTTAGTTCCATATGTTTTGGATTTACAAGAAATAAGAGGAGATAATCCAGATAAATATGTTAGTAAAGTAATGTTATTTTCCAATACACGTGAAATGCAAATGTTCTATTTGGATCCTACTGGAGCACCTGTAGAATTATTCTCTGGAAATATTATGTTAGTTTATACAAACCCAGAAGTTGTTAGAGAAAAATATCATAATGCACAAACTATGATTTTGGTAACAGATTCATTATCAAGAACTCAAAGATCATTTATTGGTGAAAAATTCAGATTTAAAGCAAGCTTTTATGATTCTGCAACCACAATACAATATTATGTCAGTGCAAATCCAAATGGAAGACTTCTAAATAACCCAACAAGTATTGAAATGCTTTCATGCGATCAACCTTATTATTATATATTAAATTATCATTTCACTGAAGGAGATAGAATTCTCCATCTTGATAATATATTTGGAGAAGTAAATTCAACCAAAATTGCTAATCAATTAAATGATGATAACTGGGGTGATTTTGTAAAGAATATGCAAGAATTTAAAGGAAGTGAATACTACATTCAAGAGCAAACAAAATATCATATGGATGTCATTGAAGTAACTTGTAAAACTCCTCTATTATTAAATGTATATTATACTGATCCTATAGCAACCAAAAAAACAAATTTAGACCAAGGAGATATTTCTATAATATCTTTATATCCAGGAACCTCTGAAACTTTAACTTTCAAATTGGGTCTTGAAGGTGAATTTATTTATAGTTTCAATATCTTAAATGAAGAAAGTAAAAATCCAAATATTCTTGTTAAATTTGAAGATGATGACGAATTAGAATGTAAACAAAATGGAATATTTAGAAAAAGAACCAAAGAGAATTATTATTTAATTACTATTTATAATAAACAAATAACAGGATCTGAAGTCACCAAAGTTATTTTCAAGTTTGGATATGTTGTCGAAGGATATTTCGCAAAAATAGCAAATGATATGTATAATTTACAAAAAGAAAATAGAACAGCCAATTTATTCGCTTACAAATTTAAAACAGGAGATGATAGATTAAATTATACCAAAGTTACTTTTACTGTTTCTACAATAGAAGACAATGTCAAATTCTGTTATGCCTCTAACTTAGGAGCCTTTATAGATCCTTCTTTGCAAAATTGCTTTAGAGTA
>JAGBKB010000051.1 GCA_017934175.1 Lachnospiraceae bacterium | reverse complement strand
TTATTTTTTAATTATTTTAATTTACACTTTCAACCCATTTAATAACTTCATCTTCCGATACACCTTGATAAAATCTATATCCATTTGACCAGTCGCCTGTATTAGTCATTTCTTTTAATAGTTTATCACTTCTACCAACTCCTGATGATGTTGAAGTGCAAAAAGGTATTACTTTTTTACCAGTAAAATTATTCCCTTTAACAAAATTATTTATAGGCCATGCTGCTATTCCCCACCATATTGGATATCCAATATAAACTGTGTCATAATCTTCCCAATTTACAACATTTATATTTGTGAGTTCTATATTCTGCAATTTTTCATCATCATGCTCTTTTGTCACTCTTGAATTTCTATCTGTCCAGTCCAAATCTGCTTCAGTATAAATATTCTTTGGAACTACTTCAAAAATATCAGCACCAGTTTTATTTGCAATTTGCTCCGCTACTCTTTTAGTATGATTTTGTGCTGAATAATAAACTACTAATGTTTTATTTTTTGTATTAGCAGTATTTTCATTATCATTATTATTCATAATAACATCCTTTCTAATTGTTAATTTACTACTTTTATCATTAACATTTAACTTTTTTAATTCTTCATTTAATTTATTAAAACTTTCTTCAGATAATCTATCTCCCCAAGTTACACCCGGTCTTTCTGGATTTGAATTTGCTGCAAGATGTGCAAATGTACATCCTTTTGACCCTCCATGCCAATGCATAACCCCTGGTGGACAAAATGCGATATCACCTGGTCTCAATACTTCTACATCTTGTCCTTCAATTTGATGAAAACCTATTCCATCGGTCACTATTAATATTTGACCACCTTCATGACTATGCCAATTATTATATACTCCATCTTTAAATACAACATTATGAAAACTTGGAGCTTTTGCTGGATTATCACTTCCAACTATATCAGTAACATATGCTGGACCTGAAAATGTTTCAAAATTAAGTGGTGTCTTTTCATAATGAAACATTAACTCATCATCATTTGTAATTGTTCTACCTGTGTATTCTTCTTCATCTAAATTATTATAATACTCATCAGTCACTGGTTCAGATGGTTCATCAATTTCACTATGGAAATTTTTATCATAGATACAAATTTGTGAAAACCAACTATCTTTTGTCGCACCATGCCAGTGTTTTACATCTTCTGGTATATAAACAACATCACCTGGTCTTAAAATTTGTGCTTTTTTACCTTCTTCTTGGTAATATCCCACTCCTGCTGTAACAAGAACCACCATACCACCATGTCTATGCCAATTGCTTCTTGCACCTGGCTCAAATGTCACTTCATTACTTTCAGGGAAATTATATACATCTTCAAGTGGTATAAGTGTTTGTATATAAGGTGTTCCTGTAAATGATGGTGAGTTCTCTATGGCATTACCAAGTGAAAATTCTATCTCATTTTTGTCAATCTTACCTCTATTGTAAGAACCACTTTGTACATCTTGAGAAGCAATATTTTGATTTTCTGAACTTTCAGTCATTAAAGTGCTACTTTCTTCTACAAATGCAGAATTGTTTTGTATCGCACTGCTATTTCCACATGCTACCATCAATAATGTTAAAACCCCTACAATAAATGCTATTATTCGTTTTTTCATCTCATTTCCTCCATAAAACATTGTTTCTACTAAATTATATTTATTACTTGATTTTGCTATTCAATTTGTGTATATTGTATACAAGGAAATACCATTTGTCTATTGATACTTTTCTATAGCACTATTCATTCTATGAATAGTGTGTTACAAGGCAAATGTATTAAGCCAATCATATGTAGAATATTTGCACTATAAATAATATAATAGTGTATTTTATCAACATCACATATAATAATCGGAGTTAAATTTTATGGAATTTTATTTATTAGAACATCTATCTGCATTTAACAATGCAAAAACACTGTCAGGTGCTGCCGAGATACTACACGTTTCGGAGCCAACTTTAAGTCGCTCAATGAAACGATTAGAGAACGAACTCAATGTATCACTTTTTGATAGAGGGAAAAATAGCATAAAATTAAATGAAGTTGGTATTAAATTTTTAGACTATGCAAATCACATTTTACAAGAAACAGAATTTGCGATTGAAAGTATCAAAAGTTATGCTAATAGCATAAAAACTTTAATCATTGAATCTGTAGCCCCAGCTCCAATGTGGAAACTTGTAAACGAACTACCTACCCCATACAATTCTATGAAAATTACTTCTTCATTAGAATCACAAGAGAAAATTGTTAATGATATTAGAAAAGGTACTTGTGACATAGGGATATTAACTACTGGTAAAGTAAATCTTGGTAGCAAAATAAAATGCAAAGAATATTTAAAAGAACATCTTATGATTACAGTAAAAAAAGACCACCCACTCTCAAAAATGAAAGAAGTGACTTTTAATGATATAAATGGATATAATTTTATACTATTCCAGCAAACTGGCTTTTGGGAAGAAATATGTAGAAAAAAAATGCCGCAGTCAAAATTCATCATACAAGAAACTCTTGAAAATATAGGTGATTTAATTCGTGATTCAAATATCCCAAGCTTTGCAACTAATTTATCAAGAGAAAGATATCAAGTCCCAAACGATAGAATAATGATACCAATTAAAGATAGTGTTGTAAATGTGACTTTTTATATAGTTAGCAAAATGAATATTGTATAACCCCTGCAACCCCTGCAACCCTGTGCAACCCTACTGCAACCCCAAAGTGCAACCCTGTTGCAACCCCAACTGCAACCCTATGAACATTTAAAATTTTAAAAATTGAAAAATATGCTGACACAGCAAAAATGAAATCCCCAATAATCAAAGGAATTTTTAGATACGGTATCAAGCAAGCCATTACTTTGTTCACTGCAACATAGATTTTGATACAACAAAAAAACCGCTAATATAAAGCATATTAGCGATTTTGTTTTTATTTTTGATTTCTTAATTGCTACTTTTTTTACAAATCTTGCATAAATTAGTTTGAAATTACATATTTTTCAAAAAGGTGCAAAAGGTGCATAAAGGTGCACGATTTTCTAAAAGGTGCATAAAGGTGCAAAAAGGTGCACGACTTTTTCAAAGGTGCAAAAAAGGTGCAAATTAGTTAAGCACTTTATTTCCATTTTCAGTCACTTCGTAAAACTTATTTTTATTAGTATCATACATTAATACTGGTACATATCCACTCTTTTCAGTGCCCCCATCTATAAAATAATGGCTATCGCCATCATAATAGATACCCTTGTGCTTTAAATTATTAGCCACAGTTGATGCTGCAATATGACCAGCAACTATGTTTATACAAAACTTACCTGTTTCTGCAGGAAACTTTCCAGTGTAAAAGTAATCAGCTGTTCCAACTTCCCAGTATTCACCTGCCTCCTCATCGACTCCTGCATGGCAAAACACAACTTCATCTTTATATTTATAATACAAATCAAGATGCAAAATAAAATCAAGACATTTTTTATCTCTCTTTTCATTATATACTTCATTTACACTATAATCATCGACAATCGCACCACTATCTACAGCACTCTCTTCATGATTTCCCATCAGCACAATTACTCTTGATTTGTATTTCTTTTTTAGCTCCATAATCTTTTCTACAGCACCATAACTATCAGAGCCACCATGAATATAGTCACCGCAAAGAATAAGCATATTTTTTTTATCATCTAAATCGACAAGTGATAATGCATCAAGAAATGGAGCAAGACAACCGTGGATGTCGGACATTGCATAAATTTTCAAATTACTCCCCCCTATCGATTATTTCTCGCTTTTCTATTTTATTAATCAAATATCAGTTAATTAATTCTACTAAACTTTATTTAATAAAATCATTCTTTCAACAAATGGTCTATATACTTTTTTACCATATATTTTTTCCAAATGCTTTTTTGCATCATCGAACTCTTTTGATGTAATTTTGAAATTTAAACTTTTATTAACAATGCTACCCATTTTTCTTAATTTTTCAAGTTCTTTCTTACTTAAAGTATTAAATGCTTTCATTTTTTCGCCTCCATATTCTATCAATAAGTTCACAATAGATATGATTATTATTCTGCTATATATGCTTTATCCAACTTATAAAAATATGATTGAACATTTCCACAATCTACATAAAATGTTACTGTCTTATTTGTCCTGTCAAAACTAATTTCATGTGCATTAATTATATTTAACTTTTGAGTTTTACCTAATTCATCTTTTACTTCATAATCCATTGTTAAAAATATTGCAGCATCTCCATTATGATTCATAGTCCAGTTATTAAATCTAATACCTTGGTCAGCACCTAAAAATCTGATTGATGTTATAGTTCCAGTTAGACTACTCTTTCTATTATCATCTTTTGCTATCTCGTTAACATGGCTATACCCTGGCTCACAATTTTTCAAATCTTCAATAAACTGCTCTGTAATATTCTCAATTTGTTTATTATAAGTTTCTACTTCTGCACTATCAGAGCCACCCACAATTGGCATATCAAAAACTACTTTTATACCATTAGTTTCAACATCCCCATCATCACTTGTCCAACTAAAATCAACATTAAATGTCTTTCTATCATGTTTTTCTATCCACAACCCTTTTTCATTGTTCTTCCCTTTATCCGTTGTTAGTTCTTCCGCCAAACCACCCAATGCACTACCAACTATATTATCTGTTATTCCTCCCAAACCTGATATTTGACTTGAAACTCCTGACACAGCATTTGTTACTTGTTTCACAGCTTCTATTATTTCTTTACCAGTGGTATCAACTTTTTTACCATCAGGTGTTGTGGTATTTTTCAATACCTGTCCACCATTATCAAGATAGTATGTGCCAGCTGAATAATCTCCTGCTTTACTTTCTACCCATCCAGTTTTGTTTTCTAACTTACCTTCTGAGTTAAAGTACATATCTTTTCCATCTATCGTTTTTATTGATTCTTTTAATAATTTTCCGTCATTTGTGGCATAATACTTGTTATTATCAAATTCATAAATGCCATTTGTCTTAAGTATGCCATTATCACCTAACAAATATAAATCGCCATCAACCTCTTTTATTTGATTTTTAATCATCTGTCCTTTAGCACCAAAATATGCATAATTGCCATCATTATCAATGACCGCCCAATTATTTTTAACTTTTGTGCCATCATCACCTATGTAATACTTTTCACCATCAACTTCTACAAGTTTATCAATAACTTGATTCTTGCCTTCCATATAAACTTCTTTGCCATCGACTACTTTAAACCCAGTTGTTATTTCTTCTTTGGCACATGCAAATAGACTTACCACTATAATATTTATCAAAAATAATTTTACTATTTTCATAAATAACCTCCTGTATAATAATTTATTTTACTCTAAAATAAATATTAGTTTTTTCACTGCTTAGGTGATGTATTATAAATTGCTTTTTTGATGAGTTATATGAATGATAAACAACACTTTTTAACAACTCTCCCATAAATTTTCCTGCATTAACTTTTTTCATCTTTCCATTACCAATATACATATTAATTACATTATTAGTAAAAGGGCATTGTTTAATATAATCATTAGTAATAAAATACCCGTATTTGCCAATTTGATTAATATAATGTTTCATATCTTTTTCAATTTTATTTCCCAAATTTTGTTGATATGAATTCAATTGATTAATCATTTTTGCCAAACTATTTGGTTTCTTTTCTGTATAGTTTTTTGTAATATACATAATTTGTACACACCTATCTATATCAATATTTTACCCATAAAGCTGGACGAACTCCCATATTATTGCTTGTCCAACAAACATCTCTTCCATATTCAACATCACCACCCAAATCTACAACTGCTACTTTATTTTGAGTAGCCCCTGGTGTGCGAAGCCACCAAATTCGATTATTCTTAAATCTTGCCAATCTCGATGTCTTAAAATATTTATTTAACTCTTCGACACTCAACAAAAACAGTTTATCAGTAGTATCATTTCCGCCACTTGTTCCATATTCAATGTTGTCATTTGTTTCGACTTTAGTATTATTTATTATTTCTTGTTCACTTTTTGAAAATGCTGTATCTATAAAATCTTTATTGAGCCACTCTCTAATAGCTGACATTTCCCATGTAATATCTCTCAGTGGTGACCCCCAGTTTTTCTCATCTTTTAGTTTTCCATCATATTCTCTACTATCAACTAAATCCTTTGAAAGTAACAATGCCATTCCATTTTTCTTTTCTAAAACCACCCATTCAATTGGATTATTCTTTTCACCCATACCAAAAGTAACCAAATCAACTTCTTCGATTGTAGCGGTATCATTATAACTTGTTATAGCTTTTGCTTTTTTTATTTGTGATGATAACCCAGAATTTCCTGTTGAACTACCACAAGAGCATAAATATATCATGCTTGAGCAAATCATAATTATTGACAAAATTTTTTTAATCATAATGTTTAGTTTCCTTTCATAAAAAAAATACTAATAACTATCAAAGTTATCCACAAAAATCATACCAAAAAAAAAAAAAAAGCAAGATATTAACAATACATAATTAAAAATTTAAATTTTTTTATTCCAAACAAAAAATGAAACCGCTCATTAACTTTCAGTCCCATCTTTCCAAACTATCACAATCCCATCTTTATTTACTTTGACCCTGTCCACCAGTGCATAAAATAACCCTTCGTCAAAACCATTTAACTTGTTTTTACTTGCTTTCAGGTCATTTATGTAGGTTTCAAGCACTTTTACCCTGTCACCTTTATCCTTAAGGACGGCGGTTATCTTGTCTAATTTCTCTTGAATTTTAGTGGACTTGTCCGCCAAATCTCTATATTTCTTATTGTACTCATCTTGATTTTGTGCATGAGTACTATTTTCTTCTATTAATTTGTATAGTTTCTTTTCGCATTTGTCATACTCGTCCTGCATTTTTTTCTGCTCAGCCTTTTCTTTATCGCTGCTCATAAGCAGTTGTTTTATGTTCTCAACATTTCTTATGACACCAGTCTTATCAAGCGAGTTGTAGGCTTCCACAAATTTTGCTTTTATCTCATCTTCCGTTACATGACCAGTACTGCATTTCTTTCCACTATACTTTTTATTGCATCTATAAATCACACACCTATATTTATCATTGCTATGCCACACCTTTTTACCAAACTGGCTACCGCACTCACCACATACGATTTTATTTGCAAACACATCCGTTCCGCTATAGCTCACACCATTTCTTTTCTCTCTTTCTATCTGTACCAAGTCAAAGGTTTTCTTATCTATTATCGGCTCGTGGTCATCAGTCACATAGTACTGCGGTATCTCGCCTTCGTTCGTTTTTCTTTTCTTTGTTAAAAAATCTACAGTGTATTGTTTTTGCAAAAGTGCATCGCCTTTATATTTCTCATTTGTTAAGATAGATTTTATTGTGCTTATGTGCCACACCTTTTTATGCATTGGTGTTTCAAGATTTAATCTCTCAAGTTCTTGTTTTATTCCGTAGAGCGACTTACCAAGTAAATACAATTTATAAATCATTTTTATCGTTTCAGCTTGTTTCTTGTTCACTACGAGTTTTCCTTCATCGCCTTTATCGTATCCTAAGAAACTATTATAAGCAACACTGTGCCTGCCATCACTAAACCTTTTACGATGTCCCCATGTCGTGTTGAGCGAAATGCTTCGTGACTCTTCTTGGGCGAGGCTTGATATAGTTAATACCCCCTTTGAAAAGTGCTTTTTATTTATGAGGCTGGCTGGCGAGCAGATACCCCTTTAACCACAGAGATAAATACCCCCCTTGCCAAAATATGCTTAAAAATATCAAAAAGAAGACAAATCCGTTCGTTTTTTGGTATTTTATACAGAATGTCATTTTTAAATACAATGATTGGAGTTTTTTTTGACAAAAGACAGCCTATTTGAAGTGTTTAGATTTTAAAGAGTTATTAAATGAGAATTATTTTTTAGTCTATCAACGAGTGTGTTCATCAAGAATTTATCTTCTACAGCATCTACAAAGTTTTGAATCTTTCTATTACTTATTACTATAATACTATGAGATTCATTGATTGATAATAATGTTTTATAAAGTATTACCATATCTTCATTTGTAAGTTTTAAATATAAAAAGTCATCAATGACAAGTATATCACAGCTTTTAATATCTTTATATCTTTTAGTTTCTCTACCTCCAATAACCTTATCTCGCATTATTTCCAAATACTCATCAAGTAATAGATATAATACTTTATTATTATTTTCAATTGCTTTAGTGCATATCTCTACCGCAAGAGATGTTTTACCTTTATTGCAAGTGCCTGTGATAATTGTGTTTTTAAATTCAGGTATAAACTCCAGCTTTTCAATCTTATCTATCTGCCATAATAACCCATCTTGCAACTTATTTCTTTTGAATTTTAGATTTGGAAGATTTGAGTTTTCTTTAAGTAATTTAATTCTATTCTTTCTTCTAAACTCAATCTCCTGTAAAAACATACTTTCTATAAAATCAAGAGTTCTCTTATCTTGGTTAGCTAAACTAATTTTACCTTTAGCGATATTTGAGAGATTAAGAGTTTTTGCCAACTGCTTTATATTACTTATGTCTGCCATACTCAAGTTCCTCCTTTATAGCCTTTGCTCTTTTAGTGAAATGAGATAGTTCCATATCATGCAAATAGACTCTTGCTCTCTCTCGTCCAAATTTATATACCAAATAACTACTTAATTCATAAGGACTACACTTTTCTACCTCTATACAGTGTTCCATCGCATCAATTATTTCTTCTTTAGTATAAAATGATGTCATTCTTGCAACCCTTCTATAATGCTGTAAATGATACATTGGATTTTGCTGCCTTATAGCATTTTCAAAATAAGAATCAACTATGTCGCTCTTTCCTAAAAACCTATTAACCTCTAATTTGTAAACTTCTAAATCTGTATGACCTTTCTTTGCTGATAAAACTCTTCCCTGACCTATTGGTATTTCATGAGTGCATATAAGCTCATTTACTATGGGCTTGTAGATATTAATAAAGCCATCTTTTTCTACTACTTTTACTCGCATACCTTCTATGTTTACATCACTAATTACTTCATAATTATTACCTTTATAGTGAATCTGATTCATCTTTCTAACTGTTAATATACAAGTATTATCTCTTTTTACTACTTTTACTCTGACAAGATTTTTATATTCTTCCTTAAACATCTCTTTAGGTATCTTCTTGGTCACAGAGTTATAATCTCCATTTGCAAACCTATCAAGCCATTCAAGAGCAGCTCCATTAAGCGAATCAATACAAGTATAAGTTCTTCCAATGAGAAACATATGCTTTACTTTCCATACGACATTTTCAACTAATGCTTTTGATTCAGGGTCTTGCTTATGACAAAACCTTACTGTAAAGTCCATCTCTTTTACATACTCTTCAAATTTTTTAGTAAGTATAAAGTCACCAAAGTTCTCACTCTCTAAGAATATGCTTGCTTGGTCATAGAGTATACTTTGAGTCCTGCCACCAAAATATTTAAATGCATAGTCATGGGCTTTTATAGCAAGTTCCGTAGTAAAAGGGTCAATACTAAAATATACAAACATCATTCGGCTATATGATAAAACCATGCAGAAGAAATACACAATCTTATTATTTCCATACATATCTTTCATCTTGTACTGACCAAAGTCCACCTGTGACTCAAGCCCTGCTAGTGTTTCATTACCAACCTTATAAATCCTTCGCTCTTTTTTAACAAAGCCACTTTCTTCTCTGACTCTTTTTACAAATCTTAAAAATGTCACCCGCGGCACATCAAAATCATCAAATTCTTCAATACATCTATACAGAATAGTTGTATCATTAATCTGCGGAGTCACTTTTATAATAGATAAAATATATTCCCTATAACTATCAAGTTTAAATGTGCTCCTACTCTTCAAATGTTTTATAAATGTTTCTTCATCTATAATGCACCATTTATAATACTGAGTTTTACTGATTCCTGCTTTTCTCATTATTACACTCGCAGTAAATCCATCTTCCTGCAGCTTCTTAATTTTCCTAAATGTCTTCAAATCTAACATGCCTTTTGTTTCCTTTCATTATTAAATTTTCATAGAACATTTTGCCTTATACAGCTACTGCCATACAAGGCTCATTGCAATCATAGAATCACCTGCCTTTCTTGCTTAACATTATAACTATATCTTTAAGATAATAAAAAACTCACCAATTTGGCGAGTGCGAATAAAATTCTTTAAAAAACATTCTTTTACATATCTATTCCATATTGCTTTAATAATTCCTCTAAATTTTTCAATTTAGCATCATCAACTTTTGCTTCAAGAGTATTATTTATACTATACAATTTACAATCAACGCATTTATTTTTTCTATTCATATACTGTTTATCAGTAAAATCATTATTTCTAATCACTTTTATTATTCCATCATTATTTAACTCAAAATGTAAATCTGTTTCCGAAAAATAACCGACTCCTTTCATATATCTTTCAGCAAAAGCAAAATACTTAATACTATTATTCTTAGAAAACTCATTATAATAATCTTTGCGAATAACCACCGTCCCTCGAGCCTGTCCAAAAATTTTATTTTTTATAAAAAAACATCAAACTCATTCATTTTTGTTGTTTCCTCATTTTTTTAAATGGTTTTCTTTATTTCTATTTTATATTCTTACTAGATTTAATACTTTTTTATATCCTATGAAG
>JAGBKB010000050.1 GCA_017934175.1 Lachnospiraceae bacterium | reverse complement strand
ATGAATAATAATTGCTTTTATTTGAAAATATAATATAAATAATTTAAAATTATTAGAGAAAAATGGATTATTTTTTCTTTTAAATAATAATTTATATTTTATAAAAAAGAATATACAAAAAACTTAATAACTTGATTTACCTTTAATTTAAAAGTTTAAGTTTGTTATATATTAATACTTAATTCGTATTATTTCAAGCATTATTTAATTAATAACATAGACAGAAGTGATAGCAAAACCATAACCTCTAATAGTGAAACCTCTTACAGAGAAGTCTCCATAGAGTTGACCTAAATTAACTCTAATTTCACTTTTTCCTTCAGGAACAGAAATTCCTCCATCAGCTCCCACAGGTACACTAACTTCATTTTCTGAATATGTGATGACACTTGGGGTTTGTCCTCTGAATAAATACATAGTTCTGTAGCTTGGTTTCAAAAGATATTGATCAGTTTCAATAACAAGAACTGAATTAGGATTGAGATCATCTCCCAAAGCTTCAGATGAGATATATATGCTTGGTTCTAATCTGAAATCATCTAAGTTAACTTTGTTATCTAATAAATTATTAATGTCACATTTTTCTCCAGCAGCAGGTAGTACATTGACTGATAAAGAACTTAAAAATACTCCTTTGTCATCAGTTAATTTATATTCTCCAGTAAAGTCATATAAACCAGTGCATTCAATTACTTTTGTATCTTCTTTGGATACAGAGCATTTTACTTTTTGGTTAAGGTCATGATAATTATTGGTAAATTTAACTTTACCATCAAAGGAAGTAGCATCTTCGCTAAAGTATAATTTTACTGTTTGGCTTTGTTCTTTATTTCTTGTTAAAGTCATTGGTTCAAATCCAGCAAGTTTTGGTCCTGATATGTATATTTTTGAAATAGTGAAACCATAACCAATAATGATTAATCCTCTTTCTTTGGCTAATTTCATATTTTTTTCATTTAAGGTAAGTTTTACTTCATTTTTTCCACTTCTAATGGAAACTGAACCTAATTCATAGAAATTGGCACCTTCCATTTCATCTTCTGTGATATTTAATTTATCGCTCCAGTCTCCCAAGAATAATACCATGCTACGATATTGAGGATTAAAGCTTTCTGGGTCTTCAGTAGTTATGCATAATTTTGAATAGGAGTTGAAAGAACTAAATATTGACATTCCTAATTGGAAGTTAAGAGACCAATCGTTAAATTCCATAGGTGATTCAATATAACTTGGTTTGAATTCTTCAATTGGTTTATCCATTAAGGGAGTTGAAGCATATTTAACATAGGTATCAATTATTTCTTCATTTTCCCATCTTAATTCTTTTCTATGATAGCTTCCGAAGACTTCACTTGGACTTTTTGTGTTGTCGAAATATTCGTTATCCCATAAGCATGCACTTAATTGATATTTTCTTGAATTTTCTATAAACATTTTAGCCCATTGAATTCTGGCTTCAGTGTTATTTTTATTAATGGTGCCCATTTCTCCAATGACAACATTATGTCCTTTTAAAACAAAGTTTTCAAATAAAGTTTTGAAGTCTCCAACAACTTCGCTTTGATAAGCTTCTTCGAATTTAGTGAATGACATTTCAGCATTCATAGCAAAGTTATATGGTAAATACATGTGTACACTTAATAAAACTTTTGAGTTTGTGGGGTTATATTTAGCATCTCCTGGAATGATGAAATCAGAAGTGACTGCTGCACCATAGGCGGCGGCAAGAGGTGTGACCATATAAAATCTTTTTTCGTTATTTCCACCACTTTCTCTAATTGTCTTCAAAATGACTCTATTGAGTTCATTTAAAATAGAAGCAGACTCTTCGCATATGGGGTCACCTTTTTTGTAGGTCCATTCACAACCAGTTCCGACTGGTCTTGGTTCATTCAATCCTTCAAAAATAAGATGATGATCATAACCATTATTGAAAGCAGCAGCAATTTGACTCCAGATATTATGTAAGAATTGAGTTGATTCTGCTAAGTCTTTTCTTAAGGTGTAATATCCTTTTCCATATTTGATTGGTTCTTCAGAGAATTCAGCATTGTCGTGATGAGTATTTAAAATGACATATAATCCTTTACTGATACTCCAATCAACAACAGTTTTTACTCTTTCCATCCAGGCTGGGTCAACAGTGTAACTATTATCAATTAAATGGTTATGCCAGGTAACGGGAATTCTTATGGTTCTAATTCCTTTTGAGTATAATCCTTCAATTATTTCTTCAGTGGTTTTTGAAACACCCCAACATGTTTCAGCTTCTAAACCTTCATTAAGGGCTTTTCCTTGATGGGCATCAAAAGTATTACCTAAATTCCATCCGAATCCCATCTCATCTATGACTTGTTTAGAAGTTACTTTGTCATCGAATTCAACTGTTTTTTTATCTACTACCAAGGTTGATTTATCAAAAACTGCTGTGGGATGGGAATAAGAAATTGAATCTTGAGCAAAGCAAATAGCTAAAGAAATGAGGAGAATTACTAAAGATTGAGTTCTCATTTTTATATATGAAATTAAAAATTTTTAATTTGATAAATAAAGATTATTTTAAATAATAATTTAGTTTAATT
>JAGBKB010000049.1 GCA_017934175.1 Lachnospiraceae bacterium | reverse complement strand
TTACATAGATAGGATACAAACTACAATACCTAATTATGAGATGAATAGAAAGATATTAAAAACACCTGATATTTATTAAATATTTATAATAAATATATAAGGATTATGCTTATTTTAACTGACAAACTCTTGACTCTATCAACTTTTTATTAACCTATTGACAAAAAGTAAACCCTTAGTTATAATATTATTATATTTTAAAATATAATAATTTGAAATATAATAATTTAAAATATAATATTTGCTGCAATTAAGCTATAACATATAGGGAGAGTATCGTTTAGTGAGTTTCATAGATAGAGAACAAGAATTAAAGTTTTTAACTAGTGAGTATAGCCGTAAAGGCTCTTCATTAGTTATTTTGTATGGAAGAAGAAGAAATGGCAAAACAACTTTAATAAAAGAGTTTATGAAAGATAAAAAAGGGCTATACTTTTTATCCTCAGAAGAAGATGAAATGAATAATCTTGAAAACTTTAAGAATAGAATTTATGAAACATATGAAATAGATGTTAAACCAGAGATTAAATCATTTGATGATGCATTTAAGTTTTTGATAAAAATTGATAAAAAGCCACTAATAATAATAGATGAGTTTCAATATCTTACAATGTCAAATCAGGCTTTTGCATCTATATTTCAGCGGATTTGGGACTTGTATTTAGAAAAGACAAATTCTAAAATAATTCTTTGCGGCTCTTACATAAGGATGATGGAAGAACAAACATTGAATTATAGTAGTCCTCTATATGGTCGAAGAACAGGTCAAATTAAACTTAAACAAATTAGATTTCAAGATTATAATAAGTTTTATAAGAGTTTTGATAAAAAAAAATTAGTAGAGTACTATGCAGTCACAGGAGGTGTGCCTAAATATATTGAACTGTTTAATAAAGAAAAAGATATATTTAAAGCAATTGAAAAAAATATTTTAAATAAAAATTCTTTTTTGTATGAAGAACCAGAATTCTTGTTAAAAAATGAAGTAAAAGATGTGGGAACATATTTTTCTATAATTAAAGTTATAGCAACTGGTGCAAGTAAGTTAAGTGAAATAGCAGAAAAATTAAATGTAAAGCAAACAGGATTAACTAATTATTTGAAAACATTAATTGAGATAGAAATAATAAGAAGAGAAGTACCAATAACTGATACTAACCCAGAAAAATCAAAGAAAAGTATATATAAAATAAATGATAACTTTATAAGATTTTGGTTTAGATTTATCTATCCACATAGAGACCAAATAGAAATGGGAAATACTGAGTATGTATTGAATATAATAAAAAGAAATTTTATTGATAATCATGTGAGTTATGTGTATGAAGATATTTGCCGTGAAATGATGTTAACTGATAAAAAAATACATGTTGATAAAGTTGGTAAATGGTGGGACAAAAATGATGAGATTGATGTAGTGGGAATTGATAATAAACATAAAGTTTTATATCTTGGAGAATGTAAATACACAAAAAAGAAAATGAATGTATCTATATTAAATGAATTGAAGCGCAAATCAGAAAAAATAGTTGAGTTTAAAGATTATAAAAAAGTGTATTGTTTGTTTTCAATAAATGGATTTGATACAGATTTACTTAAGGCTGAGAAAAATGATAAAAATGTTATTTTAAGCAGTTCTTAGAAATGAGGAAAATCATATGTTTAGAAAGACGCGAAGATTTAAGCAAGAGATAAGTTTAGAAGAGTGTATAGAAATATTAACTAATGAAAAAAGAGGTGTGTTGTCTGTAATTGGAGATGATGGGTATCCTTATGGGATACCTATCAATCATTATTATAATAAAAATGATAACTGCATATATTTTCATGGTGCAAAAGAAGGTCATAAAATAGATGCAATAATGAATCTTAATGAGTGATAATGGCATATGAAAAAATATTCAATGTTTTGTTCTGCTTTAATGGCAATCTATTATATAATTCAAGTTAGTGTACCTGGATACACAATTTATTTTTTAAGCGAAAAAGGTTTTACTGCATCAGAAATAGGAATCTTACTTGCGGTGTTTGGAATTGTCGCAGTTTTTCTGCAACCATTGCTCGGAGATATGGCTGACAAAAATAATAATATTGATTTTAAAAAAATTTTAACATGTATAGGTATAATCGTTGCAGTATTATTTATAGGTTTATACTATTTTGATAATAATAAATATATTATAGGTTTATTATTTGGAATTATATTTGTGTTTGTAAATATTATGTTGCCATTTGTCAATGCCAGTTGTTTCTATTATACGAATAGGGGAATAAATGTCAACTTTGGTATAGCAAGAGGATTTGGTTCATTTTCCTATGCTATCATTTCATATGTTTTAGGTTATTTTACAAAAGCATTTGGAGCAGAGGCAGTGTTGATAAATGGTATTATATCTGCAATCCTATTTTTTATAGTGATTGTATTGATGCCAAGAGTTAAAAATGCATATGTGCAAATTATAAATAGTGAATATAATGATAGTGATAGACATAATGGTGGAAATAATAATTTAATAAAAAAGTATCCGTCATTTTTTTTGATAGTAATTGCAACTGCATGTGCAATGACTTTTCATAATGCTGATTGTGGTTATTTGATTCAAATAATTGAGGGACTTGGCGGAGATAGTTTTCATCTTGGAATTGCAAATGCAATCGCTGCAATAGTAGAAATACCAACAATGTTTTTAATAGCAAAGATAGTAAAGAAGATAAAGGCAAAAAAATTAATTGTTATTGCTTGTGCTTTTTACATATTAAGAGGTTTTGTATTTTACATTCAAAGTATGGAAGCAGTATATGTAGCACAAGTTTTACAGATGTTTTCATTTGCAGTTCTTATACCATCTACAGTATATCTTGCAGATGAGATGATGTTTGCTGAAGATAAGATTAAAGGGCAGATGTTTATTGGCATGGCAATAACGATAGGGCTTATATTTGGAAGTTTTTTAGGCGGTCAGTTAATTTCAATTGGTGGAACTAAATTACTTGAAATAGGATGTATAATTATTGCTATTATAAGTTTTATATTTGCACTGATTGGCAATGTAGTAAATAGTACTTAAATAAATTTATTAATATAGGGCACTAAAAATAAAATATTTGATTTTTAAATGTAAAACTTTTAAAGTGCCAAGATATGAAAGAGAGGTATTTTTATGAGAAAAGATTTAGGAGTAGTTCCTGCAGTGTATCCTATGCCAGTGCTTATGGTTGCGGCATATGATGAAAATGGAGTTGTAAATGTGATGAATGCAGCGTGGGGAATGATATGTGCGATGGATAAGATTGCACTTTTTATTGATGATGAACACAAGACAACACAAAACATTAGAAAGGTTAAAGCCTTTTCTGTAAGCATAGCGGATAAGGAGCATATGGATGTGGCTGACTTTTTTGGTATAGCAACTGGAAATAAGATGCCAGATAAGTTTAAAAATACAGGTTACCATGCTGAAAAAAGTAGTAAAGTAAATGTACCAATTATTGATGAGTTCCCTTTATGTATGGAATGCGAACTTGCTGAAATAGTGGAAACTGAAAATATGTTTGCGGTAGTAGGTAAAATTGTAAACGTAAATGCTGATGAAAAAGTATTAAGTGAAAATGGAAAAGTAGACCCAATGAAATTAAATGCATTAATATTTGACCAATTCCAAAGTGGATATTATGTATCAAGCGAAAAAGTTGGACAAGCGTGGAATGCTGGAAAAGAACTAATGTTGAAGTTTAAATAATGAATTAATAGATGGAGAGATTATGAAATTTGTAATTCAAAGAGTGACAAATGCCGATGTAAAAGTTGATGGAAAAGTATTGGGAGCGATTGACAAAGGCTTTATGGTTTTGATTGGCATAAGTAATGAAGATACGAAAGAAATCGCTGATAAGATGATAGAAAAAATGATAAAACTCAGGATTTTTGAAGATGCAGAAGGAAAGACAAACTTATCATTAGCAGATGTGGGTGGAGAATTATTACTTATATCGCAATTTACCCTATATGCTGATTGTAAGAAAGGTAATAGACCAAGTTTTATATATGCTGGAAAGCCCGATATGGCAAATGAACTCTATGAATACATTATTTCCAAATGCAAAACTTATGATGGGCTAAAAGTGGAGAGAGGTCAGTTTGGAGCCGATATGAAGGTATCACTTGTAAATGATGGACCATTTACCATAATTTTAGATAGTAAAGAAATGAATTAATATTGCACCAATTTTATAAATAGTTATTTGCATTGATTTTTTTATATTAAATTTCAGATTTATCATATTTTAATAATTTTACTATATAAAATGTGTAGGAATGAAAACTTTTTTGATTTTATAATAAATAGTTGGTATAATTAAAAGAATGCATTGTATTATATAAGTTTATCTAAATATTAAAGTTTGAAAGGAAACAATATGAGTAAGATTTACATTACGGGGCATAGAAATCCAGATATGGACAGTCTTTGTAGCGCTTATGCTTATGCAAATTTAAAAAATAGAATTGATAGTGATAATGAATACATACCTGTCCGCATAGGAAATCTAACAAAGAGTATTCAGAAATTTTTTGAGAGTATAGGTGCTGAGCCACCAATATATAAAAATCATATATATCCAGTAGTAAAGGATGTGATTTTGGAACCAGGCGAAAGAATAGATATCAATATGCCACTCGTTTCATTGTCAAAGTTTTATAATGAAGTAAACCCATCTTCATATCCTATATATGATGGAAATAATTTTGTAGGGCTTTTATCTGTTGATGACATAGCAATATGGCTTATGCAAAAATTAGAAAAGAATGAAAAGATTGATTCAGAGACATTGATAAAAGATGTATTAAAAATTCGTGAAGATAAGTTTGATGCATTAGATTATTTTGAAGATGGCAAAGCAATAATGATTAAATCTAAACTTAGAGGATTTCCTGTGTATGAAGACAATAAATATATAGGATATGTTACGAGAAGATGTTTCCTTGAGTCTCCAAAGCATAATGTTATTTTGGTGGACCACAATGAAGCATCACAAAGTATCAAAGGTTTAGAGACAGCAAATATAGTTGAAATAATTGACCACCATAGACTTGGCGCACTTAAAACTATACTCCCTATATATATGGACATAGAACCACTTGGAAGTACTTGCACTATAGTATACCAACAATATTTGAAACACAATGTAAAGCCAAATGAGATTGAGGCTAAAGTACTTCTTGCAGGACTTATCTCTGATACAGTAATTTTGAAAAGCCCAACAACTACCAAGACAGATATTGATACTGCAAATGATTTAACAAAACTTGCAAAAGTTAATTTAAATGAATTTGCAGAAAAAATGTTTAGTAGTATGGGTGGTTTAACTGCTGATGTTGCAAATGAGAAAATAGAATCTGACTTTAAGATTTATGCAGAAAATGGAGTGAGTGTAGGTATAGGTCAGTGTGAAGTTGTAACATTAAGAGACCTTGATAATTATAAAGAAGCATACTTAAAAACTTTAGACGAAGTAAGACTTAAAAACTCACTTAACTGGGCAATGCTTATGATTACAGATGTTATAAAAGAAACCAGTGTTCTTCTTACTACAGATTTTAAACTTAATAAAAATATTCAGTATAAAAAAATTGAAAATAATATTTATGATATGCCAGGGGTCTTGAGTAGAAAAAAACAGTTATTACCTGATATTTTATCTCTTATTAACCAATAAAAAATATGCCTATAAACATAAAAAAATTTACATTATCAGCAATCTTCGTAACAATAGCATATGTTTTGAGTTTTACTAAATTGCTACATTTGCCATTTGGAGGAAGTATAACTTTATTTTCAATGATGTGTATTTCATTGCCATCATATTTTTTCGGTGTTAGATATGGTTTTATGGCAAGTATAGCATATTCACTACTTCAACTTATCGTTGACCCATATATTATTCACCCGATACAACTATTATTAGATTATACTATAGCATTTTCTTGCTTTGGCATAGTGGGAATATTTGGGAAAGAAGAAAAAGATTTTATGATTGGATTTATAGTTGCGTGTATTATTAGATTTTTATCAAGTTCAATATCTGGATATGTATTTTTTAAAGAGTATGCACCAGAAGGATGGAATCCTATAGTTTATACAGTAGTTTATAATGGAAGTTACATTTTTATTGAATGTGTGCTGTCACTTATAGTTATAAATATAGGACCAGTGAGAAAATTACTCAACAAACTTAAAGCAACTTATCAGGATAAAGTGTAATGAAGAAGTGTTTAATTATTTCAGGTGGAAACTTTGAAAAAATAAAATTAAACGATAAGTATGATTTTTTTATTGCTTGCGACAAAGGATATCTATATGCAAAAAAATTAAATATAAAACCAAATATTATTGTTGGAGATTTTGATTCTGCGAAGAAACCGAAGAATGTAGAAAATGTTATTAAAGTAAGTAAAATCAAAGATGATACAGACACATCACTCGCAGTTAAATATGCATTGAAAAATGGATATAAAGATATAGATATTATATGTGCACTTGGAGGTCGTATTGACCATACTCTTGCCAACATCTCACTTATGAAATATGTTGTTGAGCATAAAGGAGTAGTAAAGATAATATCAAATAGTGCTACCTTGATGGCATTTACAAATGGGAAAATAAGAATAAAAAAAGAAAGTAACAAATACTTATCCATTTTTTCATTAAGTGATAAATCAAAAATAGATTATATAAAAGGAACTAAATATGATGTCAAAAATTTAATTTTGAAAAGTAGTTTCCCACTTGGAGTGAGTAACGAATTTAAAAATAAATTGGCAGAAATAAAAATAAGTAAAGGAGTTATACTAATAATATTGATTAAAACAAAAAGGAAAGGGTAATATGAAATATTTTAAGTTTTTAAAGTTAATAGCAATCGTAAGTACACTGATGCTTGTGTCTTGTGCACCAAATACACTTAATAAAAAAGCAACAGAAATTGCAAAAAGTTTTTATACTGATTATCTTAAAGCGTGCAAAGGTCAAAATACAGATAAGATATTAAAAGTAAAAAAAACATATATGACAAATGTGATGGTAGAAGAGATAAATTTAAGAAGTAAGCAAATGGAAGTAGATGCAGTTTTGGGAACTAATGATTTTAATGGTATGATTAATAAATTATCATCTTCTGATGGTGAAAATGATGAATGGGCAGTTGTGACATTTGATATGTTTGAAGAAGAGGAGAAACCATATAATATATATGAAATAAAACTACATTTTAAAGATGTTGATAATAAAAGATTTATTGACACACTTGATATGAATATTTATGATGTTGATAAAGATGGTGATAAAGTAAAAAATGAATTTAATACCAGATGGGCAAATAAAGATGAATTAAGTGATACAGATAAACAAGAGATGGAAAATGTAAAAAAATATTTTGAAGATTTAGAGAGTTAATAATATATAGGATATATATTTATGGAAAATGCAGTATCAGTTAAAAACTTAACAAAAGTCTATCAATTATACAATAAACCGCTTGATAGGCTAAAAGAAGCAATAAATCCATTTAAGAAAAATTATCATAGAGATTTTTACGCCTTAAATGATATTAGTTTTGATGTAGAAAAAGGTGAGTCATTTGGTATCATAGGTGTAAATGGGTCAGGAAAATCAACATTACTTAAGATACTTACAGGAGTTTTGCATAGGACAAGTGGTGAAGTTAGTGTAAATGGGAAAATAGCGGCACTTCTTGAACTCGGTGCTGGCTTTAATATGGATTATACTGGTATTGAGAATATTTACATGAATGGAACAATGATGGGTTTTTCAAAAAAAGAAATGGATGAAAAACTAAATAAGATTATTGAATTTGCTGACATAGGTGATTTTATATATCAACCAGTTAAACAATATAGTAGTGGTATGTTTGTTAGGCTCGCATTTGCACTATCAATCGCAGTTGAACCAGAGATACTTATAGTTGATGAAGCACTTTCAGTGGGAGATGTTTTTTTTCAAACTAAATGTTATAAAAGAATGGATGAACTTAAAGAAAAAGGAACAACTATTATAATGGTTACTCATGACCTCGGTGCTGTTATAAAATACTGTGATAGAACAATGGTTCTTAATAGTGGAAAGCAAGTTGCCATAGGTACACCTCACGAAATGGTAGATTTATACAAAAAGATTCTCGCAGGTCAAGAAGTGGTAGTAAATGATTATTTAGATGGTGGAATAATAGAAAATAGTAATGATTTAGGAGCAGATGTTGATGTAGTATCAACTGATAATAATGTATCTTTAAAAGAGAAAATGTCAATCAATCCTCATGCTGATATTTATGGTGATAAAAAAGCAGAGTTTATTGATTTTGGAATTATAGACCAAAAAGGTAATCCGGCTACAGTAATTGTAAAGGGTGAATCATTTACAATTAGAGAAAAAATAAAAATGAATGAGGAAATAAAAGACCCAATATTTACTTGGACTATCAAAGATAAAAGAGGAACAGAACTTACAGGAACTAATACTATGCTTGAAAAGGTAGATACAGGAATTGGAGAAAAAGGGAAAGTCTATGATGTCTCATTTACACAAAAGATGAGACTTCAAGGTGGAGAGTATCTTCTTTCAATGTCTTGCACGAGTTTTGAAGGAGATGAATTAAAAGTTCATCATCGTATGTATGATGTCATTAGTCTCACAGTTCTTATAAATGAAAATAAGGTAGGGATATTTGATTCGGAGAGTAAGGTGGTGGTAAAATAATTAGGTATTGTAAAGTAAGCAATGAATATGGTAGCATTAAAAATTGATTATAATGAGATAGAACTGTGTGAGGAATTATGTTTGATGATGAATTTATGAATGACATGCTTCTAAATCCTGATTTATATGGTTTAGAAGATGATGAAGAAGAGTGTATAAACGAAGAAGAAATTGAAGATGATGAAGAGTAGATTTAAGAGAGATTTTATGCTTGCTATGGCATAAATGATTACTTTATGTTAAAATAAGAGATATGGAAGAGTTTAGAAAGAAAATCAAATTATTAAGTCGTGATTTAAAATATAAAGGTTCTATAATGAACATATATGATGATGTAGTTGATGTAGATGGGAATAAAGTTCATTGGGACTATATGAAGAAATGTAATGCAGCAGCAGTAGTGCCAGTTTTATCAAATGGAAATATCTTGATGGTTAGGCAATATCGCCTTGCAGTTGATAAGTGGACACTTGAATTACCAGCAGGTAAACTTGATAGAGATGATGAAGATTTTTTAATTTGTGCTAAAAGAGAACTTGAAGAAGAAACTGGATATAAAAGTGAAAATGTAGAGTTTTTATGTGACACATACACTGCAGCAGCATTCTGTTCAGAAATAGTAAGAATATTTGTAGCGACAAATCTAATTCTTGGCACAAAACATTTTGATAGAGATGAAGAATTAGTTACTGAAGAGTGGAACATTGAAGATTTGAAAAAAGAAATATTTGCAGGAAACATTAAAGATGGTAAGACTATTTCTGGTATTATGACATATATAGCAAAATTTAATTTTAGTAAGTAGCATAAATTTTAGAGGAGAACATATGAATTACAATTATAAACCAAGAGGTGTATGTGCAACAAATATTTCATTTGATTTAAATGGTGATAAAGTATCAAATGTACATTTTACTAATGGTTGTAATGGAAATTTAAAAGCCATTTCCAAATTAGTTGATGGGATGACTGTAGGAGAGATAGAAGAAAAGTTAAAAGGTAATTTATGTGGAAATAAAAATACATCTTGTGCTGATCAATTAGCCTTGGCAGTTAGAGAAGCATATGAGCAAAGTAAATAAGGAGAACAAAATTATGAGTAAGTCAAAAGTTTATTGGACAGATTTTAGAACAACTCCAGGGGGAGATGGTTTATCAGGAAAACTTCAAAAGTTAATTAAGAAAGCAGGCATTGAACAAATTGATATGAAAAATAAATTTGTTGCTATTAAGATGCATTTTGGTGAGAAAGGAAATCTTGCATTCCTTCGACCAAATTATGCAAGAGCAGTTGTTGATGTAGTGAAGGAACTTGGTGGTAAACCATTTTTAACTGATTGCAATACTATGTATCCTGGTTCAAGAAAAAATGCACTTGAACATCTTGAATGTGCTTGGGAAAATGGATTTACACCTTACACTGTGGGTTGCCCAGTGATTATAGCGGATGGTCTTAAAGGACATGATGAAGAGGAAGTTCCAGTAAATGGTGGAATAGTTACAAAAACAGCAAAAATAGGAAAGGCTATAATGGATGCTGATATATTTATATCACTTACACATTTTAAAGGGCATGAGATGACTGGATTTGGTGGTACTATAAAAAATATTGGTATGGGTTCTGGAAGTCGTGCAGGAAAAATTGACCAACATAGTGCTGGTAAAGCAAAAATAGAAGAAACACTTTGCAAATCATGCAAGAGATGCCTCAAAGAATGTGCTAATGGTGGTTTAGTATTTGATGAGAATAAAAAGAAAATGACAATTAATGAAAATAACTGTGTAGGATGTGGCAGATGTGTAGGCGCATGTAATTTTGATGCTATCTATTTTGAAAATGATGTTGCTATAAAAGATTTAAATGAGAAGATGGCAGAATATACAAAAGCAGTTGTAGATGGAAGACCAAACTTCCATATCTCACTGATAGTTGATGTATCACCAAATTGTGATTGTCACTCTGAAAATGATGCTCCTATAATTCCTAATATAGGTATGTTTTGCTCATTTGACCCACTTGCACTTGACCGTGCTTGTGTAGATATGGCACTTAAGCAGAAACCATTTGAAAATACTCAATTAACAGATGAGATGAGTAAATCTGATGCACATGACCACGGTGATATGTTCACAAATTCAAATCCAAATTCAGAATGGAAGTCTTGCCTTGCTCATGCAGAGAAAATTGGACTTGGAAGTTCTGATTATGAGTTAATTAAGATGTAAGCGTAGTGGTTTCACCTTGTGAGCCTGAAAGGATAATTATGAAGATGCTTATTGCTTCGGATCTTCATGGTTCGACAATGTATATAAAAAAATTATGGGATAGAGTTTCTATTGAAAAACCAGATAGAATTATATTGCTTGGTGACCTTCTTTATCATGGACCAAGAAATGGTATACCAGAAGAATATGATACAAAAGAAGCATTTGACCTTCTAAATAGTAAAGCAGAAATGATTACTTGTGTCAGAGGAAATTGTGATTCAGAAGTTGATGAAATGGTTCTTGATTTTTTGATAGAAGCAAAGCATATGATTTTATCTGATAGTGGTTTAAATATATTTATTACACACGGACATTTTTACAATACGGGCAATTTACCTCCTATGGCAAATATTGATGTATTGATGCATGGACATACTCATGTGCCTGCATGTGAAGAAATCGGAGATGGCAAATATTATATGAATCCAGGTTCAGTATCTATTCCAAAAGGTGGTTCTGACCACTCATATATTATGTATGAAAATAGAAAGTTTGAGTGGAAGAAACTTGATGGGACAGTGTATATGGAACAACAATTATGAGTAAGAATTTAGAATTAGTAAAAAATTTAAAACCATATGATGTATTTAAATATTTTGCAGAAATAAGTGATGTGCCACGAGGTAGCGGTAATACTGGCAAGATAGTAGATTATCTTGTCAGTTTTGCTATTAAGAATAATTTAAAATACACAAGAGATAATTATAACAATGTAATAATTACTAAAGAAACTAATAGTAAGTTAAAAAGTACTATAGTTTTACAAGCACATATTGATATGGTTTGTGTAAAAACAAGTGACTGTAATAAAGATATGGCTATAGAAGGAATTGATTTTGTGCTTGATGGTGAATGGTTAAAAGCGGACAGAACTACACTCGGAGCAGATGATGGTATAGGTATGGCAATAATTTTATCTATATTGACAAATGAAATTGACTATGAGAGAGATATAGTGGGAGTGTTTACAGATGATGAAGAGATTGGATTGATTGGAGCACATAAAATTGATTTAAGTAATTTTGACATAAAATATTTAATCAATATAGATAATGAAGAATTTGATGTAATAGATGTAGGATGTGCTGGTGGGACACAGTTAGCATTTGAAAAAAAATGTAGTTTAACTGATGAATTAAGTGGCAAATTATTAGAAGTAGAAGTTGGTGGACTTATTGGTGGACATTCTGGAATGGAAATTACGAAAAATCGTGGCAATGCTAATAAGATAATTGTTGATATACTATATAAACTGCATAAAACCATACCATTTAATTTGATAAATATACAAGGTGGAACATTTAACAATGCGATACCAAATAAGGCTAAAGCAAGAATATTATTAGAGAAAGACATAGATGATTTGGAAATAACAAAAATAATTAATCAGATTATTGAAGAAAAATTACATGATTTAAAGAAAAATGAGCCGGATATTAGCATTACATATCATTTGAGTGGAACCAATGAAAAGTTTTTAATTCTTAACTCTAAAGATACAAATGACATAATTAATGCCATATATGAATTGCCTGATGGTCTTATTTCCACTTTTGAAAATAGCAAAGATATAGCAGAAACATCTCTTAATTTAGGAATTTTAAGAACAAATAGTGATAATATATATATTGAATATTTAGTTCGTTCCAATGTAAATATAAAAAGAGAAAAACTAAATGAAGAAGTTTTAAATATAGCAACAAAATATAATTTTGTAAAAGTATTAGATGACTCATACCCTGCTTGGGAATATAGAAAAACTGAATTGGAAAATTTTGCATTTAATCAATTTAAAAAACTATTTGATAAAGAGCCAACTATAGAAATTACCCATGGTGGACTTGAGTGTGGAATATTATTAGAAAAGTTATCAAATGTTGAAGCGATTGCAATTGGGCCAACTATTTTAGGTGCACATACGACAGAGGAGAGGCTTAAAATAAAAACAGTTAAACACATTCAAGATTTAATATCAGAAATATTATTAACAATATCATAACGATAGATAATTATAAGGAAAATAATGAAAAGTTTTGAATACAATTTAACATTAGAAGAATTAACTAAAAGAACAGATAGAGAGTATTTAATCACGAAGAAATTTTTAGATGTTGATTCGCCAGAATATAATGATTTAGAGAGTGGAGATAAAAAAGCACTTGCTTATCTTGTTAAAGCAGCAACTATATTTGATAAAATACATATGCAGTTAGATAATGCTCATAATTTAGAAGTATTAGAGTGGCTAAAAGAGCAATCAGGAAAAGGCGATGAAAAAGGAAAACTATCTTTAAAACTTTTTTATGGACAAAAGGGTGTAAATGCAGTTGATAATTTGTCAAGTGAAGTGCAATTAATAAAAGGCATTGATAATAAGTTAGGAAAAGGTTTTTATCCAGAAGATTTAACCAAAGAAGAATTTCATATAGTTTTAACTAAAATGATTCATAAAGGCAAAATAGATGAAGTAAAAAAAATTTTAACTCAAAGGTCAGTAGTAGTTAGAGATAATGATGAGTTAAAAGGTATAGATTATATTGATTTTTTTAAAGAAGATTTTATAAAAGTCGCAGATTTATTAGAAAAGGCAAGAGAGTGTTCTACAAACTCTAATTTCAATGAATATTTAGAACTGCAAGCAAAAGCATTAAGAACTGCTGACCCAATGCTTGATGCATATGCAGATAAAAAATGGGCATCACTCCAAGACACACCACTTGAGTTTACTATTACGAGAGAAGCATATGAAGATAAAATGACTGCAACTATAATTGAAAATAAAGAGTTGCAAAAATTATTAGATGAAAATAATATAGAGGTTTTTTCAAAAGATTCACTTGGTTGTCGTGTGGGAATAGTAAATAAAGAAGGCACAAATAATTTATTAAAAATAAAAAAATATTTGCCTCTATTAGCAGATTCAATGCCATATAGTAATAAATATGAACAATTATTATCTGGAAGTGATGATAAACAAACAATGGTGGATGTAGATATGGTTATAACTGCAGGTGATGTTGGTGCATATAGAGGAGGAATTACTCTTGCTGAAAACTTGCCAAATGATGACAAACTAACATTTAAAATAGGTGGAGGAAGAAGGAATGTTTATCACAGGCAAATAAGATTTGTAAGTGATGTGACTAAATTACAAAAGAAACTCAATGAGGTTTTAATTAAGGAACAACATAAATACTATAATGAAGAGGCAGACCATTTAGCAACAATAGGGCATGAAAATGCACATACATTGGGACCTAAAAAGAATCAAGAAAAACTTGGTAAATATTCAGATATTATAGAAGAAAACAAAGCGGATATGGTGAGTTTAGCATTTCTTGATTTGTTGGTAGAAAAGGGAATGTATTCAAAAGAAGAAAGAGACCAAATTGTTGTGACTGAAGTAGTTTGTAATTTTTTAAAATCAAAACCTATATTATCACAAGCACATAGAGTTAGAACAGTAATGCAAAATAAGTATTTTTTTGATAATGGTGGTTATGAAATTACGAGTGATGGAAAAATCAAGGTCAATATTGAAAAGATTCCTCAAATTGCTTACAAAATGTTGTCAGAGATTATTGAAGTTCAGTTAAGCGGAAGTTTTGTTGAAGCAGAAAATTATGTTACTAAATATTTTGTGTGGACAAATGAAATGCAGATAATTGCTGAAAAACTACAAAAAATTGATAAAACACTAAATGGTTGTGTGGAAAATAAACTGGCGGATAGTTTGCTGGAACAGTTGAACACGATAGAAAAATAATCTTTACATACTTGCTTGTGAAATTATTGATAAAGGAACATTTGATAAGTAAAATGAAAATTAGCATTATAGCAGTTGGGAAAATAAAAGAAAAATATTTGAAAGATGCAATAGATGAGTATAAAAAAAGATTGTCGAAGTTTTGTACTTTAGATATTATAGAAGTAAATGAAAAAGTTTGTAAAGTTGAAAATGAATCTAACATAAAGCAAGTTATAGAACTTGAAGGTGATGAGATAATTTTTAAGATAGATGCATTTTCAAAAAATGGATTTGTTTTTGCACTTGACATTTTAGGAAAAGAGTTGTCAACAATGGATTTAAAGAATAAAATGTCAGAAATAAAAATAAATGGCATATCTGATATAGCATTTATTATTGGTGGTTCGTATGGGCTTTGCGACAAAGTAAAAAAGAGAGCAAATTTAAGACTTAGTTTTTCAAAAATGACATTTCCACATCAGTTATTTAGAGTTATTTTGATGGAGCAATTATATAGAGTTTTTAAGATAGAAAACAATGAACCATATCATAAATAGTGGCAATTTCGTGGCAAAGAGCCTAAATTCTTTATTTTTTATAATAGTTGTGTTATAATCTATTTATAAGGGGACCACTACTTGAAAAAGTAGGTTTTTGATACTTTTAAGGTACCCATAATTGGTTATAGGAGATTAGTATTATGAAAAGAGTATGTAAAATATTGGCATTAGTACTAACTGTAATTATATCAACTCATATTTTATCATTTGCAGCATCACCTTGGCTTGGAGATGATTATCCACAAGTTTATGATTTGTATTGGAATAATAAAACTGCAAAGTGGTATGTAGATGGAAGAGCACATAAGTATGAAATAAGACTTTATAGAGATGGAAGAAGAGTGTCTACCAAAACTGTGACAAGTAGAAGTCATAATTATTCAAGTGAGATGAGTAGAGGAGACCATGATTATTATTTTGAAGTTCGCCCTTACAACAATACGACTGGTTGGGGAGAATGGGAACAATCAGATATAAAATATGTTGAACACTATAGTGGCGGTGGAAGCACTTATCCAAGTAGTGGACCAGGTGAGTCATATCCATCAAGTACTTATCCAGCGACTGCTCAAATTATATATAATCCAGTTGGTCAGTGGCAAGCACTAAATAATTATTGGCATTTTATATACTCAAATGGTGTCATGGCTTCAAACACTTGGTTACTAATCAATAATAAATGGTATTATGTAGACATCAATACAAATATGGTAGTTGGACTTGTAAATATAAGTGGCAGTACATATTATTTCAATCCAGATGGAACTATGGTTACAGGCGGAATAATTATAAATGGTATGAATCATTACTTTGATGCAAATGGCAAAATGGTATATTAATGAAATATATAAAAAAATAAATATTGAGAAAGTTTTATTTTTTAAAAATGTAAATTAATTATTAGGGCGGAAGTATCCGCCCTTTATACTAAAAGGGTTTTTAAGGAGAGGGTATATTATGAGAGAAGAATTGTTACGACTTATAGAAACAAATAGTAGAATAGATATAAAAGAATTATCTAAAATGCTAAACAAAAGTGAAGTTGACATATTAAATGAATTAGCAGAACTCCAAAAGGAAAATGTTATATGTGGATATTTCACTTTAATTGATTGGGAAAAGGTAAATGTTGAAAAAGTAACTGCACTTATTGAAGTTAGAGTTACACCTCAACGTGGTCAAGGCTTTGATAGAATAGCAGAGAGAATATATAATTATCCAGAAGTAAAATCTGCTTATCTTATATCAGGTGGATATGATATACTTGTAATATTGGAAGAAAAATCTTTAAAAGAGATTGCAAGTTTTGTATCTGATAAATTATCAACTATAGAATCAGTTCTCAGCACTGCAACACATTTTATCTTAAAGAAATATAAAGATATGGGAACTATTTTAGAAAAAGTTCATGGCGATGATAGAGAGGTAATATCATAATGAATTATAAACTTTCAGATAAAGTTGTAAACATAAAACCATCGGGTATAAGAAAGTTTTTTGATTTAGTTGCAGAAAAAAAAGGTGTCATATCTCTTGGAGTGGGAGAGCCGGACTTTGATACACCTTGGCATATAAGAGATGAAGGCATATATGCATTTGAAAGAGGAAGAACATTTTATACATCTAATTCAGGACTTAAAGAATTAAGAATAGAGATATGTAATTATCTTAATAGGAAATATAAATTACAATATGACCCGTTGAGTGAAGTGCTGGTGACAGTTGGCGGTTCTGAAGCGATAGATTTAGCATTTAGAGCACTTATAAATGATGGTGAAGAGATTATAATACCAGAACCTTGTTATGTGTCCTATAAACCTTGTGCAATACTTGCAAATGCAAAACCTGTAATTATTGATTTAAAAGCAGAAAATGATTTTAGACTTACAGCGAAAGAATTAAAAAATGCGATTTCAGATAAAACAAAACTACTTGTGCTTACATTTCCAAATAACCCAACTGGGGCTATAATGGAAAGAAAAGATTTAGAAGAGATAGCAAAGGTAGTTATTGAAAATGACATATATGTAGTGTCAGATGAGATATATGCGGAACTTACTTATAGTGGCAAACATACATCTATAGCAGAAATAGATGGAATGAAAGAGAGAACTATACTTATAAATGGGTTCTCAAAAGCATATGCTATGACTGGTTGGAGACTTGGATATGCATGTGGACCAAAGGAAATAATACAGCAAATGATAAAAGTTCACCAATTTGCAATTATGTGTGCACCAACTATAAGCCAGTATGCAGCAGTTGAAGCACTGAAAAATGGTGATAGTGATATAGAGATGATGAAAGAGGCATATAACCAAAGAAGGAAGTTCTTGCTAAATTCATTTAAAGAAATGGACATACCTTGCTTTGAACCATATGGAGCATTTTATGTGTTCCCTTGTATAAAGAAATATGGTATGACCAGTGAAGAGTTTGCTATGAAGTTTTTAGAAGAAGAAAATGTAGCAGTAGTGCCTGGAACAGCATTTGGAGATAGTGGGGAAGGATTCCTTAGAATATCTTATGCATACTCTATAGATAATTTAAAGGTGGCAATGGAAAAACTTAAAAGTTTTGTTGGTAAACTTAAATAAGATCCGGCTATTATAATTTAACTATATGCCATATAACCTAAAGAAAAACTTAATTTGACATTTAATACTTTAATTGTTAATATATCCATATGAAGAATGCAAACGAAAAATTTAATACTATGATGATGTGCATGATGAGAGATTATTTTTCGTGTGCACATAATTCTTAATAATAATTAGTTTAATAAGTGCTACGGAAAATAATTAAATCCGTAGCACTTTTTTATTGAATATTATTGAGAAAATATATATAATAATAAAAGCCCTATGTAAGGCAATTTAGGAGGAAATTATGAAAAAGAAAATTTTAGGAATTGTATTAGCATTAGTAACTTGTTTGTCAGTTGCTTGTAGTGGTACCAAGACAGCAACCACCACTAATGCTGAAACCAATGAAGCAAAGAGTGAATTAAAAGTTATCACAGTTGCAGCATCACCAGTCCCACATGCAGAGATTTTATATCAAGTAGTAGAACCTATGAAGGCACTTGGCTATGATTTGCAAGTTAAAGAGTTTAGTGATTATGTCATCCCAAACACAGCAGTTGAAGAGGGTAATATAATGGCAAATTATTTCCAACACATTCCTTATCTTGAAGATTTTAATAAAGAGAGAGGAACACATATAGTGCAAGTTGGAAGTCCTATACATTTTGAACCATGTGCAATATATGCAGGTAAAAAAGCAACTTTAGAATTAGAAGATGGCGATAAGATTGCAGTTCCAAATGATGTAACAAATGAAGCAAGAGCATTATTACTTCTTGAATCTGCAGGTATAATAAAGTTAAGAGAAGGTGCTGGGCTTACTGCAACTAAACTTGATATAGCAGAAAATCCAAAAAATGTTGAGATAGTAGAATTAGAAGCAGCACAAGTACCAAGGTCACTTCAAGATGTAGCAATAGCATGTATGAACGGAAATTATGCTATGGAAGCAGGATATAAGGTAACTGATGCATTGTTTGTAGAGTCAAAAGATAGTGAGGCTGCTAAAACTTATGGAAATATTTTCTGTGTAAAAGATGGAAATCAAGGAGAAGCGTGGGCACTTGATTTATATAATTGCTTAAAGAATCAAAGTGTAAAAGATTATATAGCAAAAACTTATAATCAGTCAGTTATAGCAATTGATTAGTTATCAAGTTAGAGTTATATTATAAGTGAAAATAGTAAACATATAACTATAGATTAGGGCGGGTAACCGCCCTTTTTAATTGAAAAAATAGTGAAAAAAGTGTAAAATATAATTATATGGAGGTTACAATGCAAGTGATTAGTTTTTTAATTCCATTTATTTGTTTGTTTTTTGTTACTTCATTATTTGTAAAACTAACAAATAAAAAATATGGTGATTGTTTTCCAATTACACTGGTTTCATTACCACTTATAGTTTTATTGTCTCATTTTATATGTAGAAATTTAATATATGGAATATATGGCATATATGTTTTAGTTGTAGCATCTGTACTTGTTTTTATTTTAAATATAAAAAATGCCGATTACAGAGATAAGGTATTTGGAAATGGATTTATAGTTTTTACATTTATTTATATATTTCTATATATCATATTAAGAAATGCACATTATTTTGTTTGGGATGAGTTCGCACACTGGGGACCTATGATTAATCAAATGGTTTCTACAGATAAGATGTATATGAGCGTATCTCATGCCGCATACCCTCCACTTATACAAACCTTTGAATATATTTTAGTAAAATGTGGCTTGCCATTTGAAGAAGACAATATAAAATTTGCAGTACAGTTTTTTAATTTCACTATTTTTTGTCTGCCGGTATCAGAAAGATTTGAAAGTGTAAAAAATGAAAAGTTGAGCATATTAAAAATCATAGGAGTATTTTTAATATCATTTTTACTTGCTGTAGGAATAGATGCTTACAATACATTTAGAACTATTTATCTGGATGTAACTATGTCTTTATTTTTCGCTTATATAGGATATTTATTAATATATAAAGAGGATATTTATATAATAGTTCTAATGTCATTTGCATTTATGCTTGTAAAAGATATATCGATTTTATTTATCCTATTTATAGCACTTTATATTTTTATAGAGTTTATTAGTGAAATAATTGACACTCAAAATAAAAAAGAAATATGCAGTAAATATATGAAAATGATATTAGCAATTATAGGACCTGCAATTATTTCATATTTATTGTGGTATGCATATAAAGTAAGCGCATCACTTTTAAACGACCAATTTGCTATGTCCAACTTTAGCCTAAAAAGTTTTTTTGAGATATTTGTAGGTAAACTTGATGGCGAAAAACTTGAAGGGTTTAATCATTTTTATCATGAAGTATTTCATTATAATTTGGCTAAAGGACCATTACTTTTTACATACTTTACTTCGTTTATAATATTAAATGCAATACTTATAGTATTTACTTTTATATCAAGAGCGGAAAACAAAATACAAACATTTATTAAAATGTTTGTATTTATAATAATAACTTATACGGTATATTTGCTATTTATGATGAATATGTATGTAAATATATTTTCAGGAATAGAAAGAACAGGTTCTGCAAGTTTTGGAAGATACATGAGTTCATTTGTATTGGGAATATATTTAGCTTTATTTATATATATTTACAAAAATTGTAAACATAGTTTAACACTATTTATTACATATTCAATTTTGACATTGTTGCTTGGAATGAATTATTTTGCACTTAAATTTAATCCTAAAGTTAATCAAACACTTCTTATAGACCCACTAAAAAATGAAAGGCTGGCATATCTAAAACTTACTAACACTCTAAAGCCATGGGAAAAGAGTTTAGTGATTATTGATGATGGATTTTGGACTGAATTAGTTAAAGAATATTATAATGTTAATAAAGCAAATATAGAATTATATGACATTAAAAAATTTGCAAGTGAAGATAATATTAAAGCCTTCCTTGACAATATAAAGAATTATGATTATTTATATGTTATAGATGTAAACAATATAACAATGGAGCCATTCGTTGTTATGTCAACAGATTATATACAAAAGCATCCAGAATACAAATATAATTTTAACAATGTGCCTGCAAATGAGATTATCAATATAAATAATAAGTAATATAGAAGAGAAATGTAACTAATGTAGAAGGAGGTATGCTATGTATACAGCAGCAGTAATAACAATAAGTACTAAAGGAGCAAAAGGAGAGAGAGTAGACACAAGTGGTCCAAATCTTGTCAAGATGCTTGAAAATGATGGGTATGAAGTTAAATATACGAATATTATTCCAGATGATTTAGAATTAATAAAAAAAGAGTTGTTAAAGTTAAGTGATGAAAATATTAATTTGATATTAACGACAGGTGGGACAGGATTTTCCAAGTCCGATGTAACACCAGAAGCAACAAATGCAGTAGTTGAAAGATTTACACCTGGTATTCCAGAGATGATGAGAGTGCTTAATTATAAGAATACTGAAAAAAGTTGTTTATCTCGTTCAGTGGCTGGAATAAGAAAAGATTCATTGATAGTAAACTTGCCTGGAAGTGAAAGAGCAGCAAAAGAAAACTTTGAAGTAGTTATGAAACCTATAAAACATGGTCTTGACATGCTTGCTACAGAAGGTTCAGCAAATTGTGGTGGTTAGTTATAAGGATAAATTAAACTCTATTTAAAAATATGAGAATAAATGAAAAACTAAAAAAAAATAAAATAGTTAAAGTTTTAGTGTCATCATTATTAAGTATATTGCTAATATGCAGTAATGTTTTTGCATCTAATATAAATATCATTAATGGTGATGAAAATATAATAATTGATAAGACAAAAAAGAAGATTGCAGTAGTTGGCGACACATATGCAAGAGAATTTGAAAAGACTATAGGGTATAATAGTTTTGAATATTATATTTATAATCTAAACAAGAGTATATATGACATTGAAAATGTAACCAAGACATTTATGGCATTAGAGAATGATAACTATAATTTTATTTTATTTTCACTTGGCTCATTATCTACTTTAAAATATCATGATGAAAATGCTTTTTACTCGTATATGAAGAATTATATGGATATAGCAAAGAGAGAAAATAAATATGTTTTCATTCATACATATATGAGTTTTGCAGCCAGTGATTTAGATAACAACAAAAGCAAAAGTTATGATTTAGATAGAGTGCTAAAAAAATTATCAGATGAGTATGCCAATGTGTTTTATATAGATATGCATAATCTTATGACAGGTGGATATATGCTTGGAGATGGTAAAAATTACAATGCACTCTTTTTTCAAACTCTTTGCGGAAAACTTATGTATATGAGAGATAATATAAATAAAGTGCAATACAATATATTGTCTGATTGGATGAGAACAAATAATGCTAATTCTATTGCAGTTGCGGGAGATTCTTATGCAGGAACATTTGTAAGATTTGAAAAAGACAAAAAATACAATATGATAGAGTATGCAAAATCAGGTAGAACTATTGGACAAAATAAAACTCTCATTGATTCTGCTATAGATACAGTTGCAAAATATATCCTTATATCTACGAGTGTAAATGACTATGAAAAGCAAAGCACACTTAATTCATTTGAATATAATTTGAGAAGATATTTAAATCATGCTCTTCTTAATCATAAAATAGTATTTTTACATACTTATATGAAATATTCCGCAGCAGTAAAAAGAGATGTAAGTATCAAAGATTATGATGACATTATAAAAAAATTGTCGGAAGAGTATGAAAATACAATATATATAGATATGCATAAGTATGAAGATAAAACTTATGAAATGCCCGATAAGAGACATTATGATAGAGCATTTAATGATGCATTATATAACGAGATAGATAAGTGGATACAAGCATTTATAGAATAATAGAGATGAAGCATATTAAATAAAAAAGATGGGTGCCGAACACCCATCTTTTTATTTGTCAAATATTATTTCTTTTTAGATTTTTTAGTTGCTTTCTTTGCTACTTTCTTTGCAACTTTTTTAGCAGGTTTTTTAGTTACCTTTTTAGCGACAGTTTTTTTGGTAGCAGTTTTCTTTGAAGTAGTTTTTTTACTTGCTCCCTTTTTAGGGGCTGATTTTTTAGCAGGTCTTTCTTTCTTTGTGCTTGATTCTGCTATAGCAGCCTGTGCTGCAGCAAGTCTTGCGATAGGAACTCTAAATGGTGAGCATGATACATAGTCAAGACCGATATTATGGCAGAACTCTACAGAAGATGGGTCTCCACCGTGTTCACCACATATTCCTAAATGTAAATCTTTATTTACTGACTTACCTTTCTCAATAGCAATTTTCATAAGTGAACCTACACCTATTTGGTCAAGTTTTGCAAATGGGTCATTTTCAAAAATCTTTTTGTCGTAGTATGATTCAAGGAACTTACCAGCATCATCTCTTGAGAAACCAAATGTCATCTGTGTTAAGTCATTAGTTCCGAAACTGAAGAATGCTGCTTCTTTAGCAATCTCATCAGCAGTAAGTGCTGCTCTTGGGATTTCTATCATAGTTCCAACTTTATATTTAAGTTTTGAACCTGATTCTGCAATAAGTTTGTCAGCAGTTTCAACTACTATATTCTTTACATATTTAAGTTCTTTAACTTCTCCAACAAGTGGAATCATTATTTCAGGAATAATTTTCCAATTTGGATGTTTCTTTGATACATTTATAGCAGCCTTTATAACTGCTCTTGTTTGCATAGCGGCTATCTCTGGATAAGTTACAGCAAGACGGCAACCTCTGTGTCCCATCATAGGGTTAAATTCTTTTAATCCATCGATAATAGCATTAATTTGTGTTACAGTTTTTCCTACTTCTTTTGCAAGTTTCTCTATATCTTTTGTCTCTTTAGGAACGAACTCGTGAAGAGGTGGGTCTAAAAATCTTATATTAACAGGATTTCCTTCAAGTGCTTCATATAATTCTTCAAAGTCTTTTTGTTGCATAGGCTCAATTTTTGCAAGTGCTTTTTCACGAGCCTCTATAGTGTCAGCACAAATCATTTCTCTAAATGCATCAATTCTATTTCCTTCAAAGAACATATGTTCAGTTCTGCAAAGTCCTATACCTTCTGCGCCAAGTTCTCTTGCTTTTTTAGCATCTCTTGGTGTGTCTGCATTTGTTCTAACAGTTAATCTTCTATATTTATCCGCCCACTTCATTATCTTGCCAAACTCACCTGCGATAGAAGCATCTTGTGTCTCAAGTTTTCCATCATAAATGCATCCGTTAGAACCATCAAGAGAAAGTAAATCACCTTCATGGAAAGTTTTTCCTCCGAGAGTGAATTCTTTCTTTGACTCATTCATAACGATATCTGAACAACCAGATACACAACATTTACCCATACCACGAGCAACAACAGCAGCGTGAGAAGTCATACCACCACGAACTGTAAGTATACCTTGAGCGGCTTTCATACCTTCTATATCTTCAGGACTTGTCTCAAGACGAACAAGCACAACTTTCTTTCCATCATTAGCCCACTTCTTTGCATCTTCGGCTGTGAATACTATTTGACCAGAAGCAGCACCAGGACTTGCAGCAAGTGCTTTGCCTATAGGAGGATTCTTTTTTACTGCATCAGGGTCAAATGTAGGATGAAGAAGAGTATCAAGATTTCTTGGGTCTATCATAGCAACTGCTTCTTTTTCACTTCTCATACCTTCTGCAACTAAATCACAAGCAATTTTTAATGCTGCCTTTGCAGTTCTCTTACCATTACGAGTTTGAAGCATATATAAATGTTTATCTTCAATGGTAAATTCCATATCTTGCATGTCTCTATAATTCTTTTCAAGTTTCTCACATATCTTTGTAAACTCTTTGTAAACTTCTGGCATAATTTTTTCAAGTTCAGCGATAGGTTGAGGGGTTCTAATTCCTGCAACAACATCTTCGCCTTGTGCATTTAATAAAAACTCACCCATAAGTTTCTTTTCGCCAGTTGCTGGGTTTCTTGTAAATGCAACACCAGTACCAGATGTATTACCCATATTACCAAATGCCATCATTTGAACATTTACTGCTGTGCCCCAACTATAAGGGATATCATTGTCACGGCGATAAACATTTGCTCTTGGATTATCCCAAGAACGGAATACTGCTTTTATTGCTTCGTTTAATTGGACAACTGGGTCATCTGGGAAATCTTTTCCAATGGCAGATTTATATTCAGATTTAAATTCTTTAACTAACTCTTGTAAATCTTCGGCAGTTAAATCAACATCTTGCTTAACGCCTTTTCTTGCTTTCATCTGGTCAATTAATTCTTCAAAATGTTTTTTACCAACTTCCATAACTACATCTGAAAACATTTGAATGAATCTTCTATAACAATCCCAAGCCCATCTTGGATTGCCTGATTTTCTTGCAAGAGTTTCAGTAACTGTTTCATTTAATCCAAGGTTTAAAATAGTATCCATCATACCAGGCATAGATGCTCTTGCACCAGAACGAACAGAAACTAAAAGTGGATTTTCTTTGTCGCCAAATTTCTTTTTTGAAAGTTTTTCAAGGTCTTTAACATTTTGCATTATTTGACCCATAATTTCTTTGTTAATAGTCTTTTTGTCCTCATAGTATTGAGTGCATGCTTCAGTAGTGATAGTGAAACCTTGTGGAACTGGAAGTCCAAGTCTAGACATCTCAGCAAGATTTGCACCTTTACCCCCTAAGAGATTTCTCATAGAGGCATTTCCTTCTTTAAATTTGTAAACCCATTTTCTTGCCATATTACCCTCCTATATTTTTATTGTTTTCTTTATAAACTGTAGCAATATTAACTATACATTTAGTATAATTATAGCACTTATTAAAGAAAAAAAAAAGGCAATAAACACATAAAAATATACTATAAAATTATATTATAATTATAAAAGTGAATAGCAAATGATACCTCAAAAACATTGAAAATAAGGCAAATTTGCTTGATAAAAAATAAAATTCATACTATAATAAGTTATGTAAATAGGTACTTAGTATTATTAAGTAAAATAAATTTCATGGAGGAAAAGAAAATGGTAGTAGCAAAGAAAAAACCTGCAACAAAGAAAGTTGCAAAGAAAACAACTGCAAAGAAGGCAACAGCAAAGAAGACAACTGCAAAAAAGACAACAGCAAAGAAAGCAACAACAAAGAAGACAACTGCAAAGAAAGCAGCAGCAAAAAAATAAACAGCAAAAAAAGTTTCTTCTAAATTAAAAAAAGCATAAGTTGTAATCCAAATAAAAATACCGGAATTACTTCCGGTATTTTTATATACAAAAAAATATAAAATGATATAATACCTTTAAGAAAACTTTTACTTAATAAAAAAAAAGAAAAATAAAAAGTCTTGTATGATTTTTGTAAAGATGGTTTTAAGCAGTAATTTTTTGATGGAGGAAGTTGATGGGTGGGAAGAAAATTAATCATTTTATAATAATAAAATTATTATTGTTATGTGTGCTTATTTTATGTGGGTCTTGTAGTAAGAATGCTTCTAATAATAAATATATTTTAATTACTGATACTATTATTAAACTTTGGGATGATGAAGAAGTACATAAAAAAGTAATAAAATGGAAAAATGAAGTAGAAAGTGCTATTAGAGAATGTAGTTTGCATAGAAACATTAAACCAAGTAAGTTATATTATGTAAGGGCTGATAAAGATAAAGGAGTTGAATATATGCTTGCAGGAAAGGATATAAATGGGAATGTTATAACCAATGATTAGGTCGGCAAGAAAAGTTTTTATATTTTTAATATTTATATATATTGTGATTTTTATTTTGTCATTATTTATTGGTAGATATATTATTAATATTGCCGAAGTGCTTAATTTGTCAAAAATAGACAGGCAACTTGAACCGTCCGCAAATCTGAATCTATGAAATGTTTAATACCTTATTATAATTTCTACTATTGTGGCGATGAAGAGGTTTAATGCCTTATATACAAAGAGCTGTATTTAAAGTTGTTGTATAATTCAAATTGGTTTTCTGAAAATTATAAAGTAGACTTTCCGAAAATCAGAAAGTCGATATTGCAAATTTCATAATAGTTCATAATCAAGGAGTAAGTTTAATAATATGGTATTATTATTTGAAAGAAACGACATAACAAAGGTTAAAGTTGACGCAATTGTAAATGCTGCCAACAATACTTTGCTTGGTGGAGGGGGAGTTGATGGAGCGATACATGCAGCAGCAGGACCAAAACTTTTAGAGGAATGCATGACACTTGGAGGTTGTAAGACAGGTGAGGCAAAGATAACTAAAGGTTATGAGTTGCCTGCAAAATATGTCATTCATACAGTGGGACCTATTTATAGGGATGGAAAGCATGGTGAAAAAGAGTTACTTGAGAGTTGTTATGAAAAATCATTAATGCTTGCAAAGGAGAATGATATTCATTCAATTGCATTTCCACTTATATCTGCAGGTGTATATGGATATCCTAAAGAAGATGCGATTGATGTAGCAGTTGATAGTATAAAAAGATTTTTTGAAAATGATGATTATGATATTTTAGTCAAAATAATTTTTTATAATGAAAAGGATACAGAACTTATTGAGAAACGATTTGGAAAGATTGGTAAATACATATAAGAAAAATTAGTTTACAGCTTTAATTTTAGGTGACCTTTGTGGTCGCTTTTTTATTTAAAAAATGGTATAATGTACTCATTGTAAAAAATTTAGTAATAGATTTTGGAGGTTTATATGGAATATAGAAAATATGGAAATACTTACATAGTGAGACTTGATGTAGGTGATGAGATAATGGAGTCACTTAAAAAACTCGCAGTGGATGAGAAAATTAAACTTGCCCAAATTAATGGTCTTGGAGGCACATCTGATTTTACCATTGCGATAAGAAATCACGTTACAAGACAGTATGACCCAACTGATTACACAGGAAGATTTGAGATTGCAAACATTCATGGAAATATTACTACTTTAAATGGCGCTCCTTATCTCCATGTGCATATGGGTTGTGGCAATGAAAAAGGTGAATATCGTGGAGGACATCTTGTTCGCTGTGTAATAGGTGCTACTGCAGAAATATTTGTAACTGTATATAATGGAAATATTGATAGACAAGTTGATGACAAGACAGGTTTACATGTGTTTAAGTTTTTAGATTAAATTAAACACTGATTTTGATTTGAGTTTATCTACTATTCGTAGGTTGTCATTGTAATTTTTTTATGGTATAAAAATTTCGGAGGTGATATTATGAATCAATATATAACAGGTCAGACCATAAAAAAATTAAGAGAGAAAAACAAGCTGACACAAAGTGAATTAGCATACAAACTTTCTGTATCTGACAAAGCAATCTCGAAGTGGGAAACGGGAAAAGGATATCCTGACATAACTTTAATTGAAAATATAGCAAAAGTTTTCAATGTGTCAATTACTGAACTTTTTTCTGGCGATACAATAGAAAATAAAAATATATCTTCAAATGTTGAAAAAATGAAATTTTATGTATGCCCGATTTGTGGAAATGTCATCACAAGCATGGGTGAAACTATGTTAAGTTGTCATGGCATAAATCTCAAACCACTTGAAGCAGAAGAATATGATGAAAACCATACTGTAGAAGTAAGTCGTGTTGAAGATGAGCATTATGTAAAAATAAATCACGAGATGAATAAATTTCATTACATTTCATTTATAGCTGCAGTGTCGAGTGATAGATTGCAATTAGTTAAGATTTATCCAGAGTCAAGTGCTGAGGCAAGATTTAAAATAAATGGTGTAAAGTCGATTTATTATTATTGCAATAAAGATGGGTTATACATGCATAGTTTTAAATATGACAAGTAGAATATTGTCAAAAAAATAATTATTATTTAAGTAATTTATTAAAAATATTGTTTGAGAGTATTTTATAAAGTTATTTAAAATTGTGCACTCCTAATAATACATTTTTATTTATATTAGTATCGGGTAATTATTTAAAAAAATAAAAGATAAGTTTATGGAATCAATAATGAAAAAGAAAATTTTATTCATTTGCCATGGAAACATTTGCAGGTCACCCATGGCAGAATTTGTAATGAAAGATCTTGTGAAAAAAGAAAATCTTGAGAATGAAATCTACATTGAATCAGCTGCAACAAGTGCGGAAGAGATTGGAAATGGCATTTATCCAAATGCAAGGGAGCAATTAACAAAGCATAACATAGGTGGATTTAAAGATAAGAGAGCAAGACAAGTTAAGAGGTCAGATTATAATGATTTTGAATATCTGATTATAATGGATGAAGAAAATAGATATGGACTTAAAAGAATAGTTGGGGAAGATAGAAATAATAAAATATATAAGATACTCGATTTTGTAGATGATGAAAAGTTAAAAGGAAAGGATGTTGATGACCCTTGGTACACGAGAGATTTTGATTTATGTTTTAATGAGATAGAAAAGGGGTGCGAGGGGTTGATAAAGTTATTGATGTAGGCTATTATAATATAAAATATTAGAATAGCCTAAGGAGAAAAAATGGTGAAAAAATATGTTGTGCCAGTGAGTTATCTATAGTTAAGGGAAAGCAAAAAAACAATGTCCCAAGTTATGCACAACAAATTATTTATATCATATAATTTTTTATGAAAAAAGTTTTTTCAGTTTATAAAATTTGGTATAATAATTTATATGTACTTGATATTTATTAGCATTAATAAAGATTATTACAATGTTAAAAAAGGAGAATACTATGCCTAAAAAAACTCAAGCAAATATTGGATTTGAGGATAAAATATGGAAAGCAGCCTGTGTGTTATGGGGACACATACCTGCAGCAGATTATAGGAAAGTAATAGTTGGACTTATATTTTTAAAATATATAGGGACTGCTTTTAATAAAAAGTATGAAGAACTTTTAAAAGAAGGTGATGGATTTGAAAATGATTCTGATGCATATTTGGCTGAAAATATATTTTTTGTGCCTAAAAAAGCAAGGTGGGAAACTATAGCAAAATTTGCTCATAAACCAGAAATTGGTGAAGTAATTGATGATGCAATGAGAGCAATAGAAAAAGATAATCCAAAACTAAAAAATGTTTTGCCTAAAAATTATGCAAGCCCAGATCTTGATAAAAAGGTTCTTGGTGATGTTATAGATTTATTTACTAATATGGATATGGGTGATGAAGAAGAAAGCAAAGACTTGCTTGGTAGGACATACGAATATTGTATAGCACAATTTGCTGCTTATGAAGGGACAAAAGGTGGAGAGTTTTATACTCCATCAAGTATAGTTAGAACTTTAGTAGAGATACTGAAACCATTTTCAAATTGTAGAGTTTATGACCCTTGTTGTGGGAGTGGTGGTATGTTTGTGCAAAGTGCAAAGTTTATACAGGCACATAGTGGTAAAAGAGGAACAATATCAGTTTATGGACAAGAAGCAAATGCTGATACTTGGAAGATGGCAAAAATAAATATGGCAATTCGTGGTATAGATGCAGATTTTGGACCATATCAAGCGGATACTTTTACAAATGATTTGCATCCACAATTAAAAGCAGATTTTATACTTGCAAATCCACCATTTAACTATAGCCCTTGGAATCAAGAAAAATTAGTTGATGATAAAAGATGGAAATATGGTTTGCCACCAGCAGGAAATGCAAACTATGCTTGGATACAACATATGATTTTTCATCTTGCAGAAAATGGTAAAATTGGTTTGGTCCTTGCAAATGGTGCCTTGTCAACTCAGACAAGTGGAGAAGGAGAGATAAGGAAAAATATAATTAATGCTGATTTGATTGAAGGAATAGTGGCTATGCCAACTCAACTATTTTATAGTGTTACAATACCAGTTACCCTTTGGTTTATAACTAAAAATAAAAAGCAAAAAGGGAAAACATTATTTATTGATGCAAGAAAAATGGGCGAGATGGTTGACAGAAAGCATAGAGATTTTTCTAATGAAGATATAAAGAAACTTGTAGATACATTTGACTTGTTCCAGAAAGGTAAATTGGAAGATGTCCGTGGTTTTTGCAAAGTTGCAACTACAAAAGAAATAGCTGAACAAGATTATATTTTAACACCAGGTAGATATGTCGGCATAGAAGAACAAGTTGATGACGGAGAGCCATTTGATGAAAAAATGAAAAGACTTACTGGAGAATTATCTCAAATGTTTAAAGAATCACATGATTTAGAGAAGGAAATTAAGAAAAATTTGGGAGCGATTGGGTATGAAATGTAAGATTAAGGATATTGCAAAAGTAACGATGGGACAGTCTCCAGAATCTATATGGTATAATTCAGATGGTGAAGGAATACCATTTTTACAAGGGAATAGGACATTTGGAGATAAATATCCAACATTTGATACATGGACAAAAAAAGTAACTAAAATAGGCGAACCTTATAGTGTTATTATGAGTGTTAGAGCTCCAGTTGGAGACATAAATATTATCAAAGAAAAAGTTTGTTTGGGTAGAGGTGTCTGCTCAATACAAATGAAAAATGGCAACCAAGAGTTTTTATATTATTTACTCAAATATGTAGTTAATGATATAAAAAACCGTGAAAGTGGAACGGTATTTGGTTCAATAAATAGAAAAGATATAGAAGATATAGATGTGGAAATTCCAAAAGAAATTAAAAATCAAATTAAAATTTCTACCATATTAAAGGAAATAGATGACAAAATTGAACTTAATAATAAGATAAACAAGAATTT
>JAGBKB010000048.1 GCA_017934175.1 Lachnospiraceae bacterium | reverse complement strand
GTGGAAATATGCAAGTGCTGATGCAAATGGACAGGTGACTTATTATCAAAGTGGAGCATATCCTATACAAGCCGAAGATGGAAATATTTATTATTATGTATTTGATGATAGTGGCAATATGAAAACTGGTCTTACAGAATATCAAGGAAAAACTTATTATTTAAGAGAAGATGGACCTTTAAGAGGTGCAGTGTGGACAGGTAAAATAACATTAAATAATAAAGAATACGAGTTTGGCGAAAATGGCGAATTAATTTCAGCATAATAAAATCATAGTAAAAGGATGAAATGCCTATAGAATAATATGTAGTTTACCTTATTTAAATGATGAAAACATTAAAAAAAGGGTTTATTGACAAGTGCATTGCACTTGTCTTTTTTGTGAAAATTTATTTTTATAATTATTTATCGCTTACATTTTTAATGTTGATAAAAGTATTAATTATTAGTATAATATATATAGAAACTTCCAAAATGTAAAAAGCATAACTTTTAGAGGTTTCAAATAATAATAAAACACCAAAAAGGGACATTTACTTATCCCTTTATTAGGTGTACAAAAGAGGTGGCCATATGAATAAATATTTAAAAAAGATTCTATTATGGACATTTGTTTTTGGTACTTTATTATTTATTGTTACAGTAAATGCAGATGCTATAAATGATGCATCGCAAATTAGTGCTGCAACAAATAGTAATATGGTTCAAAATCTAAATGATTTAACAAATGTGACAATTATTAAACCAGACTTATGGTATAGAACTAAGTCAGGCCTCTGGTATTATTTTGAAAATAATTGGAGCACAACGAGAACAGGTTGGTTCGTTGACCCAAGAGATGCACACACATATTATCTAAGACCTGAAAATGGAATAATGGCACTTGGATGGGTAAAAATTGGGGATGATGAATACTATTTTAATGATGATAAAGAAGCAGAAAAGAATTTTATTGAAATAGGTGGTGGCTTCTACGAAAAAATACCTAACACTGGTATTCCTTATGGTGCTCTATATAAAGACTGTATGACACCTGATGGTAAGATGGTTGATAAGGATGGAAAGTTAATAAAGTAACAGGAGCAAAGTATATGGAACTCTATGGCATTTCAAAAGAGCAAATATATTTGTTTAACAATGGAGAAGATTACGAGTCTTACAATATTTTTGGTGCACACCCATACAAGCATGAAGGTAAAAATGGATTTAGATTTTTAGTTTATGCACCAAATGCTGTGAAAGTTTTTGTTGTTGGAGATTTTAACAACTGGAAAAAAAGTGAAGTTGGTGAAATGCAGAAGATTGATGATACAGGATGCTGGATATCATTTGTAGAAGGAATAAAAGAAAATGACATTTACAAATATTTGATAACAACAAAAGAATATAGAGATATTTACAAAGCAGACCCCTATGCATTTTTTGCAGAAGTGAGACCTGCTACAGCATCAAGACTATATGACATAGAAGGTTTTAAATGGACTGATAAAAAATTTTTAGAAGAGAGAAGTAAAGATTTACATTTTTATAAACCAAAAAATATTTATGAGATGCACTTTGGTTCTTTTATGCAACACAATACTGGCATTTGGAGAAATAAACCAGATGATGTTCCTATAGAAGATTTTTTTACTTATAAAGAGTATGCAAAAGATTTAGTTAATTATATAAAAGAGATGGGCTACACTCATATAGAAATTATGCCACTCAATGAACATCCTTATGATGGCTCATGGGGATATCAGGCGACTGGATATTTTGCTATAACATCAAGATATGGAACACCAAAAGATTTTATGCATTTTGTAAATGAGTGCCACAAGAATAATATTTCTGTGATACTTGATTGGGTGCCAGGACATTTTTGTATGGATGAACATGGGCTGAGATATTTTGATGGCGATAGAGTGTATGATGGAAAAGAACATAAGCACTGGGGCACAATGACATTTAATTATAATAAAAAAGAAGTGCTTTCGTTTTTAAATTCATCAGCAATTTTTTTACTTGATAAATATCACATAGATGGAATTCGTTTTGATGGCGTGTCAAGTATGCTGTATCTTAATTATGGAGTAGATAATCCATCTGAAAAAGTTTTTAATAAGTATGGTGATGAGGGAAATCTTGAAGCGATAGCATTTATACAAAATCTCAATAAACTTATTTCTGAAAAATATAAAGGAGTAATAACTATAGCAGAGGAGTCAACTGCGTGGCCAAATGTCACAAAACCTGCTGAAGTAGGTGGACTTGGATTTCATTACAAATGGGATATGGGTTGGATGCACGATACTCTTAATTATCTTAAATCTGATTTCCCATATAGAGAGCAAAACCACAATATGTTTACATTCTCTATGTCATATGCAACTGCAGAAAATTATGTGCTCTCTTTAAGCCATGATGAAGTAGTTCATGGGAAGGCTTCTATAATAAATAAGATGCCAGGTGACTATGATGAGAAGTTTGCTCAAATTAAAACTTTACTTGTATATCAACTGACGCGAACTGGTGCAGCACTCAATTTTATGGGAAATGAGTTGCCAGAATTTATAGAGTGGAGATATTATGAATCTCTTGAGTGGTTCTTGCTTGACATAGATAAACATAAAAAACATCATGAGTTCGTGAAGATGATGAATCATCTTTATCTAAAAGAAAAAGCATTTTATGAAAAAGATTTGGCAGTGTGGGAAGGATTTGACTTTATAGATGCTGGAAATGCAAAGCAACACATATTCATATATGAAAGAATTGCGCTTGACCCAAAAGATAGATGTATAGTTATACTTAATTTTGGAAAAGATGAGATAGAGAAGTTTAAACTTGGAGTAAATATTTCTGGTAAGTATGAAGAGATAGTTAATTCAAATGATACAAAATGGGGTGGCACAGGCTCATATATAAATGATAAAGTGGTTGAAAGTAAAAATGTTTTTGAAGAAGCAAAACTTCAAAAAAAAGATATAAAAGATAAATCAAGTAAAAATGATGTTGATATGAAGTACTGTGACAAAGATATAAGAAAAAAAACTTGCGATGATGGAAAAGAAATAAAGAGCGTAGAGGTAGAGGATGACACTGCTCACACTAATTTACTGATACACGGCAAAGAAAATTATATAGAAGTGAAAGTGCCAAAGTTGTCGGCAGTGATACTTAAGTTAAAAGCATAGTAAAAATGTTTGTCAATGAATAATTTTTATAGAGGAGTAAAACCAATGGATTTAAGTAAGAAAAACTTTGTGGAAGACTTTAAGTTTTATGCAAAACGTGTGCATGGTAAAGATGCAGAAACTTTATCGGTGAGAGAAGCGTATGAGACCTTGTGTAATATGCTTATATCACTTGCAAGACAGAAAAGGGCTGAAAATGTAAAAGAGAGTTTTGATAAGAAGGAAAAAGAGATATATTATTTCTCTATGGAGTTTTTAATTGGTAGACTTCTAAAAGAATATCTTGTAAATTTTGGACTACTTGATAAAGTTCGTGATGGCATGACAAAACTTGGATTTAATTTGGAAGAAATATTTGAAGAAGAGGCAGACCCAGGACTTGGTAATGGAGGTCTTGGACGTCTCGCTGCTTGCTTTATGGATTCACTCGCATCACTCGGCATAAATGCTATGGGGATGGGACTAAGGTATAGATTTGGATTGTTTAAACAAAAAATTGTTGATGGCGAACAGATAGAACTTCCTGATAATTGGTTACTAAATGCTTATCCATTTGAAGATAGAAGAAATGATAGAGTGCAAATGGTTAAACTTGGTGGCATAGTTGATAGAGAGTGGGTTGATGGCAATTTTAAATTTCATTATAGAGACTATAGAGAAGTTCGTGCTATACCTTATGACATACCAATAATTGGTTATGGTGTAGACCACGTAAATACTTTAAGACTTTGGTATGCAAGCCCAAAAGATGAAAAGTTTGATTTGGATGCATTTAACAATGGCGATTATTCAACTGCAGTTAAACACAGAAATGAGATAGAGGCAATCACTGCAATTTTATATCCTGATGATAGAAATGCAGTAGGAAAAAGATTAAGGCTTGAGCAGGAATATTTGCTTGTGTCAGCAGGTGTGCAAGATATAGTTAGAAGATTTATAAAAGGACATGGGACTGATGATTGGGATGAGTTCCCAAATCAAGTTGCTATACATATAAATGACACTCATCCTACTATGTGTATACCAGAACTCATAAGAGTTTTGATGGATGACCACGGACTTGGATGGGATAAGGCTTATGATATAACTGTCAAGACTATAGCATATACTAATCATACAGTTATGCCAGAGGCTCTTGAAAAGTGGCCGATTGATTTGATGCAAAAAGTTGTGCCAAGAATATATATGATTATTGATGAAATCAATAGAAGATTTTTTGAAAAACTTGATAATGAAGCAGGATACCATGTGCCAAGAACTGATAAGAACTCAATACTTTATAATGGAATGGTCAATATGCCAGTGCTTTCTGTCATATGTAGTCATCATGTAAATGGTGTAGCCGCTATTCATTCAGAGATAATTAAAAAAGAAACTTTAAATGAATTATATAAACTTATGCCAGAAAAATTTAACAATAAGACAAATGGTGTAAGCCACAGAAGATTTTTATTATCTGCAAATGAAGGTCTCACCAATTTATTGGAAAGAACAATCGGTAGAAGTTTTAAAAGTGATGCATCAAAACTTGAAAACTTTTTAGAGTATAAAGATGACAGTGCAGTGCTTGAAGAGTTATCAAAGATTAAATATCAAAATAAAGTAAATCTTGCAAAATATATAAAGGCACATAACGATATAGATGTAGACCCTAATTCTATTTTTGATGTGCAAGTAAAAAGAATACATGCATATAAGAGACAACTCTTATTTATGTTTAAAATATTAAATACTTATAATGGAATAAAAAATGGAACGCTTCGTGATGTGCATCCACAGACATTTATAATGTCAGGGAAGGCAGCAGGAAGTTATGCATTTGCAAAAAAGACAATCAAACTTTTTAATACAATCGCTGATATGGTAAATAAAGATGATTCGGTTAATAAGATTTTAAAAGTTGTATTTATAGAAAACTTCTGCGTGAGCAACGGTGAAATAATCTATCCTGCAGCAGACATAAGTGAACAAATATCACTTGCAGGAAAAGAGGCATCAGGAACTGGTAATATGAAATTTATGTTCAATGGTGCAGTTACTCTTGGAACAATGGATGGTGCAAATGTAGAAATATATAATCTTGTGGGAGAAGACAATATAAAAATATTTGGACTTCGAGAAGATGAAGTTATGAAGGTAAGACAGGCAGGATATTTCCCAAGTAAAATTGCTGACAGTGATAGTAGAATAGGTACTATAAGAAATCAGTTGCTTGGGAAAGTTTATAGTGAAAATAAAACTGACTTCTTTGACATTTATGATGAGTTATTTAAAAATGGTGACCAATATATGGTTGTAAAAGATTTTGATGACTATATAAGAAAATCTGATGAGATGATAGGTCTATACAGAGATAGAAATGTTTTCAATAGGATGTCACTTATAAATATTGCCAAGGCAGGATATTTTTCATCTGATAGAACTATAAAAGAATATTACGAAGAAATCTGGAAATAGGAGGTAGTTATGCAAAAAAAAGAATGTATAGCGATGCTTCTTGCTGGTGGGCAAGGTAGCAGATTAAAGGCTTTAACTAAAAGGATAGCAAAACCTGCTGTGTCTTTTGGAGGCAAATATCGTATCATTGATTTTGCTTTATCAAATTGTGTCAACAGTGATATAAATACCGTAGGAATACTGACACAATATAAACCTTATCTCCTTAATTCTTATATTGGAAATGGAGAAGGTTGGGACCTTGATGGCCTTAATGGTCAGGTGAGTCTCTTACCACCATATTATACTGAAGAAGGTGGTTCTTGGTATAATGGTACTGCGGATGCCATTTATAAAAACATTGACTTTATTGATGAGATGAATCCAGAGTATGTGTTGATACTTTCTGGCGACCATCTTTATAAAATGGATTACAATGATATGCTCAAGTATCATAAAAAAACTGGAGCAGACCTTACAGTGTCAGTTATCAATGTAACTCTTGAAGAAGCGAGTCGCTTTGGTATAATGTCGGTTGATAGTGATTTAAGAATTACGAAGTTTACAGAGAAACCTAAAAAACCAGATAGCACTCTTGCATCTATGGGTATATATATTTTCACTTGGAGCGTATTAAGAAAGGCATTGATAGAAGATAGTTCTGATGAAAAAAGTGAACACGATTTTGGAAAAAATATTATTCCTAATCTTTTGGGCGAAGGAAAAAAATTACTTGCCTATGAGTTCAAAGGTTATTGGAAGGATATAGGAACTATTGATAGTTATTATGAAGCGACAATGGATTTATTAAAAGATAATCCACACATAGATATATTTCAAAAGGACCAAAAAGTATTTTCTAATTCTAATATATCCCCACCTCACTTCGTAGGGAATAGTGGAAAGGTAGAAAGAAGTTTGATATGCAATGGTTGTATAATTGATGGCACAGTAATTAATTCAATTCTTTCTTCAAATGTCATAGTAGAGAAGGGTGCAGAGGTTAGAGATTCTATACTCCTTCCAAATACAAAAGTAAGAAAAGGTGCTAAAGTAGTAAGAGCAATTACAGGCGAAGGCAGTGAGATAACAGAAAAAGCAAAACTTGGTTCAAGTGCGAAGAATGCTGAAATAGTACTTATCGGTGACAATGAAGTGTATAAATAGGAGAGCATATGGAAAGATTAGCAGGATTAATTTCAACAAATTATAATAATAAAAAGTTTGGGAAACTCATTTCGCATAGACCGATAGCAGCAATTCCATTTGGAAGCAGATATAGAATGATAGATTTCCCACTTTCAAATATGGTAAATAGTGGCATAACTAATGTCGGCATAATTACACCACATTTATATCGAAGTATCATGGACCATCTTGGCTCTGGAAAAGATTTTGGCCTGTCAAGAAAAAATGGCGGACTTTTTATACTTCCTGGCACAACTTATGGATATGATTTGGGAATAGGAAAGTTTTCTATAAGAGATTGTTATGGTAATCTTCAGTTTTTTGATAGGATAAAGGCAGACAGACTTGTGCTTTCTACTTGTAGCAAGATATACAATATTGATTTTAGAGATGTGGATGAATATCATATCCAGAAAGAAGCAAACATAACATTTGTATATCAGAAAAATGCAACAGGGGATGCAGGAGACATAGTTTTTGATTTTAATGAAAAGGGCAAATTAAAAAGTATTAGGCGACTTAAGAAGAAAGAAAAAAATGTATGTTTATATCTTGATGGAACTGTTATAGAAAAAAATGTGTTTGTAAAAATATTAGATTGGTATAAAGACAATAGTTATATAGATGTGATGGATGCAATAGCAGAGAATCTTGATAGATTTTCTATAGCGACTTATGAGTTTACTGGGTTTGCAAGAGCGATAAGTAGTATAGAAGATTATATAAATGTGTCTTTGGAATTACTTGATGACAAAGTTATGAGAGAACTTTTTACAGGTGATAGACTTATACATACAAAGATTCACGATGCACCACCAGTTAAATATTTTGAGACAGCAAAAGTAAAAAATGCTCTCGTAGGAACAGGTTCTCTTATAAAAGGACAGATTGAGAATTCAATTATTTTCCGTGATGTTATTATTGAAGAGGGGGCAAAGATAAAAAATTCTGTCATAATGCAGAGATGTAAGATAGGTAAAAAAGCAGTGATAGAAAACTGTATTTGTGAAAAGTCTGTAGTGATTGATGATGGAGAAGTGCATAAAGGGACAGAGAAAAAACCAGCGGTGATTACAAATGACTAAGGAGAGTGTAAAAAAAATAGATGTGCGAGTTCTCTTTGCTGCATTTGAAGTATCGCCTTTTATGAAGACAGGCGGACTTGGTGATGTAGCAGGTGCTCTCCCACAATATTTAAATGACTTAGGGGTTGATACAAGAGTTATCACACCACTTTTTTCATCTATAAAAGAAGAGTATAGAAAAAAAATGAAAAAAGTTGCCGAGTTCTATGTGCCATTTAGTTGGAGAAATCAATATCTTGGAGTATACGAGTACAAACACTATAATACAATAATTTATTTTTTGGACAATGAATACTATTTTAAAAGAGATAAGGCATATGGCTATTTTGATGATGGGGAGAGGATAGCATTTTTTTCTAAAGCACTTCTTGAGACTATTGAATATATAGATTTTGAGCCTGATGTTTTGCATTTAAATGATTGGCATACAGCACTTTCTGCAGTGTACCTTCGGGAAATGTATCAGGGATTAGAAAAGTTTAGAAAACTTAAAACTATTTTTACAGTTCACAATCTAAAATTTCAAGGGAAGTTTGACCCAAAGATGATTACTGACCCACTTGACCTTGAGAGATATCCAAATGCAAAAAGACAACTTTTAGAAAAAGATGCAGTTAATTTTATGAGAGGTGCACTCAACTATGCAGATTGCATTACGACTGTCAGCCCAACATATGCTGACGAAGTTAAGAATTCTTTTTTTGGAGAAGGTTTAGAAGAAATATTTAATAGAAGGGCAAGTATATTTAGAGGAATAGTTAATGGCATAGATTATTTTGCTTACAACCCATATGAAGATACAAATATATTTATGAATTATAATTTTAAAACTTTGCCACTTAAGAAAATAAATAAACTTGGACTTCAAAAAGAACTTGGGCTTAAAGAAGATGATAGTGTATGTATGATAGGACTTATAAGTAGACTTACAGAACAAAAAGGTTTGGACCTACTTGATGCAATTTTTGAAGAAATGATAAATAGTTTAGATGTGCAGTTTGTTATGCTTGGACAGGGTGACAAAAAATATGAAGACGCATTTAGATATTTTGAAAATAAATACAAAGGCAAAGTCTCATCAAGTATTTGTTTTTCAGAAGAAAGGTCAAGAAAAATATATGCGGCATCTGATTTAATACTGGTGCCAAGTGTGTTTGAACCTTGTGGCTTAAGCCAACTTATTGCGATGAGATATTTAACACTTCCTATAGTTAGGAAAACAGGTGGACTTAAAGATACAGTTATACCTTATAATAAATTTACAAAAGAGGGAACAGGATTTGCATTCCAAAATATAAATGCACACGAATTGTTATTTACTATAAAAGAAGCAGTAACTCTCTATTATGAGGACAAAGAAACTTTTAATGTACTTATAAAGAATGCAAGTGAAAAAGATTACTCATGGGGAAAATCTGCAAAAGAATACAAACATCTTTATCTTGAACTAATAGGTGCAAACGATAATGCGACAAAGATGGGATGACGACTTAGATAATGTTTTAATGTAGTAAGGAATGATATTGGAGAAAGTATGAATGATTTAAAATTTGAAATGATGAAACAAGATGAAATAGAAGAAAGTGCCATGCTCACTGTAAGGGCATTTGAAGATTATAATTATATGGTTAACTATATGGCTGATAGTGATAGGCGAAGAAAGTTTTTAGAAATCACAATGCCAATAGAGTTAAAGATAAATCATGAAGCAATAAATGTTGTTGTGAAAAAAGATAATAGGATAGTCGCCGTTGCTACTATATATAGACCAGGTGGCAAAAAAGTAAATGACATAGAGTATTTTAAAGCGGGAATGATAAAAGCATTTTTAGCAGGTGGAATAATAGATGTATGTGCCTGGGTCAATATGGATAAACACGCATCTACGCCTTGCCATACATTAAAAAAAGATGCGTGGTATGTAAATATGATTACAGTTGAACCAGAGTTTCAAGGCAAAGGCATAGGCAGTAAATTAATCAACGATTTTATTGTGCCATATGTCAAAGATAATGGTGGCAAAGAAGTATCGCTATTTACAAATAATGATAGAAATAAAAAGTTTTATGCAAAAAATGGATTTACTGAATTTGACTATAAAGAGTTTAGTTATAAAGGTACCAAAATGCCTAATTATAGTATGGTGAGGAAAGTGTAAAAAAGTATCTAATGTGCAAGAATTTGCATTTTAATATTCTTTTTAGTATAATATATGCAAAATATTGCATTTAGGAAGTTGAAATATGAAAATAAATAATGAAATGATATTAAAAAATGTTCTATTTGAAATTGCAAGCCGTATTAAAAATTATCGAATTGGACTTCATTTGACTCAAGCAGAACTTTTTGAATTGACTGGAATTAGTATTAGAAATATAGTAAGAATTGAAAAAGGAGAAGACACACAGTTTTCTAATATAATAAAAATTCTTAGTGTTTTTAGTTTGCAAAGTAATATTGATTTTATTTTGCCAGATATTTCTGAAAGCCCACTTTATAAACTAAATGAAGAAAAAAATAAAATAAGAAAAAAAGCAATAAAAAGAATTAAAGTTGAAAGTTTTAAATGGGGAGATGAAGAATAAGTGAATGCGGAAATAAAAAATGCTGAAGTGTATTTATGGGGAACACGGATAGGAGTTGTTCATAAAACAAGTGATAATGATACATATAGTTTTCAGTATGATGATGATTTTAGTCATTCTGGAATAGAACTATCACCATTTGTGATGCCACTTTCAAATAATGTGTATTCGTTTCCAGTGATTAACAATACATCTTTTAATGGCCTCCCAGGATTACTTGCAGATTCTCTGCCAGATAAGTTTGGCAATGCTGTCATAAATACTTGGCTTGCAAAGAATGGAAGATTGCCATCTTCATTAAATGCAATAGAAAGGTTATGTTATATTGGCAAAAGAGGATTTGGTGCTCTTGAATATGTGCCGACAATTGAAATAGATGATAATAAAATAATTGATGAAAATGTAGATATAGCAGGGCTTACAATGATTGTTTCTAAAATATTATCTGATAAAGAAAAAATAAAAATTAATATTGATGAATTGCAATTATCAAAACTTTTAAAACTTGGAACATCTGCAGGTGGTGCAAGAGCAAAAGCAATTATAGCCATCAATGAAAAGACTGGAGAAATAAAGTCAGGAGAGATAGATGCAGGCACAGATTTTTCTTATTGGATAATGAAATTTGATGGAATCTCTGGCAATGGAGACCATGAAATTAAGGATAATAGTGATTATACAAAAATAGAATATTCTTATTATCTTATGGCAAAAGATTGTAATATAGACATGAATGAGTGCAGGCTTTTAGAAAATGATGGGCTAAAACATTTTATAACAAAAAGATTTGATAGATATATAGAAAATGGGAAAATGCAAAAAGTTCATATGCAAACATTAGGTGCTCTTACGCATATAGATTACAATATTCCAAATCTTTGCAGTTATGAAATGCTATTCTCATATGCTAAAAGATTAAATAATGATGAAAAAGATATGTTGCAATTATTTAGAAGAATGGTATTTAATGTGCTTGCTGTTAATTGTGATGACCATGTAAAGAATTTTTCTTTTTTAATGAGCAGAAGTGGCGAATGGAGATTATCGCCTGCTTATGACATAACTTTTGCATATAAAGAAGGCAACAAGTGGATTTCAAGGCACCAGATGACTGTAAATGGTAAGAGCGAGAATATAACTGCTGATGATATGATAGCAGTAGGTCAAAATATAGGATTAAAAATTTCAAAATGTAAAAATATTATAGATGAAGAAAAAAAAGTTATATCAAATTGGCCTGAGTATGCAAAAACTTCATCTGTAAGTGAAGAGAGAGCAAATATAATTTATAGTGTAATAATGAAAGTGATAAATAATACATAAGTATTTTGAGGTCTTATAAAAAACAAACTAAAATCGTATAAAATTAATTGTTGTAGAGGTAGGTAATTATGACAAGATTAATCATTAAGAAAATCGTATCAGTAGTATTAATTGTATCGATGGTTTTCACAACAGGAGGTTTTGCGACACTCGCAGACTCTGTTTCGAATGTCGTGGAAACAACGAGAAGGGAGGATGCCGAGAGTAAGCCTCATAAATATTATGATGACTTAATCAGTGAGAACACTAACACTACAAGTGTTGGTGAGAACACTGATACAAAAGGTGTAAATGATGATGCAGGCTCAAAACTTAGTGAGCCCGAAGAGAAAGAAGATGATGAGCCATCATCAAATGAATACACTGAAGAGCCAGAAGATGATGAAACTACTGTATCATCTGATACAGAGCAAGATTTTGATGGAGAAGAGACAACAACTGTAGAAGTTACTACAGAAGGATTGACATCTGAAACTACAGTTATTGTAAATGAAGAGACAACAACTAATAAAAAAGAAGAACCTACTTCTATTACTATTATTTCAGAAGAGACAACAACCAATACAAGTGAAGAGACAACTTCAACTTCTAAAGAGACAACAATAATAGCACCAACTTCATCTATAGAAGATACAACAACTAATGCAAGCGAAGAGCAGACTTCTGCTACTATTATTTCAGAGGAGACAACAACAACTGAACCTACAACAGTTGTGCCTACAGAAATTACTAACACTGAAAGTAGTAGCACTGCCACTGGTAGTGAGATAAGTGATGCAGAAAATCAAACTGAAAATAACATATCAACAAGTAGTGATATAGCAGAAGATAAACTTACAGAAGAAACAAATATAGTCGCAACTGATAGCGAAGCAAATAATACTAATACTGCAAGTGAATCAGAAATAAAATTAACAGAACTTGTAGAAATTAAAACAGCAAGTAAATCAGAACTTTTTGGTGCACTTCCATCACATATATGGTTTGGAACCTACCCTCAAAATGATACAAATGGAATTCAGTTTGAGCCAATTAAGTGGAGAGTTTTGAATTCAGGGGGAAATGAACTGCTTTTAATTGCTGAAAATATACTTGACAATGTATCTTATTATTCTCCTTCTACATATTCGCCACTTTGGAGAGATTCAGAAATTAGGACTTGGCTAAATGGAACATTTAAAACTAAAGCATTTACAAACAATCAAATAAATGATGGTATAATTGAGAAGAGTATATTTACGGATAATGAAGCAATTACAAGCGATAAAATATTATTAATAACACTTGAAGATGCAAATAATTATTTTGCAAATGATGAAGATAAAAAAGCGATAGCATCTAATTATGCAAGAAGTGTTGTTAATAATGGAGGTACACTTGAAGTATATAATGGTTATTCACCATGGTGGCTTCGTGGTAAGCAATTCTTACCTGATATAGGTGAGCAACAAATTATAATTAGGCCATATGATGGCAGACGTGATTATGTAACAGCAGATTCGCATCGTACAGGTGTTCGCCCTGCAATATATGCAAATCTTTCATCAACAATCTTTAGTTCACAAAGCAACAATATTCATTTTAATCTAAATGGTGCAAGTTGGAAAACGGAATCAGCACTATGGGGAGAAATGACCACATATCAAGGTGGTCAGAAACTACCTACAGCATATAATTTAAATCTACCTACTGATAAATACTTTGCTGGTTGGACCTATAGTGATGACCCTGATACCATCATTACAGAGATAGCAACCGATAAAACTGGTGATATTACATTAAATGCAAAATTGATTGATGGTGCAAGTATCACTTGGGATTTGGAAGATGGAAATACAGGAAATGTAGGAGCATGGGTTGGAGTGCCACCACTTGATAGATATGGATATGGTATAGGCTTACCATCCTTACCTATCAATGTAGATGGTCCAGGTGATAGATTTTTTGATCATTGGGAGATAAATGGAACACAAGTTTCAAGCATTGAGGCGACAGATACAGGTAGTAAAACTATAAAGGCAGTCTATGCAGATTTTCCTCAATACATATGGCTTGGCACATATCCACAAAATAGTACTAATTCTGATACAGTGGAGCCTGTAAAATGGAGAGTATTAAGCAAGGATGGAAATGAATTATTATTACTTTCAGATAAAATACTTGACAATGTATCATTTCATAGTATAGATACTGTTGGTACTTCTGACTGGGTAACTTGGAGAGATAGTGATATACGTAGTTGGCTTAATAATGATTTTAAATTAAAAATGTTTCCACAAAATCAAATAAATAATTTGATTAAGGAAAAACATATTATAACAAATAATTATCATTATAATAATGGTCCTTATGATTGTGAAACAGATGATAAAATTATATTATTACATAAAACAGATGTATATGCTTGGTCTTCTACTGAAAGAAAAACTGAAGGAACAACTTATGCAGCAGCAAAAGAAAATTATGGAATGCGATTAGATACATATTATCATGACGGTTATTATCCTTGGTGGCTTAGAGGAGAGTCTCGTTGGTATAGTAGTACAAATCTAAATGACCCACCAGTTTATGATATTGTGAATGAAGCGGGAGATTTAAGAACTGGACGTGGTGGACATAGTAGTGAGCGCGGAACAGGTGGTGTTAGGCCTGCTCTATACATTGATATGTCATCATCTACTTTTTTAACTCCACAAAATACTTTGACATGGGAATTTGAATCTCAGTTTTCAGGAGTTAGTGTTTCATTTAATGAAGTCAGTTCATTATGGAATGAAAAAAATACTTATTTTGCTGGTGATATACTACCAAAAGAAAATAATTTAACTCTGCCGGAAGGATATACACTTCATGGATGGTATATAAATGATAATTATGACACAATTTATACTGCTATCCCTACTGATATGAGTGGTGAGATAACTGTAAGACCTCATCTTGAGCCTACAGTCACATGGGATTTAGGAATATATGGAGAGTGGGTATCAGGGAACCCTCCATTTACAGTTGCAACTTATGGCGAAGTTCAAACCTTACCTGATGTTTCTGCTATTACAGTAAATAATACAGTTAGTTTTTATCAATGGACAATAGATGGTATAGAAGCAACATCTATAGAAGCAAATAGGACAAGACCAGTAAAAGTAATTGCTCAATATAAATATGCCAATGAATTATTATTTGGTGCATTTCCACAGAGTAGCACAGATTATAGTGCAGATGACCCAATAAGGTGGATAGTTTTATCAACTGATAATAATAAACAACTTCTTATCTCGGAAAGAGTTCTCAATGAAATGCAATTTGCATCTGGTGATGTGCGATATTTTGGTGGTACTCCAGTAAAGAATTGGTTAAATGATGAGTTTTATAATAAAAGTTTTAAAGACTTTGAGAAGTCTGCAATAAGTGATAATATCATAAATGAAAGTTATTATCACGAAGATCAAGGCTTTACTGTAATAACATATCCTACAACTACTTGCAAAGTACGTTTATTGTCAAGAGATGAATGGAATGGTTATAGACCACCAGTTTCGTATGACAATACACATGGAACTGAAAAAAATTATTGGACATGTACATATGTAGGAAGATATGATACACCTACTTGGTATAAAAATATCTATATGTATGATGCTGAAACAAACGATATTGTGACAAACAGTAAATACAATCAATCTGGTGTTCGCCCCGTAATTAATATAGATTTGAACAATGAATTCTTTAATGCAACAGAAAGTAATATTACTTGGCAGTTAGGAGAAGATGTCGGTTTCTTCGAAGGTTCAACATGGAATTATTTTGTAAAGTATCGTGAAGGGTATGAACAAAAACTTCCGACTGATGGCAACTTTGCAGTAAAGCCAAATGGCAAAGTTCTTATCGGCTGGTTTGTTGATGATGGGACAAAATTAATCGCAGCACGTAGTGTCCCAAAAGAAATGAGAGGTGATATAACACTTACTCCTATCTGGGGCACAGAAGGACAAAAACTTATTAAGTATAATTTATACAATAAAGATACAGGTGAATATGGAAGATTTACTACTGAACCACCATATGTATATACACCAGGAACAGCACTCACTTTGCCAGATGTCTCAACTGCTGAGACACCAAGTGGAAATCAAGTGGCAAGATGGCAGAGAGATAATAATGTTGTCACTCATATTCCGTCTACAGAAACTTCTGATGTTGAAGTTTTTGCAGATTTTAATGCAACAGGTGTATGTAAAATCGGATACGATTTAGGCAATGGACATTTTAATATCGCAACTCCATCTGAACGTGTAATTGGTACTGATTTTATAATCCCAGCAAGTACAAGTGTAGTGCCACCAGTTGGTTATAAGTTTTCACATTGGATATTGAAAACTGAGAGTGGAGACATTCTTAGTGACAATGCTACATATGTTAGTGGTGAGTATGTAGGTAATGTAAATGTAGTGGCAGTATATGATAATCTTATTTATAATATAACTT
>JAGBKB010000047.1 GCA_017934175.1 Lachnospiraceae bacterium | reverse complement strand
CATGAGATTATCAAAAGCATAGATTGAAATATTCAGAGCAAAGATAACTATATAATAGGAATGATGTATGGGAATGGTCAACATTCCCATTTTTATTTGATAAATATTTACTATGGTTTTAAGATGTTGGAGTAAATATATGTCTATATAATGTCCATACATGAATATATTTATGTTTAATATGTCTACTTTTTGAAGTATATCCCTATTGTAACATACCCCCCCAACACCCCCCTATAGCCACCTCCAGTGATTTCCGTAATTTGGCATTTGGTACTGGGGAGGCCCCCTAACCTAAAGAGGGCATATTACTAAATATTAAATAGTTAGGCTTATACCTCACTCCAAAAACACGTTAATTAGTTTTCTTGAGCGAGGCATAAGCCTAACAGCAAACATTTAGTAAAATAAGGGTCGTAAGTAATAAATTATGAGAAAGAGCACAAGAATAGTTAAGAGATTATTGGCACTATTTTTAGTTGTGCTTATGAGTATAAATACATTAGGAGCAGTCGTATCTGATAATGATGGCTCAGCATTTATCACAAAGGCTGAATTTGACAGTTTGAAAAATAACTTTCAAAGCCAGATAGACCAATACAATACAAGTATTGACAGTAAGATTGACGGTGCGATAGCTGCATATCTTGCTGGGATTAATGTAGCAAAGGAAACAATATATAAAGTTGAAAGTGCCGATTGGGAAAAAGTTTTAGCAACTAATTATGTTTTGCCTGAAAGCTGGCAATTACCTGATATGAATTTAACTTTTAATTATAATTACTGTGCACCAAATGATGATAGTTCGTGGTATGAAACTTGGTGGGCTACAAGTGGATTAGTATATAATAGACCATCAACAATACATCAGGTTCGCAATTTAGTTTCAGCTGGTGTAGAATCAACTACATATACATTGCCAGATACAGTAGTGTGGCTTGGGCAATCAACTGATTATGCCGATAAAATCACAGGTGTTAAAACTGGAAAGTGCGATTCAATTTATGGGAAAACAGGTGCAGATAGATTTAAATATTCATATTTGTATGGTGCAACAGGGTTGCAAGCTGATATTAGTGTAATTTATCCATTTCAATTTCAAAGTGGGTATGTGAAAGGTAGAAGTGTTAATAGTGTTTGGAATGCACAGTTATATTGGTCATGTGGAGATCCAAATTATTCTTATAATCTTTTACCAACTGTAGAAAGTGATTGGGTAAATAGAGATTTATCAACATCAATAACACTTAATTATGTAGATGGCAAACAGTATAAAAATGAACATATAATAGAATGGGATAATTATAATCACACTAATTTAAGTGATCCAACTTGGACAAATTCATTAGGACTAAATATTAATTGGACAGAAGAAGAGGCAGTAACAAATTCACAAATTATAAAAACTGGTAAATGGGGTGTGTATGAGATGTGTGAGACAACTAAAAGAAATAATCCAGTTGCTTGGGAAAATAGTGCAACAAGATATGAGTACACAAATCCAGGTATTATACAGTTTCAAGCAAGGACAGCTGATATTACCAATTTTTATTCAGGTGGTTTTGGTGGAACAAGAAATAATAACATTATGTCTGTTGGAGTTTTAAATAAAACATATACATCAGATAAAATTTATCAATGGAGTGGCGAAAGAAAATTAATTCGGGATGAAACAAAATCAATACAAAATGTTAATTTATTAAATGGTGTTGTAATCGCCTATGCCAAACAAAATGAAACATTTAAATGGGAGCCAAAAGTCACAGGCACCTATTATGACACTGCAACAAATACCAATAAGCCAATTACAAAATGGAGAGTAAAATTATCTAAAACTCCTTTTGGAACTGGTGATAGTGTCGCCGCATCTTCAGATGTTTTAAAAAATAAGAATCAAACTAATGATTATTTGGTAACAAATGAAACTACTGGAGTTTGTAAGTTTGAAGTTGAAGTGGGAGATGATACTGTTATATTTTGCAAATGGTGGCCTGATGACACAAATATATGTGATAATTATAACTGGCAAGGTACATTAGATTTAACACAGTGTGGCACATATAGTATAGTTGAAACATAAATGAGATAATTAAGATTAGATAAATAATATAAAGAAATAAGACAATTTTTTTGCTTTTTTAAATTAAATATAATATACCTATAACTTAAAATTATATAGCCTATAATATACACATAAATTGGTATTGCATCTTTTATACCAATATGTTAATATTTTCACATATTTGTAGAAGGTGTAAAATGTTTAATAAAAACAGTGTAAACTCAATATTACTCGTGATTAGCCTATTATTAGGTCTCATTTTTGTTGTGGGTTTATAACTGTTATGTCAAAACTATTATATTTATAATATATAGCGATCAGACTAACAGTCTGGTCGCTTTTTTTAGCAATAGGAGAGAAAATGAAAACATCAGACAAGTATAAAAAACAGTTTTTTGAAGTAAAAAATGCAGAAAGAAAATGGGCAAAGAAAACATTTATAGAAAAGCCACCGGTTTGGTGTTCTGTAGATCTTAGGGATGGCAACCAGGCTTTAATTGTGCCTATGAGTCTTGATGAAAAATTGAAGTTTTTTAAACTTCTTGTGGATGTTGGATTTAAAGAGATAGAAGTAGGATTTCCTGCAGCATCTGAAACTGAATACACATTCCTTAGAACTTTGATTAAAAAAGATATGATACCAGATGATGTTACCATTCAAGTATTAACTCAAAGCAGAGAGCATATTATCAAAAAAACTTTTAAGGCTTTGGAGGGAATTGGAAATGATAAAGCAATTATTCATCTTTACAATTCTACTTCACTTGCCCAGAGAGAACAAGTTTTTAAAAAGAGTAAAGAAGAAATAATAAAAATTGCTGAAGTAGGTGCAAAATATTTCAATGATATGTGCAAAGAGAATAAGGTTAAATATAGATACGAATATTCTCCTGAAAGTTTTACTGGAACTGAACCAGAGTTTGCACTTGAGATATGTAATAGAGTTCTTGACGTGTGGGAGCCGTGTGCGGATAATAAAGTTATAATCAATCTTCCTGTCACAGTTGAACATTCAAGTCCAAATGTATACGCTGACCAAGTTGAGTATATGAATGACAATTTAAAATATAGAGAGAATGTAATCATATCTCTTCATCCACACAATGATAGAGGAACAGCAGTAGCAGATGCAGAACTTGGACTTCTTGCAGGAGGAGATAGAGTAGAGGGAACTTTATTTGGAAATGGTGAACGAACTGGAAATGTAGATATTATAACATTGGCACTCAATATGTATTCACAAGGTATAGAACCTAATCTTGATTTTACAAATATTACTGAGATAAAAAATCTATATGAAGAAGTGACAAGAATGAAAGTTTATGACAGGCAACCATACAGTGGCAAACTTGTGTTTGCAGCATTTTCTGGCTCACATCAAGATGCTATTTCTAAAGGTATGAAGTGGAGAGAAGAAAATAATATTTATGAGTGGACAGTTCCTTATCTTCCTATAGACCCAAGAGATTTGGGAAGAGTTTATGAGACAGATGTTATAAGAATTAATTCGCAATCAGGTAAGGGCGGAGTATCTTATATACTTGAAAATAATTATTCATATAAACTTCCAAAGAAACTCAGTGAAGAAGTATCATATTTAGTAAAATCAGTATCTGACAAATCGCACAACGAGTTAAGTTCTGATGAGATATTTAAAATATTTACAGATAATTATATAAATAAGTTTGATAGAATAAAACTTGATAAAATTAGTTTTGAAAACGACAGAGATGAATCAGTAGTAAAGTTAAATATTAGTTTTGATGGTAAGATATTGACATTTGAAGGTAGAGGAAAAGGAAAGTTTGAAAGTGTTGTAAATGCAATATCAAATAATATTTCTAATGTTAGTATAAATGATTTAACTTATGATGAACATGGTATTAGTAAAGGTGCAGATTCAAAGGCGATTACATATTTAAGTTTCACAACGGATACTGGAAGTGTTGTGTGGGGAGTAGGACTTGATACTGATATATTAACATCATCAATCTATGCACTATTTTCTGCCATCAATCGTGCTTTATTATAACTGTGGGTTTTTCTTTATGAGCCCGAAAGGATAATTATGGGAATGACATTAACTGAGAAACTTTTAGCAAATGCTGCTGGTCTTAAAGAAGTAAAAGTCGGTGACCTTATCAATGCAAAAGTTGATATAGTTCTTGGAAACGACATCACAACTCCAGTGGCAATTCGTGAGTTTAAAAAAGCAGGCTTTGACAAAGTATTTGATAACAAAAAAATAGCAATAGTTCTTGACCACTTTGTGCCAAATAAGGACATAAAGTCAGCAGAACAGTCAAAGGTTTGTAGAGACTTTGCATATGAGCAAAACATAACTCATTTTTATGATGTAGGTAAGATGGGAATAGAACACGCTTTACTTCCTGAACTTGGTGTTGTGACAAGTGGTGATGTGATAGTTGGTGCAGATAGTCACACTTGCACTTATGGTGCAATTTCTGCTTTTTCAACAGGTGTAGGCAGTACCGATATGGCGTATGCTATGGCTACTGGTTTTGAATGGTTCAAAGTGCCACCTGCAATAAAAGTAGTTTTAAAAGGTAAATTAAATAAAGAATGCAGTGGTAAAGATGTTATATTAACTCTTATTGGAATGATTGGTGTTGATGGAGCACTTTATAAAAGTTTAGAGTTTGTAGGTGATGGATGTAAAACTTTATCTATGGATGATAGACTTTGCATTTGCAATATGGCGATTGAGGCTGGAGCAAAAAATGGAATATTTGAATTTGATGAAATTACAGAATCTTATTTAAAGGGAAGAGAAGAGAGAAAAGGCAAAGTATTTAAAGCAGATGCAGATGCGGAATATGAACAAGTGATAGAGATAGTTTTAGATGATATAAAACCAACTGTTAGTTGTCCGCATTTGCCAGAGAATACTAAAGATGCAAAAGATTTAAACAATATAAAAATTGACCAAGTAGTGATTGGTTCTTGTACTAATGGTCGTATGGAAGATATGATAGCAGCATATGAAGTTTTAAAAGGTCATAAAGTTCACGACAAAGTTAGGTGTATCATAATTCCTGCAACTATGAATGTATATAAAGAGTGTATAGAAAAAGGTATTATCACTGAATTTATAAATGCAGGTGCTGTAGTTTCAACTCCAACTTGTGGACCATGTCTTGGTGGTTATATGGGAATTCTTGCAAAAGGTGAAAGATGCATCGCAACAACAAATCGAAATTTCGTAGGTCGTATGGGACACACTGAGTCGGAAGTTTACCTCGCAAGTCCTCGCACTGCAGCAAAGTCTGCAATTGCAGGATATATAACTGATTAATGTATGAAAGGAGAATTATGGAAGGGAAAGTTTTTAAGTATGGTGATAATGTAGACACTGATGTAATTATACCAGCAAGGTATCTTAATATTGCAGATGTGAAAGAATTATCAACACACTGTATGGAAGATATTGATAGTGATTTTGCAAAAAATGTGAAGCCAAATGATATAATTGTTGCTCTTGATAACTTTGGTTGTGGCTCATCAAGAGAGCATGCTCCACTCACAATTAAAGAAAATAAAGTGCAGTGTGTAATTGCAAAAAGTTTTGCAAGAATATTTTATAGAAATGCAATTAACATAGGTCTTCCCATTATAGAATGTGAATATGCAGATGAGATTGATAATGGCGATACACTTAATATAGACTTTGAAAAAGGCATTATAAAAAATATTACTAAGAATAAAGAGTATAAAATAAATGTATTCCCAGAGTTTATAAAGAAAATAATTGATGCAGGCGGGCTTATGGCATATGCAAAGGAGATAGCATAATGAAAAAGAAAATAGCAGTTTTAAAAGGTGATGGAATAGGACCAGAGATAGTAACAGAGGCATTAAAAGTATTAAAAAAAATTGGTGAAAAGTGTGGTCATGAGTTTGAGACTGAAGAATTATTTTTTGGCGGTGCATCAATTGATAAATATGGCGAGCCACTTACAGATGAGACATTAAATATATGTAAAAACTCCGATGCGGTGTTACTTGGAGCAGTTGGAGGTCCGAAGTGGGATAATGTAGATAAGGATAAGAGACCAGAAAAGGGATTACTTAAGATAAGAAAAGAGTTAGGGCTTTTTGCCAATTTAAGACCTACCAAACTTTATAAAGAACTTGAAAATTCTTGTCCTCTAAAAAAAGAAATTATCAAAAGTGGTATAGATTTTGTAATGATTAGAGAACTTACTGGTGGAGTTTATTTCGGCAAAAAAGAAACTAAAGAAGTTGATGGAATGATAGTAGCCACGGATGAGATGAAATATACTGAAGAAGAAATTAGGCGAATAGGTGTTATTGCATTTGATACTGCAAGAAAAAGAAATAAAAAAGTTACATCTATAGATAAGTCAAATGTGCTTGATACTTCAAAACTTTGGAGAAAAATCATGCATGAGTTATCAGAGAAGTATAGTGATGTAAAATATGAAGATATGTTGGTTGACAGTGCTTCAATGCAGATAATAAAAAATCCATCAGGATTTGATGTAGTTGTAACTGAAAATATGTTTGGAGATATTTTATCAGATGAGGCATCAGTGCTTGCAGGTTCAATAGGTATGATGCCATCAGCGTCACTTGGTAGTACTAAACTTGGACTTTACGAACCAATCCACGGTTCTGCGCCAGACATAGCAGGGCTTAATATTTCAAATCCGATAGGAACTATATTGTCAGTTGCAATGATGTTTAGATACTCATTTGATATGGAAAATGAGGCATTGCTAATAGAAAAAGCAGTTGAGAAAGTTCTTGCAGATGGCTATCGCACTACAGATTTATTTGTAGAAGGAACAAAAAAATTAAGTTGTAGTGAGATGGGAGATACTATTTCTAAAACAATTTGAATTATTAAATAGATTGTGTTATAATTCGTCTATCGCTTATGCGATAGGCAGAATGTAAACGGGAGATAGTCAATAGATGAGCTATCGCTCGGGCGGTTATGCTATCACCATCATCAACTACTCTAATTGTTAGACTAAGTTGAAAGGGGATATGCTTATGAATGATGTAATAACCATACTATTTCTTATAGCATTGATTATTTATCTCATAAAAAAATAACCTCGCCCATTGTCCAGTGGTAATTGAGGTTATTTCTTAATTATTACCTGGCATAACCGTTATAGTTCTGCCTTTTTCATACTTATATTCTACAATTAAATTAAACAAATGTCAATATATAAAAAAGGAGAGCAAGTTATGAATATTGAAGTAAAACTAACGGACACACCAAAACCAAAGCCAACAGATGAATCAAAACTTGGGTTTGGAAGTATTTTTACAGACCATATGTTTATCATGGAATTTAATGGAGATAAGGGCTGGGAACATGCAAGGATAGAAAAATTTCATGACATAGCAGTTTCACCAGCGGCAAATGTTTTTCATTATGGGCAAGAAGTATTTGAAGGTATGAAGGCTTACTATAATAGTGGTGAGATATTTATATTTAGACCTGATATGAATGCAAAGCGTATAAATAATTCACTTCAAAGACTTTGTATGCCAAAAATTGATGAAGAAGATTTTGTGGAAGCAGTAAAAAAGTTTGTGGAAGTTGAAAAGGAATGGGTTCCAAAATCTGATGGAACTACATTGTATTTAAGACCATTTGTTATAGGACTTGATTCAAAACTTGGTGTGCATCCATCATCAAATTATTATTTTATTATTATAGCAGCACCAGGCGGTGCATATTATGCAAGAGGAATCGCACCTGTATCTATATGGGTTGAAGATGAATATGTCAGAGCAGTTCGCGGTGGTGTAGGTTTTACTAAAACTGGTGGCAATTATGCAGCCTCACTTCTTGGACAAGAGAAAGCAGAAGAGCATGGATGCGAACAAACTCTTTGGCTCGATGGAGTAGAGAGGAAATATATTGAAGAAGTTGGCTCTATGAATATTTGCTTTAAGATAGATGGCAAAATTGTAACTCCAATGCTCAATGGAAGTATTTTACCTGGTGTCACAAGAGATTCTGTAATAACACTTTGTAAAGATTTTGGATATGAAGTAGAAGAAAGAAGAGTATCACTTGATGAATTGATGAAAGCAGCGGACAGTGGTAAACTTGAAGAATGTTTTGGTACAGGAACTGCTTGTGTCATATCACCAGTTGGATACCTTGTAAATAAAGATAAAAAGATAGTTATAAATGAAGGAAAAATTGGAAGTTTAAGTCAAAAACTTTATGACACACTTACAGGAATACAGTATAATAAATTAGAAGATAAACATAATTGGAGAGTAAAAGTATGTTAAAAACAGGTGCAGAAATAGTTATTGAGTGCTTGCTGGAACAAGGTGTAGAAGTAATATTTGGATATCCTGGAGGAACAATCTTAAATATTTATGATGCACTTTATAAATATGATGGTAAAATAAAACACATTTTAACATCACACGAGCAAGGAGCAAGTCATGCTGCAGATGGCTATGCAAGGAGCACAGGTAAAGTAGGTGTATGTTTTGCTACGTCAGGACCTGGTTCAACCAACTTAACAACTGGAATAGCAACTGCATATATGGATTCATCCCCTGTAGTATTTATAACTTGTAATGTCGGAGAAGACTTACTTGATAGAGATTCATTTCAAGAAGTAAAGATGACTTCTATAACAAAGGCGATAACTAAGTGTAATTATCTTGTGAAAGATGTCAATAAACTTGCAGATATTATAAGAGAAGCATTTTATGTTGCTCAAAATGGTAGACCTGGTCCAGTAGTCATTGATATTTTGAAAAATGTCACAGCACAGTCGGCGGAATATGAATATAAAAAACCAGACCATAATTTTAATAAGAAACGCCTTGCTACAAATACAAATCGACCAACTTATATGGATAATAGAAGTGCTCTTGACCAAAAGGACCTTGATAGAGCGGCTAATATGATTAATGATTCAAAGAGACCACTTATAGTTTGTGGTGGCGGAGTTGTGCTTAGTAGGGCAAATGAAGTCCTTACCGAGTTTGCAAATAAGATAGATGCACCAGTTGCATTTACTGTGATGGGATGTGGTGGTTATGATGGAGAAAAAGAGAGAGCCACAGGTCTTATAGGAATGCATGGAACTCAAAGTTCAAATGTGGCAGTTGCAAATTGTGACCTTTTGATTGTAGTTGGATGCAGATTTTCAGATAGAGTTGCTCTTAATAGAAATACATTTGCAAAACAAGCACAAATCCTTCAAATTGAAATAGATAGAAATGAGATAGATAAAAATGTCAAGACAACTTATCATGTGGTAGGAGATGCAAAAAAAGTATTAGAGGCATTAGTTGAGAGAGTAAATAAAGCAGAACATAAAGCGTGGGTGGATTTTGTATTTTCATTTCCAACAGAGACAGAGTATGAGTTTAGTGATGAATACTTAAACCCAAAACAAATTGCTATGGCAGTGAAAGAAATAGCACCAAAGTATAGTATGGTTACAACTGATGTAGGTCAGCACCAGATGTGGGCAATACAACATTTCCATTATCACTATCCAGGACAACTTATAACTTCAGGTGGTTTTGGAACTATGGGCTTTGGGCTTGGTGCTGCGATAGGAGCGAAAGTTGGAAATCCAGAGCAAACTGTTCTTCATATAACAGGTGATGGAAGTTTTAGAATGAATTTCAATGAACTTGCAACTGAAGAACATTATAGAATACCAATCATTACAATTATATTTAATAATTCCGTGCTTGGTATGGTTAGACAATGGCAAAATATTATTTACAATAAACATTATTCTGAAACAGTGCTTGATAGAGGACCCGATTTTGTTAAACTTGCTGAATCATTTGGGCTTAAAGGTAAAAGAGTTACAAATGAAAAAGAGTTTAGAGAAACCTTGGAAGAAGCAGTTAAGTCTGATGTAGGATATGTTATTGACTGTGTTATAAATAAGGATGAGATGGTTCGCCCTATGGTAGGTGCTGGTTCAGACATTACTGATTTCTTAATAAAATAAATTTTAATAATTAAAGGAGAAAAATATTATGGCAAGAATGTTTTATGAAAAAGATTGTGATTTAAATGTATTAAAAGGAAAAAAGATATCTATTATTGGTTATGGCTCACAAGGTCATGCGCATGCACTTAATCTTAAAGATAGTGGATGTGATGTGTGTGTTGGTTTAAGAGAAGGTTCAAAAAGAATTAAAGAGGCAACTGAAGCAGGACTTAAAGTTATGACAGTAAGTGAAGCAACTAAATGGGGCGACGTCATAATGATTCTTATAAACGATGAAGTGCAAGCAGATGTTTATAAAAAAGATATTTTACCTAATCTTGAAAAAGGTAAGGCAATCGCATTTGCACATGGATTTAATATTCGTTATAAACAAATAATTCCACCTGAAGGTGTTGATGTGTTTATGGCAGCACCAAAGGGACCAGGACACACAGTTCGTTCATGCTTTGTGGCTGGTAAAGGTGTGCCTTGTCTTGTAGCAGTAGAACAAAATGCAACTGGCAAAGCACTTGATATAGCACTTGCTTATATAGCAGGAATTGGTGGAGCAAAAGCAGGTATAATGGAGACTACATTCCACGATGAGACAGAGACAGACCTCTTTGGTGAGCAATGTGTACTTTGTGGTGGTGTTGTAGACCTTATGAGATGTGGATTTGAAGTTTTAGTTGAAGCAGGATATGAACCTGAAAATGCTTACTTTGAGTGTATCCACGAAATGAAACTTATAATTGACTTAATCAATAAAGGCGGAGTGCAGGCGATGAATTATTCAATATCAGATACTGCTGAATACGGAGAATATGTATCTGGTCCAAGAGTAATTCCACACGAAGAGACAAAGGAGAGAATGAGAAAAGTTTTAGCAGATATTCAAGATGGTTCATTTGCAGGTAGATGGATTGCTGAAAATAAATCAAATGGCAGAGCATTCTTTAATTCAAAGAGAGATAATTTAAAAGACCACTTGATGGAGAAGGTTGGAAAAGAACTTAGAGAAAATATGATTTGGGGAAAAGACAATAACCTTGATACAGCATCTAACTAGAATAAATAAGGGTATATCGAAAAATGAGAGCTTGGCTTTCATTTTTTGTTGTCAAAAAAGTTGCAAAATTGGTCATATTAGTTGTCAAAATAATGGCAAAATAGAGCAACATAGTTGTCTAAAAAGTAGCAAAAATTCTAAAGTTGGTTGACAAATGCTTTACTGCGTCAATATTATTAAAATATTGACTTTGTGTAAAAAATGTGTATAATATACTCATGAAACAAAAAGACTTAATCAAGAAACTGAAAGAATTAGGATATGACTTTGTCCGTCATGGTGGAAATCATGATGTATATAGTAATGGGGTTAATTCGGAAATGGTGCCTCGCCATAAAGAAATAGACGAGGATTTAGCTAATGCAATATTAAAACGATGTGGAAAGTAGAAAAAAGAGAAGGTGAAAGTATGAGAGAAGCATATCAAGTAATATTTACAAAAAATAAAAGTGGGGTGTATCTTGTTGAAGTTCCGGATTTAAATTGTATCACTGAAGGAAAGTCTTTAAGTGATGCAATAAAGATGGCAAGAGATGTTATTGGTCTAAAAGGTATAGAATTAGAGGATAATGGTGGAAAAATACCAAAAGCATCTAAGTCAATTGATGTTAAAAAAGGTGTATTTTATGGGAAAGGTGATACGATAGTGTCTTATGTTGATGTTGATTTTGATGATTATAGAAGAAGTATTGATAATAAAATTGTTAGACGAAATGTTAGCATACCTAATTGGCTAGATAGGGCAGCAGAACGAGAGCATTTAAATGTTTCGAAAGTTTTGCAAGATGCTATTTATGCTATAGTAGGTAAAAAGTATTCAATAAATTAGTTGGTATTCGTTAATAATAATGGTTATTAAAAATTTGAAAAATATTATAATAGTGTGTTTAGTGTTATGCTTTTGTTTTTCTTGCACAAAAGAAAAACGGAGTGAAATAATTAAAGTAGAAATAAAGAAAGATACTGGTGTTATTAGTACAAATAATTACAACAATAATGACATAGAGCACAATTATGTTATAAATAAAAGAACTGGCAAAATTCATAGTTATAGCCATGGCATGAGTATTGTTAGTGATAAATATAGATTAGAAACAAATGAAGATATAGAAAAAATTTTAGAAAATGAGAATTATGATATATGCCTTAATTGTTATGCGGGTCTTAAGCTAAATTTAGATAAATATAAAACATCTGATAGAAACAATATTAGTGATGAAGTAGATATTACTAACAGAGAAGTAAACTTAATAAAACAATATATGAATATGTATGAATTTGGAAAATGTGACACTGAAACACAAAAATTTCTCATATGTATTTTTGAGGTAGGTAGTTGGTATGTAAACAATGTATATACTCAATTAGGTGGTAATCTTAGTGCAAGAGAAGTTGATGATATAGCTGAGAAAGAAGCGAGTGAGTCTGCATATAATAAGTGGAGAAATTACCTTGATATTGAATATGGTAAAAAATATGAATTTAAAGAAAGTAAAAGAATATTACCAGTAGTTTATGATAAAGGTAAGCCTACTGATATGGTAACATATAGATGTGATTTATTTAAAGATGCAGGATATGGTAAGGGTGACAACATCTATAGCAAATCTGGAATGCAAATACTAAAGAATGCAGAAGGTGAAGAAATTGATAAAGAATGGAAGAATTATTGTGTAGTTGATGACAGTTCAAAGTTTGCAGCTGCGGTATATTATCATTATATAAATAAAGAAATATTAAAAGATGAAAAATTAGAGGATAGGGTAGCATATGGCATTGATTTGTGGGGGACAAGTTCAGAAAAGTTTTTAATGGTAAGTAGTTTTATTAAAAAAGTATTGAAAAGTAACAAATTTGAATTTGTAGTTTGGGATGATATAGAAGATGATGATGACAAAAACAGTATGCAACTGAAAATATTTAAGCTTAAGCCAGGAGATTTGTTATGTAGAAAGGGAAATGTGGAATTTTATATTGGCAATGATAGATTTGTAAATTGGGGAAGTGTACATAAAACATATTCAGTAAAAAAAGAAATTGATAAAGAACATTACAATTATTATATTGACAGTAAAAACACATTATATACTGCATTTATAAGATTTAAAGGAGTTGAATAAATATGAAGAATAAAAAAATAGTATTTATAACTATATTTGTAGTTTTTCTAGTCATAGTAATTATTGGTGTGCTAATGATTAAAAACAATAGTGTTTATGATATAAATAAACCTATTATTAATTATGATTTAAACAATAATAAGAGAGATGATTATATAGAATATTTAAAGAAGTTTATACAACCTGAGAAATTAAGAGAATATATTTATAATGACTATATTACTTTTAGCCAATATACTGATAGTGCAACAGGACATACAATAAAAAATCAAATGGAGTTTAAAGCATATAAATCACTATTTACTTCAATGTTTGATAAAGAACGAAAGGATTATGATGATTGTCCAGTAACGGATAATTTTAAAAAGAAATTTGATAAAAATTTATTATACTATTTTAATTTAAATGAAAGTGAAGATTGTGGAAGTATGTGTTCATTAAACCGAAAAGATAAAGAAATAATTGTAGAAGTTTATGGTAACTTCAAAAACACTGAGCCAACTTACTGGACGACACACCATTTCCACTATACTCTAGATGATGAAGGAAATGTTGATGATATAGTATTTGACCATACGGATAAATAGGTTTTTGTTAGTTGGTTTTTATATTTAATATATGATTAAATGGCACCTCTAAAAAGTATCATTTTTCTACTTTTTCGAGTAAAGTTCCCTTTATTGAAATTTTACAAGGAGGATGCCTAATGAAATATACAAAAAATTATCAATTAAAGAAGCCAGATTCTGATGATGCATATGATATACAAAATGATTATATATTATAGGCTTTATTATGTTGATATTAATGAAATAAAGCAAAATTTTGCTTGATTAGTAACATAAGGCATGATATAATTTAATGGAACTTAATTAAATAAGTTCCATTATTTAAATTTTGAGGTAAATATGGCAAATGACAGAAATGCGGGTAGAAAGCATAGGTTCAATAATAGTGATGTAGAAGAAATGCTCACGATGCTTAAAAATGGACATCGTATAGATGATGTTGCAGATAAGTTTATGACATCTAGGCAAGTTATCGGTAGATATATAAATAAGAGGCCAAATAAAAATTTTACGCATAAAATAACTTATATGCTTGGGCATAAACCTATGACAATAATTTATGTAGATTTTTTAGATAAAAAAATACAAATACAAAACAGAACTGATAATATATATGATAGAGCATTTGGTAAAGTGCTTAATCCTAACTGGAAGCAGTTTGAGATATTGATAAATGAACGAGTTATACCTAAAGATAGAATAGATTTGGATAAGGCATTAAAGATAATAGGCGTAGACCATTATGATCCATTTTTAATTATAAATAAAACTAAAGGGAAAATGGAGGGAGATAAATATTGGATGAGAATAAAAAAAATAGCATAATTAATTTTGATAAGGAAACTAAAAGTTTAGTTTCATATGCTACATCAAAAGGTAATTTGCCTAAATGGCATATTGATGACTTTTGGTATAAAACTGATGCTTTTGGATATGAAAATTTGTCAGAATGCTTGATATCAGATTTATTAAAATATTCTAATATTTATAATTATGTAGAATATAAAATGATAAAAGGAATATATAATTCGGAAGTAAGAAATTTTTCAGTAAGCAAGAATTTTTTAGAAGAAAATGAAAATCTTTTGACATTTTATAGATTATATTTTTTGGAATCTGGAAATGAATTAAGTAAAGAGATATATAATTATAGTGAAATAAAAGACAGAATTAAGTTTGTAGTAGATTTTATTACAAAAACATATAATATGGATGATGTAGGTAAAATTATTACAAGTATACTAGAATTAGATATGTTCTTTTTGAACGAGGATAGACATTTTAATAATTTTGCCTTAATTAGAGATACTCAAAATGATACCTTTTCATTTGCTCCAATATTTGATAATGGATTGAGTCTTTTGTCCGATGAAAATGAATATAGTATCACTGCTGATGTGTATAAAAATATAGATAAAGTTAAGAGTAAGCCATTTAGCAATTCATTTGAAGAACAATGTGAGTGCGCTGAATCATTATATGGAAGTGATTTAAAATTTTCATTTACTAAGAGCGATGTTCTAAGTGAAATTGAAAAGTACAGAACATATTATTCGAATGAAATAATTGAAAGAGTAATAACTGTAATTTTTGAGCAAATGCATAAATACCAATATTTATTTGAAAATAATTCTTAAAAATGCAGGTTATGGAAAAGGAGATAACATTTATAGTAAATCTGAAATGCAAATATTGAAAAATGCAGAAGGAGAAGAAGCTGATAAAGAATAGAAAAATTATAGTATTTGACCATACGGATAAATAGTTATTAATTAGTTTATGTATGAACCAGTGGTTTATCGCCACTGGTTTTTTGTTGTTGACAAAATGTTATAAAACGAAAAAACTTATTCCCTGTAAGGAAGTATAATAACAGGAATAAGTCAAGATGCTTAAAATTTTGACTTTAATCTTAAAAAAGGAAGAAAAAAAATATGAATGAAATGATTAAAGAATTTGAAAAACACATAAGAACAGAAGAAAGGGCTGATAATACTATAAAAAAATACTTGCGAGACATCAAAGAATTTTATAAATGGTTTTTAAGAGATAATCCTAAAAAATCTTGTATAGGCGGTCATTATCAGACAGAAGTTACAAAAGAGATATTACTAGATTATAAAGAACGTTTGAAAAATTCAAATCTTAAAGTATCAAGCATTAATTCAAAGATATCATCACTCAATGCATTTTTTACATATACTGAAAATGAATCGCTTAAAATAAAAATTATTAAATGTCAAAAATCGTTATTTGGAAGCAAGGAGAAAGAACTGACAAGACATGAGTTTAATAAATTATATGAGGCTTCTAAAAATAACATTAGGCTTAAATATATAATTGAAACTATAGTAAAAACAGGGATAAGAGTGTCTGAAATACAATATATAACAAGAGAGTCACTTGATGCAGGGAAAACTATAGTTGACAACAAAGGTAAGATAAGGACAATACTTATTCCGAGAAAACTATGTAAATTATTAAAAGATTATTGTAAAGAATCTTGTGGGAGAAAACACTTGAAAAGCCCGATAGAATCTGGACCTATATTTTTATCACGAACAGGTAAACCAATAAGTAGGAAACAAATATGGCAAATGATGAAAAATTTGGCTACAAAGGCTGGAGTACCAAAGGAAAAAGTGTTTCCACATAATTTGAGACACTTATTTGCGAGAGAGTTCTATAAGCAAACTCATGATATTGTAAAACTTGCTTCAATTCTAGGGCATAGTAGCATAGAAACAACAAGAATATATACGAAAGAAACTGAGGATGAGTGTAGGGTGGATATTGAAAAACTAAAGATTTTAAGGGAATAAAAAAGACATAATAAAAATTATGTCCTTAATATCAAATGAGTTAAGTAATCTTTGATAGTATTATAACAAAAAAGTCATATATAATCAATGAAAAAAGTTAAAAATTTCATAAATGTTTCAAATAGTATTAACCAATTACGATATATTTACTAAAAACTAGTTTTATTGTATTAAAATAAAACATATATGTGATATTTCACTATATGTTTTATTTATATGTAACAAATGTAGCAAAAAAAGTTTTTTTTTAATTATAAACTGAAAATTTATCTGCAAAAGAATAGTTTACAAGAAAAATTCTAGTTTTTATTGGGACATAATTTTTATTATGTCATGATATGTATTATCATATAAGCCTACTTGATTAATATTGCATTACACTGGTTAAGTTAATATATTGTGATATTTAACAATTAATATTTAAATATAGGAGGGGTATATGGGCAATGCAAATACGGAGTCTTTATTAAACCAAGCGTTAGAATTAATCCAAACAAAACAATTTAAAAAATCATTAGAGTTATGTGAACAAATTACTAATGAAAATCCCGATAATGGTGACGGGTGGTATTATTATTTTCTTGCATTAAACTCAAAACAAAGTATTTCGGAATGTAATATTAGTGATTGTTTGGTGTGTGATGATTATTTAGAAAAAGCAATTCAATATACAAATGGTGATATAAATACTGAATTACAGGAGTATAGTAAAAAAATGCAATCTGCTTATCAAATGCTTAATAATTCAAATAGTTTTTTGAATGCTAATGAAAAAATTGATAAATATCTACAGTATGCAGATAATGAAATACAAGAAAAAGTAAAAATAGGTTTTAGGATTATCAATGATGCTAAAAAAATAAATGATACAGATATTATTCAATTGTCAAAATATAATACAACATGTGCAAAAGTAAAGTTATTAATTGATGATTTATTTGATTCTGGCATTATGAGTAAAGTTGATGGTTTTATAAATGAAAAAGAGGCCACACAACCTAGTATAGATAAATGCAATGAAAGAATAGAAAATGCTCAAGAAGCATATGATGATAGAAAAATAATTGAAGATGATTTACAAAAAGATTTAAATGGCATTTATGCTGAAATCAATTCATATGATGTAGATATCAAGGGCTATGATAACAGTATAAGTAGTTTAAAAGGGAAAATTGCATTTGAAAATGGCAAAAAATTATTAGCAAAAGATCAAGTGGCAAAAAATGCGATAAAAAGAAACATAAGTGAATATGAAAGAGAAATTAAACAATGCCAGAGTGAAATAAATAAAATAATTACAATAATAAATAGATTAGATGGAAAAGCAGCAACTGTTCAAACAAAACTTGAAAGCGCGAAAGAGAATACCAGTATCGCATATACAAAATTAAATGATGAAAAACAAAAGTTACAAGATATATATGATGATTTAGAATCAAAAAAGCAAATAATATTGGGTGATTTGAATGTAAGATTTGATGATTGCTATGACATTTCATATAATCAAATTAATAATATTTGTGATAATAATATTAGAATTGGAAACAAGGAAGATTTGTTTAATTATTTTAACGCCAATAAATTATTTAATGGGATTTATAATTCATATGTGTTTGATAGCAATTTGGTTAAAGGAATATATCAATATGTTAGAAATGTAAATGCAACAGAGTATCAATCTCAAGTACAAGGATTATTGAATTCATTAGATGATTTTCTTAATAATATTGGTGATTATAAGAATCAAGATGATTATCTAATGGCTAAATCATTATTGTTTGTTAATAATACAGAAGAGGAAAGTATAGTAATTGAAAAATTAAAAGATGCAAAGCAAAGATTTGAAGCATTGGAAGGATATAAAGACTCTAATGAACTTGAATTGTTGTCAAATTATCAACTAGGCAAATGTTTGGCATTTATGAATCCTGAAAGAGCAATAGAACTTTTACAAACAAATGTTTCATATAAAGATTCAAGTATGATTATTGATAAATGTAATATTTATATTGAACAAGCAAAAAATGATAAAAAAAGAAAAATGATGTTCTTTGCTTTGGTTGGTGTTGCAATAGTAGTAGTTATAGTTATCGTTACAGTAATAATGAATGCAATTAGGTAAAAGGAGGTTATGTAGTTATGAATTTTCAGGAAATATTAGACGGTATAGAAGTTAATAGAGCTAAATTTAATGAAGTATGGGAAAAATTAGAGAGCAATGATAAAAAAATTGTAGAAGTAGAATCGGAAATTAAAAGACTAAGTAAAATATCCGATTCGTATAATTCAGATTTATCTAAAATACGAGAGAACAATAGGACCAATATTGAAAAAATTGGAGTTGACACTTCATATGACTCTACAGAACAAGAAGGGTTAATTTTTGATTATAAAGAAACAATAAAAAATAAAAGAAAAATATTAAACTGTTATGAAGATATTATTTTAAGTAAAGACGAAAATGGATACATAGCAAATAAATATTTTTTGGATTATGTAAAGGAAAAATATAGTAATTTAAAAGAAATTTCTTTGGCACATAGAAATGAAATCAACAACAATATTGATAGTATTAATGATAATTTTGTAAAACTGGGGCTAAAACAAGTTGTAGACATAATAATTAAGATAATGAGCGATGTGTTCCCACAGGAAGCAAAAAAGAAAGAATATATTAATTATCTCACTGTCTGCAATTTTGTAAACAATGATATTGATGATGCTTACTTGAGATTAGCATATCATGAATTAGAAAAACAAAAGAAAGCATTTTCAAAGGCCGGCGGAAGGGTTGGAGATCCAAATCAAGTTTTGGATTCAGAGAATTATATGCAATTTAAGAAATTTCAAATTGACTTATATGATGCAATGAATAATGTTGAAAACCTGAAATCAGAAATTAGCACGTTAGAAAGTCAGATCAAGGATAATATTGAAAAACTTGCCTATCTTAAATCTGAAAATGATAAATTTAATGAAGAACTAAAAGGCAAATCCGAAAATATAAATGCAATAAACAATAAAATGCAAGTTGTGCAAAATGAGTTAAATGATTTAATTAAAGGAAAAGAAGAATTAATAGCATTAGCAAAAGAACTTAATGATAAAGTATTTAATGAAGAAGAACTCGAAAATGCAGATGCTGATCCTATAGCAGAAAGGATTTTAAATAAGAATGATATAATGCCAAAACATATGTATATTGGAAATTCTCCACTCGTATTTAATTTAGGTGATATAGAGCTTAAAAGTGTTCAACCATATTTCATTAAAACTGAGAAACCATTTATATTAGTATTTGATGGTGCTAACAAAGAAGCAAAAGAAACAACAGAGTATTTTTATAAAATTATTGAAAATATGATTCTATATATAATTACACATATGTATCATAGAGGGTTTAAATTTGAAATAATAGATAATAAAATGTCGTTAAGAGTTGCTTCTGAACACATGAAGAAAATGGGTCAAGAATTAAATAGACTTTCAAGTAAAGAATATGACATGATAGAATTTATTACAGGGAAAGATCATACTGCCTACGAGAAAATTATTAGCGATAAGGATAATGAATTAAATGAAGTAGGATATAGTAATATTAAAGATGCTAATGCTAATGAAAAAGGTCAAAATATAATAAAATATACTTTTGTTTGCAATAGAGTATATGGTACTAATGACTTGAAAATGGATAATATAAATTCATTGTTAACAAATTGCGAAGGATGTGGCATTTTTAATTTCATTTTTATAAGTAAGGATTTATTTGATGAGAATATATCTTCATTTGAGCTTCCGATAAAGCAAATTTGTAATAGAAAATTTTATACAGTTCATATTGATAAATCATCATCTAAGTATATAAATATTAAAGAATGTAAATTATAGGAGGAACTACTATGAGTAGGATAGCAGTTGGTGAACAATTTGAGCCAGCAATACAAACTATAGAAGACTATGCATTGGAAATACAAGGATATGTAGAAGAGGTGTTTTCAAATGCTGAAGAATTAGTAAATAAGACAAACTATGATATTGTTTACAAAACATTTTTTCAATTAGAAAGTACATACAATGATAATGTATTGTCTCAAGTCAAGAAGAGCATAGAAGAGTGGGCAGAAAGTGAAGCGAGTTATTATAATTTGGCCAAATCGGTAGGATTAGGTGAAGAAGTGCTTAATACGGCTAAAAATCAGCAAAATAAAATTGTTGAAGTAATTACTTCAATGAAAAATATTGAAAACTTGAATTCATATAAAGAAAATGCAGATGCTGATTTTGATTTGGAAAATGTAAAAAAAGAATTGGAAGATATAAATGAAAAGGCAAAAAAAATCAATGATATAAACGATGATCATACTCAAAAGTTGAAAGAATATGCTGAAGAAAATGAAATGGCAAAATCGTTGATTTCGGTGGGAATCGTTTTTGGGAATACCATTACAGAATTTATAATTGAAACTACTAATTTAGTTAATGGAATATTGAATGAACAGTTTGATGTTATTACAAAAAATATTGAGGCTGCATCACAAAATGCCATAGCCAACTCAAAGGCTGCAGTAGAAAGAAACAAACAATATGTTGAAGAAGTAAATAAAAAAACAAGAGACTTGTTTGACTAGGAGGGGGTGTTTATGGCAATTAATTTAAATCTAAGTAACTTAAATAAAACAGCTTCATATACATCATTTGCTCATGCAATGATGTCAAGATTGGATGAATACATTAGTAACAATGATTTAGAAAATATTAAAATCAATAATTTAAAATATCCTATTTTTTATGTTAAAGATGATAAAACAAATAAATATACTAAGAGAGATGAATGCGATATAACTATCTGCGACGAGCCAGCGACTTTTTACAATGAAATTGAACAAGCAGATAATCCAATCGCGGCTTTTGAAAATAAAATATGTGAATTTAAAAAAATTCATGTAAAAAAACCAAGTAATAATATATGGATAAACCGTTCTGTAAATGGAATTAATTTAAGAATTGGTGATTTTGATAATGACAATTGTAAACAAAATCCAATAGTTCTGGGTGACGAGAATGTACATGGTGTTATAGTTGGAAGAACTGGTGCCGGAAAATCAAACTTATTGAATAATATAATTTTAAATTTAATTACAGAATATGCACCATGGGAATTAGATTTATATTTAGTTGACATGAAAAAAGTTGAGTTAAGCAGATATATGGATATAGATGAAATTACAAAAAGATATTTAACACCACACGTTGTAACATTAGGAGCTACTAGTGAAGTTCGATATGTGGTTAGTATGATTTCGCGTATAGAAGAATATATGCAGATGCGACAAAATTTATTACAAAAATTAGGATGTAGGAAATTGCAAGATTTTATTGACAAGTATCAAAAATATAATCTTTGCTTACCAAGAATTTTATTACTAGTAGATGAATTTCAGCAATTACTATCGGAAAACTGTGCAACATCTAAAGAAAGAAACATATTGTCAAATAAAATTTCATCAATAACAAAGTTAGGAAGAGCGACTGGGGTACATATGCTCTTGGCATCGCAAGAAATGTCTGGTGCATTATCTGGAAAGGATTTAGGAAATTTTAAAGTAAGAATTGCACTACCTTGTGATTCGGCAGTTTCATTAGATATTCTTGGGAATGATGCTGCATCTAAAACTAAAATTGGCACTACATTAGTTAACACCAATGGTGGATCGGCAGCTGAGGACAATTTAACATATAAAACACCATTTATTGATGATAAAAAGAAAGCGACTAAAGATGAAAATGGAAGTGATGATTCAGATTTTGAATTATACTTAAAGAACATATTTAGTGAAACACACAATGTAGATTGGACAAAGGTTCAAAAGTTCTATCAAGAAGGCAATTATCCTAAAAAAGAATATTTACAAAAAATAGTCAGCAATAAAAAAATCCAAAAAAACATTAATGACATTAAAAAGAATAATTTAGCTATAATAGAATCATCAATATTGGGGTCGCCAGTAGTTTTTAATCTTAAGAAGAATGATTTTGATTATGTATTTATAGAAAGTGGACGAAAAAGAAATATAGCTGTGATTTCACAAAGTGATGCTATTATAGGCAATTTTCTTAAAGTATTAATTGAAAACTTGAAATATAGTAATAATTATTATACTCACAATGTATTTTATGAAAGTGAAACTATAAGATCAATATATCCTACAATTATTGATGATTTGAATGATAATAAATCTAACAACCCACCTATTGTTAAGGAATTGAATATTGATGAATATGATTTTGCTACAAAAAAAGGTATAAATGAAATATTATCTACAATTAATTTTAATAATGAGTTTTCGACATGCATTAAAAATTTTATTAATGCATACATAGTAAATGTCGATGATTCGGTTTGCAAGGAAATTGTAGATACAAATGGAATAGATATAAAGTATAGTAAAAATAATTTAGTAAATATTGTAAACGAACTAATTAACACTTTTAACATCAATAGCTCAAGCTATAATGATGCAATAGTAGAAATTGTAGAAGAATTGAAAAAAATTCATTCTCAATATAGTGATCAGTTATCAAAAGAAGACAAAGATGAACGTGTAAAAGATAAATATGGATACATAGTCGTTATAATAAGGGTGTTACAAAGAATTAATCCACAAAGCAAGCAATATATTTTTGGAGACAAGAACTTATTTTCTATTTTTGATGAATCATTTAAAAATAAAAAATATACAAATAATAATTTTATAATTAATTGGATAATTGGAACAGACAATGTGGATAAGAACTTCGATAAATTGTTAAGTAAAAAGATGGAAGACTCAACTAAACATAATGAATTTTTTGTACTTGTTGGTAATGATATAGAGACGCTTGAACAAAGTTATAAAAATTGCAATTATATTTTTATGAACACTAATAATGATAAGTTATACGATAAAATGAAATTAGATTTTTCAAAACATGCTGATGATAACAAAAACATTGATTGTAAAATAGTAAATTACAATAAACAATTTACATTTAAGCCTTTTGATTTTGATATGAAAAAGTATGAAACACCACAAATTGATTTCAATGAGGTGAACTTGAATGAGACTTAGTACAAAAAAAGAGGATTTGAATTTAATATCAAATGCTCAACTTGATTATAATGATAATCTAAATAAAGTTATTAATGAATATTATGAAAGTATAACATCTTGGGCAAATTCTATTGGCTGTTCATTAATAAATAAATCATTAAAATGTTCAAATGATTTTATAATAGAGAATTATACTGATAAAGTAAACAAATATCTTGTTGAAGATAATGAGAACAAATATAAATTTACTGATATGGCAAATCATTATAAACTCGGTGAATTGTGCATAAATGAAATAAGGAAAATGCAGAATTCAATAGCAGAGAATTGTTCTAAGATGGTAACAGCTGATTTAAAGTTAGAAGAGAAAAATGAGTTTGAAATATCAGATAATGACTTATCTTTATTTAAAGAAATTGTAGAAAATACAATTTCAAAACTAAGCGATGTTTATAACGATGCTAAATCTGATGCAAAAAGATTGTCTGACGATAACATACTTGCAATCCCACTATTAAATTCTTTTGAAGTTCAAAATGGTTTAATTTCAAATTATTTCACAGATCAAAATAATCTATATAGTTGCTATTTAGAATGGTTACAGAAAAATAGAGATAGAATAGAAGCTTTAACACAACAAATAATTTCTGATTCAAAATCAAAAAGCAAATTTGAAACTTTGTCTAATCAATTTAAAAATCCACTAAATGGCATTGCTAATTATGCTGTGCCATTTGTAGCCGGAATGGCGGCTTCAAAATTAATTTCAAGTGGGAATAATAGTGCTAGTAATGATAATTTATCTTCCAAAAATGAGAATAATAATAGTGGCGATTCTGAATCAAAAAATAATGATATTAAACAGTTAAAACAATTAAAGCAAAAAAAATTAAATAGACAAAAATGGGCAGCTACTATAAAAAAACCATTTTCTGCACTTAAAAATGCAGGTGATGAAATATCTAAATTAGCAATTCCGGGTATCCCCAATCCTTTGGGTATAACATTTAAAACAATTGGTGCATTGGGAGAAGGTACATGTGATGTCATAACTGAATGGAATGATCCTAAGTGGGATATGCGTTTAGATAATATAAAAGGCGATGATTATAAGGAGATAAAGAAAGAAATTGATGATAAAAATAAAATATTTGATAAATTACAAGGTGACAAAGAGTTTATTGATGTTTTAAGAATTAATGATAATATGAGTCCTGAAGAAAGAAAAAAGTACTATATTGACAACTCAAAGGAAATAAATGAAAAAATTGGTAAAATAATTTATAATAATCAAGATTATAAGTATTTGTTTAATATGTCAGATGCAAATCTAGTTAAGATGGGACTTGCTGATGAATATAAAAAAGTAACAGGAAAAGATATTAGCAACACACCGATTAATTTCTCACCTTATTTGTATAATACAAATAATAATCAACCAGAATTGGCTGTTAAGAGCAATGTAATTGATGAAATCAACAAACGTTTTAATGCAAATAAAGATTTTAATAAATTAAATTTTGATAAGATAATTAGCGATATAGACAACATTAATAAAAATCGTAATGATTATAAAATAGATAACGGTAATGATAACTATGATGGGCTAGTTCCAGTTAATAAAGATTCAGAAATGGGAAATCTTATTCAAGCTATAAATGGATTAACAAATTCTATAAATGCTCCCGAATTATTAAGAGACAAAAATGGAAGATATAATCAAGAAACAATAGATAATCTCTGCAATTTTTTAAAAAAATCAAACGATGTCAATGAAGCTGCGAGAGATTTTGTTAATAAGCAATATGGTTACGGTGGGTACAAGGATGGTGTGCATGAAGTTGATAATTATCAAGATTTAGATTATGCAATAAGGAATAAGTGCCATTTTAGACCTAACAGAGAATTTGCTGCTAAAATATCTTCTGCTCAGAATTTTGCAAATGACAGTAATAATAGTTTATTTATTGAAATGTTCAAAAAACTTACAAGTGGAATATTAAATATTGGTGCCACAGTATTGTTATCAGCAATAAGTATTCCCGTAGGTATGGCATATGGAGTTGGAGCGTTTATCAACACAAGTCAAAAAACTCCAAGAGATGAATATAAAGATATGATTGATAATCTTGGACCTGAAATTTCGGACACATTTATTGAAAATTATGCATATGATGATAAAAAAAATGAGTATAGTTATATCAAAAGCTCATAATATGTAAAAATGGCAGATAACGGACTTAAAATTATTGATTAATGTTTTTGTTATTCATTAAAACATTATTGTAGAACAAATATTTTAGGAATAAGGAGAAATTTAGTTATAAAATTGTAAATGATTTCAGTAAATAATGGTAAAAGTAAAGGCACTATTCTGAATAATTAATATATTAGACTAAATATGTTTATATGAAAGGTTAAAATGGTATTGTAAGGTGAAAATAAAAAAGACGTTGATTTTGATTATTAATATAATTTTATGCATTTGTGTAACGCCGGTGCTAATTGTTCATTTTTATAAAAGGGGTTTAATTGAAAAAGAATTAAATTCATATATTGCTGAGTATAAAAATACAATGAATGAAGAAGATAGATTAAAATTGCATAATTTTGCACTTGAAAAAGGAATGAAGCAGTTATGTGGATTAGTGTATGTATGGGACGGTTCTGATTTGTTATATGATGATATTTTGAAAAAGTTAGATGCAAATGAAGTTACAAATATGACATTTTTTAATGACCGATGTGAGCAACTGAGTATTGAAGATACAAAAAAATGGATAAAAGATAACTTTTTCAGCCACGAAGAAGATGACATGCGATATTATTATTATTTCTTTTTAGATAATCCAACAATTGATGTTGTGAAGATTAGACCAGATGAAAGATGGGATTATATTGATTAAAATTTTATATATTGTCTAAAATATTATAATATAAAGGAGGAATTAATTAGTTCGTATTATGAATTTAATTAATTAAAAAAAGTATGAAGTATGAAATTAAAGGTGAAAACTTTCCAATAGTTATATTAACATTGGAAAATGGTGAATCAATTTTGACAGAAAGTGGTTCAATGCAATGGATGAGTGAAGGATTTGAAATGAAGACAGAAGGTGGAGGTGGTATTGGCAAGGCATTAGGAAGATTAATGGCTGGTGAATCAATGTTTAGAAATATTTATACGGCAACATCTGATAATTCAATGATTGCACTTGGAAGCAGTGTCCCAGGCTCAATTAAAGCAATTGAAGTCACTCCTGACAATCCAGTTATAATTCAAAAATCATCTTATCTTGCATCAACTGATCAAATTAAAACAGAAGTTTTTGTTCAGAAACAAATGAAGACTGGATTATTTGGTGGAGAAGGTTTTATAATGCAAAAAATAAGTGGTCAAGGCATAGTGTTTGTAGAAATATTTGGTTCAGTAATGGAATATGATTTAAAAGAGAATGAAAAATTAATTATTGATACAGGAAGTTTTGCTCTTATGCAAGCAAGCTGTAAAATGGATATACAGACAGTAAAAGGTTTTAAAAATATTGTTTTAGGTGGTGAAGGACTATTCTTAACGAATGTAACGGGACCAGGAAAAGTTATTGTTCAGACAATGAAATTATCAGCTTTCGCAAATCTTTTAGTACCATTTATGCCTAGATCAAATAATTAGTAATTTAAAGAAGTCTTTGGGAGAAACATTATCATAATAAGTTCACTTTTTGGGTAAATAGTAATATTAGCATTAAAAGCGTAATAAGAATAAAATAGTGTTAAGATTATAAAAAATGACGAAAAAATTTGATACTAAATTAGTTAATATGATAAATTGTGAAGGAAAGATTAAATAGATATTAAATAGCTTTGTTTGATTGTTAAAATAATGATGATAATAACAATACTACATAGGTGGCTTCTGAGCCACCTATTTTTATATATAATATATAACTAATCTATAAATTATCATTGATAAACTCTCCCTATTTGTATATAATATAGGTAAAATGTTACTATAATAATTAACGGAAATAATGCTTAATTATTATTTTATCTGTAGGGCGGATAATATCCGTCCCTACGATAGGTAGTAGTATACAATCTTAAATAAATTACAATAATTGTTAAAAAGGAGATGCTATGAAATCAGATAGTATAAAAGTGGGAGTTGACAGAACTCCGAATAAGAGTTTGTTATATGCACTAGGTCTTACTGATGAAGAGATTAAGAGACCGCTTATTGGCGTTGTCAGTTCTTTTAATGAGATAGTGCCAGGGCATATGAATATTGACAAGATTACTGAAGCAGTGAAAGCGGGAGTTAGGCTTGCTGGTGGAACTCCTATTGAGTTTCCGGCGATTGCAGTTTGTGATGGTATAGCTATGGGTCATATCGGTATGAAGTATTCACTTGTGACGAGAGATTTAATTGCTGACAGTACTGAGTGTATGGCGATAGCTCATGGCTTTGATGGACTTGTTATGATACCAAACTGTGACAAAAATGTTCCAGGACTTCTTATGGCGGCTGCTCGTGTAAATGTTCCTACAATATTTGTATCAGGTGGACCAATGCTTTCTGGAAAACTTAAAAGTGGTAAGAGAACTTGCCTATCAACTATGTTTGAAGCAGTTGGCGCTTATCATGCTGGCAAGATGAACGATGAAGAAATAAAAGAGTGGACAGAAAATGCTTGTCCAACTTGTGGAAGTTGTAGTGGTATGTATACGGCAAACTCAATGAACTGTCTTACTGAAAGTATCGGCATGGCACTTAAAGGCAATGGAACTGTTCCAGCAGTTTATTCAAAGAGACTTAGACTTGCAAAAGAAACTGGAATAAAAATTATGGAACTTGTAGAAAAAGATATTAAACCAAGAGACATCATGACTAAAGAAGCATTTGAAAATGCACTTACTATTGATATGGCATTAGGTTGTTCTACTAACACTATGCTTCATTTACCTGCTATAGCACATGAACTTGGAATTGATATAGACCTTCATCATGTAAATGATATAAGCGAAAAGACACCAAACCTTTGTCACCTTGCGCCTGCAGGAAATACTTTTATGGAAGATTTAGAACTTGCTGGTGGTGTATATGCAGTTATGAAGGAACTTGAAAAGAAAAATTTATTAAATGAAAATATTATAACTGTCACAGGAAAAACTGTAAAAGAAAATCTTGTTAATATTAAAAACTATGACAATGAAGTTATAAGAGATATTGATAATCCATTTACAAAGACAGGGGGGCTTGCAATATTATTTGGAAATCTCGCCCCAGATGGATGCGTAGTTAAGAGGTCTGCAGTGAGTGATTCAATGCTTAAACACAAAGGTCCTGCGAGAGTATTTGACAGTGAAGAAGATGCTATAAAGGCTATCTATGATAAAAATATTAATTCTGGTGATGTAGTGGTTATAAGATATGAAGGTCCAAAGGGTGGACCTGGAATGAGAGAAATGTTATATCCTACATCAGCAATAGCAGGTATGGGACTTGATAAAGAAGTAGCGCTCATAACTGATGGAAGATTTTCTGGAGCAACGAGAGGTGCATCTATAGGTCATGTAAGCCCTGAAGCAGCAAGTGGTGGAAATATTGCATATGTAAATGAAGGAGATATTATTTCAATAGATATTCCAAATTATAAAATTGAACTTGAAGTAAGTGATGATGAATTAAATAAGAGAAAAGCAAACTCAACTCTTAAAGAACCAAAAGTTAAGACTGGCTATCTTGCAAGATATGCAAAAGTAGTTTCATCAGCAGATAAGGGGGCTATACTATGTTAACACTTGATAAAATATATCATGCAGCATTTATATTAAAAGGAGTGGCAAGAACTACAGATTTACTTAGTAGTAGTAGTTTAAAACCAAATACTCATATGTATTTAAAAACTGAAAACTTGCAAGTGACTGGAAGTTTTAAAGTTAGAGGTGCATATTATAAAATTAGCCAACTTAGTGAAGAACAAAAAAAGGCTGGAGTTATTGCTTGTAGTGCAGGAAACCATGCTCAAGGGGTTGCACTATCTGCTACTAAAAATGGTATAAAGTCAGTGGTATGTATGCCAGATGGTGCTCCTATAAGTAAGGTAGAGGCTACTAAAGGTTATGGCGCAGAAGTTGTGCTTGTGCCAGGAGTTTATGATGATGCATATAATAGAGCAATAGAACTTCAAAAAGAAAAAGGATATACTTTTGTTCATCCATTTGATGATGAAGATGTAATAGCAGGACAAGGTACTATAGGACTTGAGATACTTAATCAACTTGAAAATATTGATGCAGTTGTAGTTCCTATTGGTGGTGGTGGATTAATTTCTGGTGTCGCATTTGCAATAAAATCTTTAAAGCCACAAATTAAAGTTTATGGTGTGCAAGCAGCAAATGCTCCATCAATGTATGAAAGTATAAAACAAAAAAAGCAAATAACACTTGATGCGGTATCAACATTTGCAGATGGTATAGCAGTTAAGCATCCTGGGGATAATACATTTGAAATAGTAAGTAAATATGTAGATGAAGTTGTGACAGTTTCAGAAGATGAGATTGCTATGGCTATACTTACACTTATGGAGAGACAAAAATTAGTTGCTGAAGGTGCTGGAGCAGTGTCGGTTGCAGCAGTTCTTGCTGATAAAGTTCCTGTTGATGGAAAAAATGTGGTATGTGTAGTGTCAGGTGGAAATATAGATGTAAATATTTTATCAAGAGTTCTGACACGTGGTCTTAAATCAAGTGGTAGAAATGTGAGTATGCAAATAGCACTTGAAGATAAGCCAGGACAACTTGTGCTTGTTAGTACTATTATATCTAAATGCGGAGGAAACATTATAAATGTTCGCTATGAGAGGTCTGACTTAAATATGCCTATATCAAGTTGTTATTTAACTATAGGTATGGAAACTAAGAATTTTGACCACATAAAACTAATAAAGGAAAAATTAATAGAGGCTGGGCTTAAAATAGTTAATGTTATGTAATATATTGTCATAAACCTTGATTATTACACTAAATATCCTAAAACTTGCATTTTAAGTTAATTTATTCTATAATATATGTATCAGGTTTAACCCTGTTTATAACATATAAAGGAGATTAAAGATTATGGAAGTTTGGATACTCGTAGGCTCCTTAATAGTTATTGTCGTAGCAGCATTTGTAGCATATAATGCTGGTAAATCTATAGAGAAGAAAACAGCACTTGAAAAAATAGGTTCTGCAGAGAATAAAGCAAGAACCTTATTAGACGAGGCTATTAAGAAGGCTGAAAGTACAAAAGTAAATGCTTTACTTGAAGCAAAGGAAGAAATCTTAAAACAAAAAACTGAACTTGAAAATGAATTACGAGAGAGAAGAAAAGAAGTTGCAGAGATAGAGAATAGAGCATTAAAGAGAGATGAATTATCTGAAAAGAAATTAGAGCAACTTGAACAAAAAGAAAAACAAATTGAGACAAAAGAACAAGAAATTACTGAAAAGCAAAACTTAATTAATCAATTAAATGAACAAAGATTAAAAGAACTTGAAAGAATCTCTGGTTATACAAGAGAGCAAGCAAAGACTGAATTATTTAATGCTGTAAAAGATGACATAAAAAGAGATACAGCATTATTCATAAAAGAGCAAGAGCAAATTGCAAAAGATGAAGCAGAAAAGAATGCAACTAACTTAGTCCTTGAAACTATACAAAAGTGTGCGATGGAAAATGTTTCTTATGCGACAGTGTCTACAGTTTCTCTTCCAAATGATGAGATGAAAGGTCGTATCATAGGAAGAGAGGGAAGAAACATAAGAGCAATTGAACAGTTGACAGGTGTAGAAGTTGTTATTGATGACACTCCAGATACAGTTGTGTTATCGTGCTTTGACCCAGTTAGAAGAGAAATTGCAAGACTTGCACTTGAAAAATTAGTTCTTGACGGAAGAATACATCCAACAAGAATAGAGGAACTTGTAGAAAAATCTACTAAAGAAGTAGAACAAGTTATAAAACAAAAAGGCGAAGAAGCAGTTTTAAAACTTGGTATACATGGATTAAATCCAGAGATAGTAAAGTTACTTGGAAGAATGCATTATAGAACATCATATGGACAAAATGCACTTATTCATAGTATAGAAGTTGCAACACTATCTGGTATAATGGCATCTGAAATTGGTGAGAATGTGCAACTTGCAAAACGTGCAGGACTTCTTCACGATATAGGAAAATCTATAGACCATGAAGTAGAAGGAACTCATGTGCAAATAGGTTTTGACATTTGTAAGAAATATAAAGAATCATTTGAGGTTTTAAATGCAATAGAATCTCATCATGGCGATGCAGAAGCAAAGTGTCCTATAGCATTTATAGTAGGTGCAGCAGATGCGATATCGGCTGCTCGCCCTGGTGCAAGAAGAGAAGTGCTTGAAACTTATACACAAAGAATCAAACAACTTGAAGATATAACAAAGAGTTATGAAGGTGTTGATAAGGCATATGCAGTGCAGGCTGGTAGAGAAGTAAGAATAATGGTTATACCTGAAAAAGTATCTGAAGATGATATGACTATTATGGCACATGCAATAGCAAGGCAGATAGAAGAACAAGTTAAATATCCTGGACAGATAAAGGTTAATGTGATAAGAGAAACAAGAGCGCAAGATACGGCTAAATAATTTAGGGTGGCATTAGCCACCCATTTTGTGTTAGGGAGATATTATGATAAAAAAAATTATAACAACAATATTTATATTTTCAGCATTAGTTTTAACTTTTAGTTGTGGTAAAAAAGAGACAACTATTGGAGAAAAGACATTTGATGTTAGCAAGAATTATACCATTTGCATAAATTCAAGTGTTGAAGGAAGTGAATTTGACTCTATGAGAAAAGGATTTGTTATGGGATTAAGAGATTTAGGTCTTGTAGAAGATATAAATGTAACATATCACTATGCAAATGCTGAAGGCAATGAAAGTTATGCAAGCCAGATAGCAGATGCATTCAAAGAAAAAAATCCTAATTTATTTGTCACAATAGGCAACACTTCAACCAAAGCAACAAGTGAAAAGTATAATGACATTCCTATAGTATTTTTGGGTGTGGCAAATGCTGAAAGACTTGGATACTGCGATGCTAATGGAAAACCTACATCTAATATGACTGGAGTGGCTGACTCGCATTTATTTGAAGAGCATTTAGATTTTATTATTAAAAACTATACAGATGTTAAAAGAATAGGAATTATTTATACCAAGGATAGCGAACTTGCGCAATTTGATATAGATTATCTAAAGTTTTTTTCAACAGGACTTGGTATAGACATATATACAGTGTCTATTACTAAAGCAGAAGATATAGAAAAAGCACTTGACAATATTATGCCAAAGGTTGATGCAATTACATTACTTCAAGATTATATAGTTGATGATAATCTAAATGTTGTGATGGATAGAGCAAAAAAAGAAAACAAAGTAGTATTTGGCTCAACCAGTACACATAAAAATGCTGGCGCAGAGGTTGCAATTATAAGAGATTATACATTAGTTGGGGAAGAAGGAGCAAAACTTGCTAAACAGATATTAGTAGATGGTAAAAAAGCAAGTGAATTAAATGTTAAACAAGTTAATTTTAAAGTAAATTAGTCACATTTAGCAAAATGGTGAGTTTTGCAAAATGAAATAAATTCTTGAAAATTCCTTAATATATTGATAAAATAGTATATATTTGAGGGAAATGTTAATTTTCCTCATTTTGGAATTAAAATAAAAATTTTAATAATAATTATTTTGGAGGAAAAATTATGAAAAAGTTTTTAGCAGTTATTCTTTCACTTGTTATGGCTTTAAGCCTTGTAGCATGTGGAGGTGGTAGTAAAACTTCTGCACCTACTACATCAAGCGGAGAAAAAGTAATTAGAATTGGCGTATTTGAACCACAAACAGGAGAAAATGGTGGTGGCGGAATACAAGAAGTTTATGGTATCCGTTATGCAAATAAGGTTTATAACACTATTAATATCGGAGGAGAAGACTACAAAGTAGAATTATACGAAGTTGACAACAAATCAGATAAGACAGAGGCTGTTAATGCAGCACAAAAACTTATCGCTGGTAAAGTAAGTGTTGTTCTTGGTTCTTATGGTTCTGGTGTATCAATAGCAGCAGGAGAGTATTTTAAAGAGGCAAAGATTCCTGCTATTGGCTGTTCTTGCACAAATCCACAAGTAACTAATGGAAATGAATATTATTTTAGAACTTGTTTCTTGGACCCATTCCAAGGAACAGTTATGTCATCATACTGCAAAAATCACGGATATAGCAAAGTTGCTGTTATTACTCAACTTGGAGATGACTATTCAGAAGGACTTGGCAATTTCTTTGTAAAAGCATGTGAGCAAAATGGCATAGAAGTAGTTGCTCAAGAAAAGTTCCAAACAAATGAGCAAGATTTCAAAGCAATTTTAACAAATATTAAAGGTAAAGAACCTCAATTCATATTTGCACCATCTTCAATTGCTACTGCACCACTTATCTTATCTCAAGCAAGAGAACTTGGTATTGAATGTCAAATAGGTGGCGGAGATACTTGGGAAAATGGAACTATAATAGATAATGCACACGGTGCAGCAGAAGGAATGGTTGTTACTACATTCTACGAGGCAAATCCAGCAACAGCAACTGGTGAAGAAGCAATGTTCTTAAAAGGAAATGGAATGGGAGATACAGCAACTGGTTTTTCTGATTATTTAGTAAAAGTTGAGAATCAACCAGCAGTTATTCCAGCAGTATCAGCACTTGGTTATGATGCATATCTTGCAGCATTTAAAGCAATGCAAGAGGCACAATCTACTAATGGTGAAGATATAAGAGAAGCACTTACACATCTTGCATTTACAGGTGTTACTGGTGACATAAGTTTCAATGCTGATGGTGATGCAAATAAAAATGCAGCATATGTAAAAGAAGTTAAAGATGGTAAGTTTGAATTTAAAGAGATAGTTAAGATTGATTAATATTTTTAAGAGTAGAATAGTTATATTAGATAAATTTTAAAAGTTAGTTTTGTAGGTAGGGGCGGAGAGTATCCGCCCCTACTAAAATTATATAATAAGTTTTCTGTATATAGAGGTAAACTATGAATGTAACCCAATTTTTTCAACATTCACTTACAGGAATATCTGTTGGTGGTTGTTATGCATTAATTGCTATTGGATACACACTTGTGTATGGCATACTTAGGCTTATTAATTTTGCACATGGTGATATATTTATGGTAGCAGGATATTTTATGATATTTTCATTTGCGGTTTTACCATTTCCTATAGCCATTTTAGTTACACTTGTGCTTACTACATTACTTGGTATTGGTATAGAAAAAGTTGCTTATGCACCACTTAGAAATGCACCAAGAATGTCTGTTATGATATCTGCTATTGGTGTGTCATATCTTTTGCAAAATCTTGCAACTTATTTATTTACAGCAATACCACAGCCTTATCCAGAAATACCTGGTCTTAAGTTGAGAATTCAAATAGGAGAAATCTCTACTTCATTTGTTACACTCATCACTCCTATTATAACAATTCTTTTTGTGGCTGTGTTACTTTATCTTGTAAATAAAACAAAAATTGGTATGGCTATGAGAGCAGTATCAAGAGATTATGAAGCAGCAAGTCTTATGGGTATAAAGTTAAATAAGACTATATCATTTACATTTGCTATTGGAAGTTTTCTTGCTGCTGTTGGCTCAATATTATATTTTACTGATAGGTCAACAGTATTCCCATACTCTGGTTCACTTCCTGGACTTAAGTGTTTCGTTGCTGCAGTATTTGGTGGTATAGGTTCTATTCCAGGAGCACTTGTTGGAGGTTTCTTTATAGGAATATGTGAGACAATAATTAAGGCAATAGGACTTTCAACTTTCTCTGATGCATTTACATTTATAGTTTTGATACTTATGCTTCTTATTAAGCCAACTGGTCTTTTTGGCGAAAAGAATATAGATAAGGTATAGGGAGGTAATGATATGAAATTTAAAGATAGAATAGATGTAGACCTTCTTTTATATCTGGCAATAATAGTTGTAAGTGCTATAGCATTAGTATTTTTAGATATGAATAAGTTTGAATATAACTATGCTATATCAATTATTGAAAAATCACTTGTATATGCAGTGGTCGCTTTGTCTATGAACATAGTAACTGGATTTACGGGTCTTTTTTCACTCGGACAGGCTGGATTTATGGCACTTGGCGCTTATACAACAGCAATACTTACTATACCAGCAAATGTAAGACCAAATGTTTACTACATGAATGGTATATTGCCTGCACTTGAAAATGCTGTCGTTCCTATTCCAGTGGCACTAATTTTAGGTGGTGTGGTAGCAGCAGTATTTGCAGCACTTATCGGTATACCAGTTTTAAAGTTAAAAAGTGATTATCTTGCTATAGCCACACTTGGATTTTCAGAAATAATAAGAGCAGTAATTGCTTCTCCTATGATGGATAAGATAACAAATGGTTCTTACGGTCTTAAATCTATTCCTGGATTTAAGAGTTCGCTTGAATGCTTTGCTTATTCATTAGTTTTAATTATTATTATGATTTTGATAATTAATTCATCTACTGGTAGAGATTTTAAAGCAATAAGAGAAGATGAAATAGCAGCAAGGTCTGTTGGTATAAATATATTTAAGACAAAAGAATTGTCATTTGTGGTTTCATCATTTTTTACTGGAGTAGGTGGAGGACTTCTTGCTATGTTTATGAGGTCAATAGATAGCAAGACATTTAGCATAACACTTACATATGACATATTACTTATAGTTGTACTTGGCGGTATAGGTTCTATTACTGGTTCTATAGTGGGTGCATTTTTTGTAACTGCTGGAAAGGAACTTCTTAGATTCTTTGATGAGCCATTTGCAATAGCAGGTGTCGAGATACCACTTTTCAAACCAGGATTTAGAATGGTTATATTCTCAATTTTACTTATGGTAGTAGTTCTTTTCTTTAGAAAAGGTTTGATTGGTGGGCGAGAATTATCATTTAATGAGTTCATCATGTTAAAGAAGGCAAAAAAATCTCAAGATATCAGGAAGGAGGGTAAAGCATAATGGAAAATATACTTAAACTTACTGATATGACTATGCAGTTTGGTGGACTAAAGGCAATAGATTCTCTTAATTTAGAAGTTAATAATCATGAGATAGTAGCAATTATTGGACCAAATGGTGCTGGCAAGACTACAGCATTTAACTGTATAACAGGAATATACACACCAACAAGTGGCAATATAGAATATATTGGAAAATCAATTTTAAATAAAGAGCCAGAAGAGATTACAAAGAGAGGCATAGCAAGAACATTTCAAAATATAAGACTTTTTAAAGACTTGACAGTGTTTGAAAATGTGTTAATTGCAGTGCATTTAAGATATAACGATAATATTTTTACAAGTACTTTTAGAATTAATAGACAACAAGAACTTGATATGAGAGAAGAAGTAAAAGTACTTCTTGAATCACAAGATTTATATAAATATAGATATGATATAGCAAGTAGTCTTCCTTATGGTATACAAAGAAGACTTGAGATTGCGAGAGCACTTGCTACAAAACCAACACTTCTATTGCTTGATGAACCTGCAGCAGGTATGAATCCACAAGAGACTATGGAACTTACAAGTTATATAAGAAAGATAAGAGATGACTTTGGTCTTACAATACTTCTTATAGAACATCATATGGATTTAGTTATGGATATTTCTGATAGGATATATGTTATCGATTTTGGCAAACTTATTGCAAAAGGAAATCCAGATGAAATACAAAATAACCCACATGTTATAAAGGCTTATTTGGGGGTTGAAGATTATGCTTAAAGTGAATAATTTAAAAGTTAATTTTGGTGGTATTGAGGCAGTTAAAGGAATTAGTTTTGAAGTAAAAGAGGGAGAGATAGTTACTCTTATAGGGAGTAATGGTGCTGGAAAAAGTACTACACTTAGAACAATTTCTGGAATAGTAAAACCAACATCTGGCAGTATAGAATTTGAAGGAGTTGACATCACAAAAATTAATTCTTCAGACATAGTTAAGATGGGAATAACACTTTGCCCAGAGGGAAGAAGAGTTTTCCCAGATATGACTGTACTTGAAAACATAAGAATAGGTGCATATTTAAGAAGTGATGATTTAACAAATGACATAGAGAGATGCTATAAATTATTTCCTATATTGAGAGAAAGAAAAAAGCAACTTGCAGGAACTTTATCTGGTGGTGAACAGCAGATGCTTGCAGTTGCAAGGTCTCTTATGAGTAGACCTAAAATTATGATGCTTGATGAACCATCGCTTGGTCTTGCACCTCTTGTTGTTCAAGATATATTTAAAATTATACAAGAAATTAATAGTGAAGGAGTTACTATTCTTCTTATAGAGCAAAATGCAAATATGGCTTTAAGAATAGCAAATAAAGCATATGTTCTTGAGACAGGAAAGATAACTATGGAAGGTTTAGGAAAAGAGTTGCTTGAAAATGAAAGTATTAAGGAAGCGTACTTGGGTAAGAAAAAATAGTTTACTTTTTTAGGGGCAAATTATATTTGCCCCATAATAATGAGTATAAAAAGAAAGGAAATGTTATGAAACAAAGAGTTAGTTTTTTAGGATTATTATTGGGGGTAGCAATTTTTACAGTATCTTGTTCTCCTACATCAAAAGTTAATGAAACAAGTAATGTGGTAGAGACAACAAATGTAGCATCAGATAATAAAGCACCAGTTTTATCAAATGAATTATTTAAAATTGATATGCCACAGAGATTTGATGGGCTCTATGATACAGAAGTAAATGAACACACAATAAATATTTATGATAAAGAGTCAAAAGAGAAGGGTAACCCAGGATGGGTATTTGGTATCCAAGCATTTGAAAATGCTAATGACTATTCAGGAGGACCAACAGAAAAAGTTGGTGAACTTACATTAAATAGTGGTAAGGTGTATGATATCATTATATCTTATCCAACAGAATCACAATTTGGCTTTAGTAATGATGGAACTATTTTAGAAATGCCAGAGAAGTATAAGAGTATGTATGATGCAAGATATGAAATAGCAGGAACTACTTGTGGCAATAATGGAGAAAAAGTTTCAGTAGGTGCAGGAACTAAAGGTGAAAATCTTTATAAAGATGTTTTAGATAAACATTTGACTGCTATAAAAGAAGGATGGGATGCAACAAAACTTGAGTCAGAAAATATGAGCACTATGTATAATATTATTTCAACATCTAACGACTCTTTATCAAAAGTTGGATATTGCTATAAAGACATAAACATAGATGGAATAGAAGAACTTCTTATAGGTGAGATAGGAGATGGAGAGTATCAAGGTATAGTTTATGATATTTATACTATGGTTGATAGAAAAGTTGCACATGTAGCAAGTGGATGGGACAGAAATAGATATTTTATACTTGATGGTGGATTAATAAGAAATGAGTATTCAAATGGTGCAAATGAATCAGGAGTAAATATTTATAATTTGACAAGTAATTCTACTGAATTATTTTTACAGATTGCATATAAATATGATGGATACACAGATGAAAAGAATCCTTGGTTTAAGTCATATGATGTAGAACACTATGAAAGCATAACAGAAGAAGAATATAATGAATTTGAAGAGAGATTTGGTAAAAAGGCACAAATAGATTACAAATCATTTTCGACATTGAATTAATTTATAAAATTTCATTAAATATATTGCTAATGAAAAAAAGCGGCTGGTAAGACCGCTTTTTTATTTATGTAAAGGTAAATAAAATAGTACTTATTTATTGAGTTTTGATAAATCAACACCCTTTGCTGAGTGTAATTTTGTGATATAGATTCCTGCTATAGTAACTTTTACTTCAGTTTTTACAGGCATTACTTTAAATACTTTAGGGTCACAGATAAAACTCATAACTTGTGCCCCACCTGCTATATTGGCTTTAATAATACGTGCCTTTACTATAGGGAACTTTCTCCATCTCATATATGCTGGTATAGCATCTTGAACTTGTTTCATAAGACCTGAATCTTTGATGTGAAGTTTGTCTTTGCTTAAAACAAGTAGAGATACAACCATGGACATTTGCTTCATTGTTTTTTCAGTATTTGCTTGTTTTGCCTGTAATTTTGAGCCTACAAAGTATAAAATAACAAGTATTACGGCTATAACAGCAAGTACGATTAAAACAATTTGCCATACATTTACTGCTAAAAACATCGTTCATCTCCTAAATTCAATGTGGGAAAATTATAACTTATTTTACATTAAAATAGCAATAATTATATTAACAATATGCTAACAAAATGCTTGATTTTTGCAAAAAATTGTGCTAAAATGCATAACACGACACCTGAGGGTGCCATAGTTTTTATGTGCAATAAAAATGTTTAAAAACATAAATATTTGGAGGTTTTTATTTGATGAAAGCAAGTAAGATGCATCCAGCGATGTCTGGAAAAAACCTTAGAATGAACTTTTCACAAAGAGAAGAAGTCAAGGATATGCCCAATCTTATTGACATTCAGCAACAATCTTATGTGTGGTTTATTACAAGAGGTTTAACTGAAGTATTTAAAGATGTATTCCCTATCGAAGACCCTACTGGCAAAATTAAACTTGAGTTTGTAAGTGTAAAACTTAAAAATGAAGATACTAAATATGATAGAGAAGAGTGTAAGCAAAGAAATGCTACTTATGCTTTTCCTTTGTATGCAAGATTTAGACTTGTAAAGAAGGAAAAAAATGAAGTTGTAGAGCACGAAATCTATATGAGTGATTTGCCTGCTATGACTCCAAATGGTTCATTTATCATAAATGGAGCAGAAAGAGTTGTTGTTTCGCAAATGGTAAGAAGCCCTGGTATCTATTATGAGATGAATCGTGACAAGATTGGTAATAAACTTTATTCATCTACACTCATACCAAACCGTGGTGCTTGGATAGAGTATGATTCAGATGCAAATGATATTATGTGGGCAAGAGTAGATAGAACAAGAAAAGTTCCTATCACAGTTTTCCTTCGTGCACTCGGACTTTCTACTGATGATGACATAATAGATTTATTTGGTGAAGAAAAATATCTTCGAGCATCTATGGAAAAAGAACCAGAAGATGAAAGAAATCACGACAGAGGTATAATAGAACTTTATAGAAAGATAAGACCAGGAGAGCAACTTTCAGTAGATGCCTGTGAATCACTTTTCAAGAATTCTCTTTTTGACCCAAAGAGATATGATTTAGGTCGTGCTGGACGTTACAAATATAATAAAAAACTCCATTTCAAATATAGATTATTAGGACAGACATTAGCAAAAGATACAATTGATGAATTAACTGGAGAAGTATATAAAAAAGGAACAAAGATTGATGAAGAAATAGCAACAAATTTACAAAATGCTGCTACACCTTTTGTATTTATAAAAGTAGAGGGACAAGAAGAACCACAAAAAATATTATCTTCAATGATGGTTGATATAAATGCATATGTAAAAGGTGTAAAAGATGAAGAGTGGGATAGCATGGGTATATCTGAATTAGTTTATTACCCAGTGCTAAAAGAAATATTAGATGAAAATAAAAATAAGAAAGCAGGTAAAGAAGCATTACTTGAAACTATTGCAGATAGGTCACTTGAACTCGTACCAAAGCATGTTACAAGAGAAGATATATTTGCATCTATTAATTATTTTTGTCATTTATCAAAAGGTGTGGGCAACACTGATGATATAGACCACCTTGGAAATAGAAGAATAAGAGCAGTCGGAGAACTTTTACAAAATCAATATCGTATGGGACTATCAAGACTTGAAAGAGTAGTTAGAGAGAAGATGGTTGCTGTGCAAGTTGATGAGATGACTATACAAGCACTTATCAATACTAAACCAGTGTCTGCTGTTATCAAAGAGTTCTTTGGTTCATCACAACTTTCACAATTTATGGACCAAAATAATCCACTTTCAGAATTAACTCACAAGAGAAGACTTTCTGCTCTTGGACCAGGTGGTATAAGTAGAGAGAGAGCCGGATTTGAAGTTCGTGACGTTCACTATACTCACTATGGAAGAGTGTGCCCTATAGAGACTCCTGAAGGACCAAACATCGGACTTATTAACTCACTTGCAACTTATGCAAGAATAAATAAATATGGTTTCATTGAAGCACCATTTATCAAAGTTGATAAAACAACTGACCCAACAAACCCAATAGTACCAGAGGGTAAACCTGAAAATATAGTATATATGACAGCAGATGAAGAAGATAATTATAGGGTTGCTCAAGCAAATGAACCACTTGATGAGGACAGACATTTTAAAAATGCAAATGTTTCAGGTAGATATAAAGAAGAAACTTCACTTTATAGAAAACAAGAAATAGATTACATGGATGTATCTCCAAGAATGGTGTATTCAGTAGCGACAAATATGATACCATTCCTTCAAAATGATGACCCAACTCGTGCACTTATGGGTTCAAACATGCAGCGTCAAGCCGTGCCACTTATGATTACTGAATCTGCAGCAGTAGGAACTGGTATGGAAGCAAAAGCAGCATATGATTCAGGTGTATGTGTACATTCGGATATTGATGGAACAGTAACATATGTTGATGCAAAAACTATAAAGATAAAATCAGACAATGGAGAGAAAAAAGAGTATCAACTTCTTAAGTTTAGCAGGTCTAACCAATCTAACTCATACAACCAAAGACCTATTGTTGATGTAGGACAAAAAGTTAAAGCAGGAGAAATAATTGCAGATGGTCCATCAACAAAGAAAGGTGAACTTGCACTTGGTAAAAATCCACTTATAGGATTTATGACTTGGGAAGGATATAACTATGAAGATGCTGTTCTTTTAAGTGAAAGACTTGTAAAAGAAGATGTATATACATCTATACATATAGAAGAGTATGAAGTAGAAGCAAGAGATACAAAACTTGGACCAGAAGAAATAACAAATGATATACCTAATACTTCAAATGATACACTCGCTAATCTTGGTAGTGATGGTATTATAAGAATCGGTGCAGAGGTTAGAACTGGTGATATATTAGTTGGTAAACTTACTCCAAAAGGAGAACAAGACTTAACTGCTGAAGAAAAACTTTTAAGAGCAATATTTAAAGAAAAAGCAAAAGACTTTAGAGATACATCTCTTAGAATGCCTCACGGTGCATACGGAACTGTTATTGCTACAAGAGTATTTACAAGAAAAGCAGGAGATGCTGTTCCTGCAGGTGTGTCAACAAAGGTAAGAGTTTATGTAGCACAAAAGAGAAAAATATCAGTTGGTGACAAGATGGCAGGTCGTCACGGAAATAAGGGTGTTGTATCAAGAGTACTTCCAGTTGAGGATATGCCTTATTTACCAAATGGTCGACCACTTGATATAGTGTTAAACCCACTTGGCGTTCCTTCTCGTATGAACATAGGACAAATCCTTGAAACTCACTTAAGTCTTGCTTCAAAAGTTCTTGGTATAGATATTTGTACTCCTACATTTGAAGGTGCAAATGAAAAAGACATACAAGACACTCTTGAGATAGCAAATGATTATGTAAATACTGAATGGGAAGATTTTAAAAAGAAATATGAAAATATTTTAAATGATGATGTTATAAAATATTTAGGAAGTCACTTAGAGCATAGAGATGAATGGAAGGGTGTTCCAATAAGTAGAGATGGAAAAGTATTACTTCGTGATGGTAGAACTGGAGAGTACTTTGATTCACCAACCACTATTGGATTTATGCACTACTTAAAACTTCACCACTTAGTAGATGATAAGATACACGCAAGGTCAATAGGACCTTACTCACTTGTTACTCAACAACCACTTGGTGGAAAAGCACAATTTGGTGGACAAAGATTTGGAGAAATGGAAGTTTGGGCACTTGAGGCATATGGTGCAGCATATACATTACAAGAGATTTTGACAGTAAAATCTGATGATATGGTCGGAAGAGTTAAGAATTATGAAAATATCATCAAAGGTCAAAATATGCAAAAACCTACTGTCCCAGAAAGTTTCAAAGTTCTTCTTAAAGAATTACAAGCATTGTGCCTTGACTTAACAGTTCTTGACAGTAAAGGAAATGAGATTCCTATGCTTGAAAATTTATATGACCCAAGAGAAGAGATGAGAAAGTTTATAGAAGGCTCTGAAAAGAGATATGCAAGTGAAGAAGAATTAAAAGAACAGGGATTCTTTATACAAAAAGTAGAAAATAATAAATTAGTTGATGAAGAGGGAGGAAATGGTGATGAGTAGAGAAGAAACTTATAAGCCACTTGAATTTGATGCAATACGAATTGGAATTTGTTCTCCTGATAAGATTCTTAGAGAATCACATGGTGAAGTAAAAAAACCAGAAACTATAAATTATAGAACTTTAAAACCTGAAAAGGATGGTCTATATTGCGAAAGAATATTTGGACCAACAAAGGACTGGGAATGTCACTGCGGTAAGTATAAGAAAATTAGATATAAGGGTGTAATTTGTGATAAGTGTGGTGTAGAAGTTACAAAGAGCAGTGTTAGAAGAAGCCGTATAGGACATATAACACTTGCTACACCAGTATCTCACATATGGTATTTTAAAGGTATTCCTTCAAGGATTGGTTTGATACTTAATATGAGCCAAAGAAATCTTGAAAAGGTACTTTACTTTGCAGCATATGTTGTGCTTGACCCAGGCATAACTAATCTAAAAAAATTAGATGTATTAACTGAAAGAGAATACCAAGGTGCTCTTGTAGAATACGGCGAGGGCGAGTTTAGAGTTGGTATGGGAGCAGAAGCAATCAGAGAGTTGCTCTGCGATGTAGATTTGTATGCACTAGAAAAAGAGTTAAAAGATGAATTGGTAGATGCTAAACTTCAAAAGAGAGCAAAGATAGTTAAGAGACTTGAAGTAGTGGAAGCATTTATTAAGTCTGGAAATCGCCCAGAGTGGATGATACTTACAGTTCTTCCAGTTCTTCCACCAGACCTTCGTCCTATGGTTCAACTTGATGGTGGTAGATTTGCTACATCAGATTTAAATGATTTATATAGAAGAATTATCAATAGAAATAATCGTCTTGCAAAATTACTTGAACTTGGCACGCCAGAAATCATTGTAAGAAATGAAAAGAGAATGCTTCAAGAGGCAGTAGATGCACTTATAGATAATGGTAGAAGAGGAAGAGCAGTTACTGGTCCAGGAAGCAAGGCACTTAAATCTTTATCAGATATGCTTAAAGGTAAGCAAGGAAGATTTAGACAAAACTTACTTGGTAAGCGTGTTGACTTCTCAGGTCGTTCAGTTATAGTCGTAGGACCAGAACTTAAAATATATCAATGTGGTCTTCCAAAAGAAATGGCTATAGAATTATTTAAGCCATATGTTATGAGAGAACTTGAGAAGAGAGGTTTGGCTAATTCTACAAGTGATGCAAAGAGAAAAGTTGAAAAACAAGAAAATGAGGTTTGGGATATCTTGGCAGATGTTATAAAAGACCATCCAGTGCTTTTAAATCGTGCTCCGACACTTCACAGACTTGGTATACAAGCATTTGAACCAATACTTGTAGAAGGTAAAGCCATAAAACTTCACCCACTTGTTTGTACAGCATTTAATGCTGACTTTGATGGTGACCAGATGGCTATTCACATTCCACTTTCACTTGAAGCACAAGCAGAAAGTAGATTCCTTATGTTATCTACCAATAACTTACTCAAACCATCAGATGGTGGTGTTGTTGCAGTGCCATCTCAAGATATGGTTCTTGGTATTTATTATCTTACACAAGAAAGAGCAAATAATACTGGCATAGTTCGTTTATTTAAGTCATATGATGAAGCATTATTTGCATATGAAAATAAAGCAATTACTTTACAAGAAAGAATAAAAGTAAGAGTAGAATCTAAAATAGGCAGAAAAGATGAGAAAGGTGATTTAGTAAAAGGAATAATAGAAACTACAGTAGGAAGACTTATATTTAATGAAATTATTCCACAGGACTTAGGATTTATTGATAGAACAAAACCAGAAAATGAATTCTTACTTGAGATTAATGGACTTATAAAGAAAGGTGACTTAAAGAGTTTACTTGAAAGAATTATGGAAATTCACGGACCTGAAAAAATCGCTATTATACTTGATAAGATAAAAGAACTCGGTTATAAGTATAGTACTAAAGCCGCTATGACTGTTTCTATAGATGATATAAAAGTTCCAGAGAATAGAGAGAAACTTATATCAGAAGCAGAAGATGCAGTTGATGCTATAAGTAAGAACTTCCGCCGTGGTCTTCTTACTGAAGATGAAAGATATCGTGAAACAATCACAACTTGGGAAACTACTGATAAAAAACTTGCAGAAGAAGAATTGTTTAGAGGTCTTTCAGTTTTCAACAATATATATATGATGGCAGACTCAGGAGCCAGAGGTAGTCGTGCACAAATAAAGCAACTTGCATCTATGAGAGGTCTCATGGCAAGTACTACTGGTAAAACTATAGAACTTCCTATCAAGTCAAACTTTAGACAAGGACTTGATGTTCTTGAGTATTTCCTATCTGCACACGGAGCAAGAAAAGGACTTTCAGATACTGCACTTAGAACTGCAGACTCAGGTTATCTTACAAGAAGACTTGTAGATATTGCTCATGACTTAATCATCAAAGAAGATGATTGTTGCCATGATGGAAAAGATATACCTTATATGGAAGTAGGAAAATTCTATAATGGCAATGAAAAGATAGAAGAGTTAAAAGAAAGAATTACAGGAAGAGTTGTTGCTGAAACTATTATAGATAGCGAAACAGGCGAAACTATTATAGAAGCAAATAATTTAATAACTAAATCAATCGCAAGTAAGATTGTTAAAGAATTAGAGAAGACAAATAGAGAAACTGTAAAAATAAGAACAGTTCTCTCATGCAAATCTAAAAAAGGAATATGTGCTCATTGTTACGGAGCAAACATGGCTACTGGAAAACTTGTAGGTATTGGTGAGGCTGTCGGAGTTATAGCAGCACAATCAATCGGTGAACCAGGAACACAACTTACTATGAGAACTTTCCACACTGGTGGTGTTGCCGGTGGAGATATAACACAAGGTCTTCCTCGTGTAGAAGAATTATTTGAAGCAAGAAAACCAAAAGGTATGGCAATAGTTACAGAGTATGCTGGTACAGTAAAACTTACTGAAGATGGAACTAAAAGAGAGATACAAATCATAGGACCTGATAAGTTGACATTGAATAATAAACCATATCTTATACCATTTGGTTCACTTCTTAAAGTAAAAGATGGCGACAAAGTAGAAGCAGGTGACCCACTTACTGAAGGTTCAATAGACCCACATGATATACTTAATATTCAAGGTGTGAGAAAAGTTCAAGACTATTTGTTAAAAGAAGTTCAAAGAGTGTATAGATTACAAGGTGTTGAAATCAATGACAAACACATAGAAATGATTGTTCGCCAAATGATGAGAAAGAAATTAATTGTAGATGCTGGAGATAGTAAGTTCTTACCTGATACAGCCGTTGACATCGTTGAACTTGAAGAAGAAAATGAGAGATTGAGAAAAGAAGGTAAGAAAGAAGCAGTTGGCAAAGAAGAATTAAAAGGTATTACGAAGGCATCTCTTACTACTGATTCATTCTTGTCTGCGGCTTCATTCCAAGAAACTACAAGAGTACTTACAGAAGCATCTATAAATGGAAAAATTGATAAACTTGAGGGATTAAAAGAAAATGTTATTATTGGTAGAACTATACCTACAGGAACAGGAATGAAATGTTATCAAAACACTTCAATATCAACAGAGTTCTATGATGATGATGAAGGGGCTGATGATACATTTGAAATTAATCCAGAAAACATATCTTATGAAGCAAAAGAATATAAAGTTCAAAACACTGATGATGAAGAATAGTAAATGTTATTAAATATAAAGGCAGATAGTATCTGCCTTTATGTGATATAAGCAGGTGTTTATATTTTAGGAGACAAAATATGCCAAGAGCAAAAAAAAGTGTCAAGACTGATGAACTAATAAATAGTAGAAATCTAATATATGAGAAAAAAAATATATATTCTCGTTCAGGTGAACAATATCACATAATGGTAAAACCTGGTGATGTTGGAGAATATGTTATAGTTCCTGGAGACCCTAAAAGGTCTGCTAAAATTGCTAAATACTTTGATGATGCTAAACTAATTGCTGATAGTAGAGAGTATATAACATATACAGGAACACTTCTTGGAAAAAAAGTTTCAGTGTGTTCTACAGGTATAGGAGGTCCATCTGCTGCTATAGCGATGGAAGAACTTGTAAAGGTTGGTGCAAAATATTTTATAAGAGTGGGCACTTGTGGAGGTATGCAACTTGATGTTAAATCAGATGATATAGTTATTGCTACAGGTGCAGTTCGTATGGAAGGAACATCAAAAGAGTATGCACCAATGGAATGGCCTGCAGTTGCAGATTATCATATTGTAAATGCACTTGCTGATGCAAGTAAAAAACTAAAATATGATTATCATGTAGGAGTAGTAGAGTGTAAAGACAGTTTTTATGGTCAACATTCGCCTGAATTATCACCAGTGTCTTATGAATTGATAAATAAATGGAATGCGTGGTGTAAACTTGGCTGTCTTGCTTCTGAGATGGAGTCAGCAGCACTTTTTGTAGTAGCGAATGCACTTGGTGTAAAAGTGGGAACAGTTCTTCATGTAGTAGCAAATCAAGAAAGAGAAAAACTAAAGATGGAAAATCCTGTGTCACATGATACTGATAAAGCAATTAAAACAGCCATAGAAGCGATAAAGTTATTAATAAAAGAAAATACAAAATCATAGGAGTAGAATTATAAAAATAAGCATATGAAAAAGATTATAGTTGATGGAAAAGAATATGAAGTAAAAGACAAATCGTCTTATTTTGATGTTTCAAAAATAATTGAAACAAATGGTAGGATTCCTTACCTTGTAAAAGTTGGTCATGATGTAAAAGAACTTAGAAGGACTGTTAAAGATGGTGAAAATATAGAGATTTTATATTTTGATGATGAATTTGTTAAGCAGGCATATGCAAGAACTGCAACATTTATGATGTTAAAATCTATAAATGATGTATATGGTGATAAAGAGGCATATCTTAAGTTTAAAATACAAAATTCATATTATTTTGAGGTAAAAGGAAAGACTATTAACGAAAAAGATGTTAAATTGATAGATGAAGCATTTGCAAAATTGGTTAAAGATAAGATAATTATAGAAAAAAAAGAATTTGCGAAGAGAGATGCTTTAGATATTATCAATGAAAACAAGATGGAAGATGTAAGGCTTTTATTTAAGTATAGTTATAAGCCTACGATTAAACTTAGATATATAGGTGATTTTGTTAGATACATCAATGGAGAACTTTTATATCATACGGGCTTTATTAAATATTATAAAATAAGCCAGTATAAAGATGGTTTGATAATAACATTACCAGTTTCTAATGATGAAAAACAAGTCGAAGTAAAGATTCCTGGAGATAAAGAATTTGATACATTAAATGATTCAACTAATTGGGCAGAAAAACTTAAAATAAATACTGTAGGAAAAATCAACGAGAATATTGCAAATGATAATTTTAATAATTTAGTTATCATGGCAGAATCTTATCAAGAGAAGCAAATAGGTGATATAGCAGAAGCAGTTAAAAAAAGTGGTAAAAAATTTGTATTTATAGGTGGACCATCAAGTAGTGGGAAAACATCATTTTCACATAGGCTTGCGTATCATTTGATAGCACTTGATTTGAAACCACATGTTATTGCATGCGACAATTTTTTCAAAGAAAGAGTAGATACTCCAAGAGATGAAAATGGCGATTATGATTTTGAGTGTTTGGATGCTATGGCAGTAGATTTGCTCTGCAATACAATTCAAAGATTGCTAAATAATGAAGAAGTTGAAATGCCTACATATAATTTCGTTACTGGTCAAAAAGAATATAAGGGTGATACATTAAAATTAAATGATAATGATGTTGCGATTTTTGAAGGAATACATTGCTTAAATCCAGCATTTGTTCCAACTATATCTCAAGATGAGATTTTTAAGGTGCATGTATCAGCACTTACTGAAATGTGTATTGATAATATAAATAGAATTGCTACATCAGACCCAAGACTTATAAGACGATTGATTCGTGATATACAAACAAGAAAAATTAGTGCAAAAGATACTTTGCTTAGATGGGATAGTGTGAAAAAGGGAGAAGAAAAATCTGTTTTCCCATATCAAGAAAGAGCAGACATCTATTTTAATTCAGCGCTTATATATGAATTTAATGTTATAAAGAATTTGGCACTTGCTAAACTTTATCAGATTGCTGATGATGAAGAAGTTGGTATGCTTGCAAGAAGATTAATCAAAACACTTAATTTCTTTTTAAGTGCTACAAGTACTGAAGCGATACCAGCATATTCAATTATAAGAGAGTTTTTGGGTAATAGTATTATGGGAGTTGTGTAATGAAATTAAATAAGTATTTAAAAGTTTGCTTTATGATAGTGATACTTTTAATATTTTGCTTTACACCTCTTGGTAGTGTACCTATAGGTCCAATAGTAGCAACCACTGCTATGGTGCCAGTTATAATTTCATCCCTTACATTTGGTAAAAGAATTGGTATGATTATGGGATTTATGTTTGGACTTTTTAGTTTTATATATTGGACATTCATAATGCCGGCATTTCCAACAGCATTTTTGTTTACTCCATTTGCAGAATCTGCATCATACAAAGGAAACTTTGGGAGTATAATAATTTGTTTTTTGCCAAGAATATTGATTGGATTAACACCAGCGATAATGTCGGATGTCAGTAATAAATCTATTATGGGAGACATTTTTGGTTCTATAGTAGGAAGCCTTACAAATACAGTTTTAGTAATTATTTTAATATTTGTTTTTTTTGGAAATGATAACCCAGTTATAGCAGGAAAGGGAATATTAGCAGTGCTTTCTGCCACTGTCATTACAAATGGCATACCTGAAGCAATTATATGCGCTATTGTATGTCCGCCTGTAGCAAAGATACTTAGGAATATATAGCATGTGCAAAAAAATGGATATAAACTCTGGTAAAATATACATAGTTTCAACTCCGATTGGAAATTTAAAGGACATAACTTTTAGAGCCATAGAAGTTTTAAAAGAAGTGGATATAATTGCTGCAGAAGATACAAGAAGAACAAGAGAGTTATTAAATCATTTTGATATAAAGACAAAAGTTACATCATATCATGAGCATAGTAGTTATGAAAAAGCAGAAGAAATCATAAATAAAATAAAAGATAATGCAAATGTAGCGATAGTAACTGATGCTGGCACACCATTAATTTCTGACCCTGGAAATAGATTAGTAAAACTTGCTATAGAAAATAATATAGAAGTAATAGCAGTGCCAGGTGCATGTGCAGGAATAAATGCATTGGTAGTCAGCGGTCTTGATGCAAGTAGTTTTGTTTTCGTAGGTTTTCTATCAGACAATAAAAAGATAAGGGAACAACAACTTGATAGTTTAAAATTAGAGATGAGGACAATGATATTTTATGTATCACCTCATAATTTATTGAAAGATTTAAAACTATTAAGTGATGCATTTGGGAAAGAACGACTTGCATCTATATCAAGAGAGATGACTAAAGTATATGAAGAAACAATTAGAGGCTCGCTAAATTATATACTAAATTATTTTAATTCAAAAGAAATAAGGGGCGAATTTGTTTTGATTGTTTCTGGCATAAATAAAGAAAAAGTAAAAGAGAGTGAGAAGAAAGCGTGGCAAGATTTAAGTATTAAAGAGCATTATGACAAATATTTACTGGATGGTTTGACAGATAAGGAAGCAATTAAAAAAGTTGCAAAAGATAGGGACATTGATAGAAGAGAAGTTTATAAAGAGTTAAAAGTAAAATAGGAGGAAACTATGGTAGTTAAAAAGAGCACAGTGAAAGATAATAAGAAGTCAAAATCAGTAAAAAGTACAAAGAATAAAACTAAAACAATTGCAAAAAAAGGAACTGATAAAAAAACAACTACAAAAAAAGTAACAAGTAAAGTTAAAGAAAAAACAAGTAATAATAAAAGAACTGATGCAACTAAAATAAGTAAAAAAGTTGCAAAGAATACTAAAAATACAAAAGCAAATAAAAACAGTTCATCAAAACAAGTAAAAAGTTCTAAAGGAAATATAAAGAAGTCAAATGCTGCTTTAAGAAAGAAAGATAAGTTAGATAATGCATCATTTGATGAAATGCTTGATGAAGATGAAGACGATATAGATAGACCTGTAGAGTTTAATAGCAAGATTAAAAAAGAGACAGACCTTGTTAAAGAACTTAACAAGGAAGATGATATGCTTATTGAAGAAGATGATGATGATAAGGACATAGATGGACCAAAGGATGAAGACTTAAGAGCACTTGAAGAATTAAGTGAAGTTGAAGATATTAGAAAATTGCAAGATGACCCATTTGATGGCATAGATTTAAGCGATAATGTAAGGATGTATTTAAAAGAGATAGGACAATATCAATTACTTACACTTGATAGAGAGCAAAGGCTTGCAAGGGAAAAACAACAAGCCCAAAGCATTTTAAAGAAAAAGGGCTTTGACAAAAAACTAAATATGAGTAAAGAAGATGCTATAAAGTTGCCAGTTGACCCTACAAGATTAATATATTTAAATGATGATGAAAAAAAGATTGTAAAAACTGGGGAGATAGCACAAAAAGTTTTGATAGAGAGTAACCTACGATTAGTTGTGTCAATAGCAAAAAGATATATAGGACATGGACTATCTCTACTTGATTTGATACAAGAAGGAAATCTTGGACTTACAAGAGGAATAGAAAAATTTGATTACAAGATGGGATTTAAGTTATCAACTTATGTTACTTGGTGGATAAGACAGGCAGTGTCTCGTGCTCTTGCAGACCAAAGTAAGACTATAAGAATACCTGTTCATATGGTTGAAACTATAAATAGACTTAATAAAGAAAGAAAAAAATTAACAACCGAACTTGGATATGAGCCAAATACAAAGCAACTTGCAAAAGCAATGAAAATGAGTGAAGAAAAGGTTGAAGAAGTTATTCAAATAGCAATGGACCCTATATCTCTTGATAAGCCAGTAGGAGATGAAGACGATTCTATCGTTGCAGATTTCATAGCAGATCAGTCAGCAATATCTCCTGAAAGTAATGCAGAAAGAGTTATGCTTAAAGAAAAGATACAAGGATTTCTTGCTAAACTTAAAGATAGAGAGAGAAGAGTGCTTGAATTAAGATTTGGAATTAATGATGATCATCCAAGAACTCTTGAAGAAGTAGGTAAAGAATTAAAAGTAACAAGGGAAAGAATAAGACAGATAGAGGATAAAGCATTAAAAAAACTTAGATATAAAGCAGTTATATTACAAGATGTTATAAAATAATTATCGTTTGGGTGCCATTATTTATGGCACCCAAAATTTTATAAAGGTATATATGAGTGTAAGTGTCAATAAAAAAGTAAAAATCGTTATTGGAAATCATGGGTCAGGTAAAAGTACTTGGCTTTATAATTATCTTATAGATAAGTCAAGGCGGGATAATGATAATAGTAAAATTGATTTAAATAAAAAAATATATCTTGTTGTCCCAGAACAAGATACAAATGATAAACAAAGAATCTTGATGAATAAGATTGGTGAGAGAGGCTATAATAGTGGGCTACTTAATATTGATGTAGTTTCTTTTGATAGATTGGCATACACAGTATTTGAGAAACTTGGAGTAAAGACTAAAAATGTAATAGATGATTCTGGGAAAACTATGATTTTATCAATAGTTATCAAAGAGTTAAAAGACAAACTTAAGTATTATGGAAAGATGGTTAATAAAATTGGATTTGCAAAAAAAATGACACAGGCGATGTCAGAGTTTTATGCATATAATATTATACAGTTAGATGATGATGGGAAAATAATTGAAAATAAAGATGCAAATAAGATTTTAAGTATTATTGAAAATAACAGAGATGTAGATAGTTTGATAAAAGATAAATTATCTGATTTAATACTTATTTACAAAGAATTTGTAACTAAATTAATAGAATATGGATACTCAATAAAAGAAGATAAATATGATTTATTATATAAAAGTTTATCAAAACTTAAGGATGATAGCATATTTAAAGATGCAATTTTTGCATATGAAGGATTTACTGGATTTACTCCTATCCAACTTGATATATTTGGAGAGTTAGCACAAATGTCTATGGAGTCACTTGTTGTAATTGATTATAGATATAGTAATAGTGGTGATAGTAATTTAAAAGAAATATCAAAAGATATAAAGAAAAATATAAGTCACGTTTTCTACTTAAGTAAAAAGTTTGTAGCAGATATAGATAGAAAGATAAGTGAGTTTAAAGGCAATATAGTTATAGAAAAAGAAGACTATAATAATAAAGATAATATAGTATATAAATATGCAAAAACTGATAATTCAGAAGAAAAAAAGGATTTAAAAATCATTGAAAAGTATTTATATAATTACGAAAATGATGAAACTCCATTTGATATAGAGCCTAAAAATGTTGAATTATATGAAGCAAAAAATGCTGAAGAAGAAATAATCAATGTAGTTCATATTATAAAAAGAGAAATACAAAAAAATAAAGAATTGCGATATGGAGACATAAAAATTGTAGTACCTAATATAGATGATTATTCAAAAAAGATAAGTAATATCTTCAAAAAGTATGATATACCTGTATATATAGATACAGCAAAAAGCATATTGAACTCTCCATATATAGAGGCAATAAGAGCCGCATTAGATGTCATTACATATAATTTTTCATATGACAGTATTATGAGATATATAAATGCAGGCATATTTTATAAAGATAGTTCAATTTTTGAATTAGACAATTTTATAAGAGAGTATGGAATAAGAGGCTTAAATAGATATAAAAATGGATTTGAAATAATTTTTGATAAACAGAATGCACTGATGGAAAGTCAGATGCAAAATGAAAAAGGTGACTTAAGAAAAAAAGAAATTGAAAAAAGAATAAATAACTTAAAAGAGAAAAAAGATAGAATATTGAATAAAAAGAATGAACTATTTAGTCCACTTATTAATTTGTATGAAAAAATTAATAAGAAAGATTTTGACAATAAAATAGTATCTTATATAAGCGCTGTTGAAGAATTTATATCGGAAGCAAAAATTGATGATAGTTTTAATTCACTATTGTCATTTCTTGATAAAGAAATTATTGAAGAGTCTTTACTTAATGATGATACTTATGATAAAAAAATCAGTAGAAAAGAATTAAAAAAAGTTAAAAAGAAGAGTTACAATCTGCAATATAACAAAAATTTTCAACTTGATGTGTTAAATAAAAGTTTGGAAGTAAAAAATGAAGTATTTGATATTATAAAAAATGTATTTGGGAATAATGATAGTGAGTTTTTAATTGAAGATTTTAGAAGACTATTGGATGTAGGCTTTACTGATGTTGAGATAAAAACAATTCCACAGTCTATAGACCAAATCGTAGTTGGCGATTTGATGCGTTCAAGATTTGACAATCCAAAAATTCAGATTTGTATGGGATTTAATCAGAGCAAGGTGCCAGCAGAAAATAGCGACAATACTATAATTGATGACAAGATGAGATATTTTCTTGATGGCAATGATATTCATATCTCACAGACCACATTTGAAACTGCGTTAAATCAAAGAATGTATCTATATTTAACTATAACAAATCCGACAGATAAATTAATATTATCATACCCAAAACTTAATGTTAATAAACAATCTGATGAAAAATCAAGCGTTATTACTGCCATAGAAAACTTATTTGGAAAATATGAAATTGAAAATGACAATAAAAAATATGTGACTAATTTAAGCACTAATCATATAAATAAATACAGTTTAGGTTTTTATAGTAATGATGAAATATATGATTTTATAGCAGAAAATATGCAAAACTTAAGAAGAGAGTATGATAATGGAATAGATAATATATATAATTTACCAGTTAAAAAAGCAATAAAGTATCTCGATAAAAATGATAAAGAAGAACTAAAAAATAAGTTTAATAATTCTTTTAACAAAATAAGTAGTAAAGACAATGAAAATCTTAATAGCAATTTATCAAATAGTATCTATGAAAAAGTAAGAAAAGGCAATACAGCAAGTGTATCATATATTGAAGCATATAATAATTGTCCGTATAAGCATTTCTTAAATTACACGCTTAAATTAAGCGAAAGAAAAAATTTTGAGATATCCCCTATTGACCTTGGTAATTATTTACATAAAATTTTAGAATTGTTATTTGCTGATAAAAAGTTTGATATAAATGAAGTTGATGAAAAGATGATTGAAGAAAAGATATCTATTGCTGATAGTGAAAATATTAAGTTTCAAAATCTCATTAACGGAAAAGAAGTATATTATGGCAGTAATAAGGTTCAGGTGGTAAAAGAACTCTGCAAAAGAATTATTAATTCTACAGTTAGTTTTATTAAATCTGTAAATGAAAATAGTGCATTTGAGTCAGTAAGCCCAGAAGAAGAGTTTTCAATTAAAATTGGTGACATAACATTTGTCGGCAAAGTTGATAAAATTGAATCTTTGACTAAAGATGAAAATGAGTATATAAATGTAATTGATTATAAAAGTGGAAATAAGAAAAAAATTTTAAATGAGGATGAGTTAAAAAATGGTGTAAGTATGCAATTACTTTTATATATTGATTACTGTATCAATAGTAGAGGTAAGGCATCTTCTAATGTAAAGAATAAAATCCCTTGTGGAGCATTTTATTTATGGGTTGATGATTCTATAACCAGAATAAAGAAATATTCGGAAAGAGAAAATGTCAATAAAAATAGGATGACATCATTATCTTATGATGGACTTGTAAGTGATGATTTGGAGTGCGTAAAAAAAATAAAGGATACTTTGGAAAAAGGTGATGGCACTAAAAATGCTATTTATAAAGATTCATTAAATTCGGGATTTGTTATCACTGGAATAGAATTTAATAACAATGAAAATAAAATGGATAACAACATTGGTGTTTTAATTAATAGTGCTAAAGAAAATATAAAAAGTTCTATTGATAATATCAAACTTGGAAAAATTGAATCAAAACCTTATGATGAGTCAAACTGCAAATATTGTCAATTCAGTGATATATGTAGGAAAGACAGGTTCTATTCTGAAGATGACAGCGAAAATGAACAAGATGCTTAGATTTAAAGAGGTAATTGTATGACAATGTGGCAACCAACAAAAGAACAAGAAAGAATTTTAACTGATAATAGTAAAGATAAGCATATGCTTATATCAGCGGCTGCAGGGTCTGGAAAGACTCGTGTTTTGACTGAAAAAATAATAAGAATTATAGAGAATGAAGATATAAAATTAAGCGATATTTTAGTTATGACATTTACCGTAAAAGCAACACAAGAAATGAAAAGTAGAATTAAATCAAGTATTGATGAGAAACTTAAAGAAAATCCTAAAAATGAAAAACTTATTATGGCAAGTGCTACCATACAAAATGCAAATATTACTACAATAGATTCTTTCTGTAAGAATATAGTTGATAAATATTATACTGTATTAAATAAAAGTGATAGTTTATATAGAAACTTTGACCCGGGATATAGAATAGCAGATGAGAAAGAGTTATCAATACTATATGATGATGTATTAGACAAAATGCTTGAAGAAATAGTTTATTCAAACAAAGAAATATATGGTGACTTTTTAAATGCCTACCTCAAAAAAAATATAGATGGCGATATAAAAGAAAAACTTTTTAATAAAGCATTTATGTTTTTGAATACAATTCCTGATGCTATTGAAAAGATTGATAAATGGAAAAACAATAGAAATAAGATGTCTTCAATGATTGAGGATGAAACAGATAAAATGTTAGAGACTACAAATAACGACACTGTTAATTTTGAAGGTTTATTTTATGATTTAATTAAAGAGTATTATAAGAGAATAATAAATGAAAAAGTAAGTAGAAATGTCTATGCAATAAGTGATTATGCATTACTTTCATATGAAATATTAAAATGCGGTGGTGATGAATTAATTAATGAGTTTAGAAGTACTTATAAGTATATTTTTGTGGATGAATATCAAGATACAAGTATCATACAGGAAGAGATATTGTCGAAAATAGCAAATGACCACAATTTGTTTATGGTGGGAGATGTAAAACAAAGTATTTATAGATTTAGAAATGCTGAACCAAAGTTATTTTTAAACAAAACAAATGATTATTATGAAAAAAAAGAAAATAGTAAGTATAATCTTATAAGTATGAACAAAAACTTTAGAAGTTCAGAAAAGATTATTGAGTTTACTAACACTGTATTTGGGAAAATTATGACAAATGATTTTGCTGGAATTGACTATAAAAATGATGGAATGATGATTTATAAGAATTGGGATGTAGATAATGAGGGCAAAATAGTTAAATTAGAAAATAGTGCTGAAAGTAGCGAAGACAATAAAAATGTTGAAGTACATGTTGTTTGTGAAAAAGATTTCTATAATGAAACTAAAAAAATAACAGATTTTAATAATGAGTTAAAAAGTATAGAAGATAAAAAAGCAAAATTAGAGAGTAAAATCAATAAAAATATAAAGAAAATAGACACAATAGATAAAAATATTCAAAAAGAGAATGAGAAAGTCCCAAAAACTGAAAAAGGAAAATTGGGGCAAGAAAAAAGACTTAAAGATTTTGAAGAAGAAAAAAATAATATAAATGTTGAAATAAAGAATGATAAAATTGAGTTAGAAAAAATAACAAATGAATATGAGAATAAATTAAAGGAAAGCCCTAATTCAAACATAAGTAATAGTGATAGCAATTCATTAGAAGAAAAAAAGCAAATAACAGCAAATGAAGTTGAAGCAGAGTTCATTGCTTCAAAAATTGAGAGATTAGTTAAAGAAGAAGGTGCACAATATAAAGACATAGTTGTTTTATTTAGGTCGTTTTATAGTAGGGCAGATATTTATTTAGATGCATTTAAGAAGCATAATATTCCAGTCTATGCACAAATGAAAAAAGGGTTCTTTGGCAGAATGGAAATAAGACTAATGATTGATATATTAAATGTCATAGATAATGAACAGCAAGATATACCTGTTGCCAATGTGCTTTCATCGAATATATTTGGTTTGTCTAATAATGAAATGACTTTTATAAAACTTGCTGCATTAAATCAAGATATGGGGAATAGTTTTATAAGTTCAGTAAAGTTCTCTAATTTATGTTTAAAGTACATATACTCAGATAATGTTGAAAAGGAAGCAGATAAAGATATTGACGACAAATTGAAAGATAAAATAAAACTATATGTTGATTTAAAAAAAGATTATGAAGATATAATTGATTTTAAAGAGTTATCTAAAAAACTCTCAAGTTTTATTGAAAAGTTTAATGATTTAAGAAATTGTGCAAGGTATTTTAGTATAAGCGAATTGATTGAAAAAATATATGATGAATTAGATGTAAAAAATATTATGCTATCTATGAATGATGGCATAATGAGAACAGCAAATCTTGATGAACTATATGAATTGGCAAATAGATATGAAAATTCCTCTTTTGTAGGACTATTTAATTTTCTGCGTTATATAGAAAAAATAAAAGAATTAAAAGATGACCAAGGGTTGGCACAAATATGTGATGAGAATGATAATGTTGTAAGAATTATGTCTATACACCAGTCTAAAGGGCTTGAGTTTAACTATGTGTTTGTAAGTGGATGTGGTTCAACATATAATAGCAGAGATTCTTGGGATTCAAATCTTTTACAGACAGATGTAAATTATGGAATTGCACTTGATGATTTTAATTTAAAAGAAAAATATTGTATACAAAGTCTTGTCAAAGCAAAAATAGCAAAAGATAAATTATATGATAATATGCGTGAAGAAATGCGAATGTTATATGTAGCGATTACAAGAGCAAAGAAAAGATTATTTATTACTGCTGCCGTTAATCGTGGAAATAATGGGTTAAGTTTTAAAAAAGCATATGAAACATATGTTGATAAATATAACCACAATGTTGTTGATTTTGAAGTTCTAAAAGATAATGATATATCACCTAATGAAGACTTATCAAATGATAAATGTGATGACAATAATAAAAAAGCAGAAGAAAAGTTAGATGTAAGTAAATTAAAAACTTATATTGATTTAATACTTTCTTCAATGACAAAAGATACAAAATGTTGTACAATATATAATAATATTATAACAGTCAATAAACAAGAAGATAATATGACAACAAAATTAACATTAAAAGATGTTCTTAAAGATGTAGAAGATAATGACTATGATAAAGTAAGTAGTGAGAATCCTAATGAGATTAATGAGTTAATTGCAAATCTTGATTATAATGTATTAAATAATAATATTAGTGAAAAGTATGAATTCGAATGTTTGAAGGAGATAATTAAGCCTAAATTTTCAGTTTCTGAAATTAAAAAAGAACATTATGACTCTAAATTAATCAATAGAAATAAGAGAAAACCTACTATAAATCCTAAAAAAGTGGATGAAGAAGATGACAAAGAAAGAAAGGACTCTACAAATATAGGTAATATTTATCACTCATTTATGGAGTTTTACAATTTTGAAAATGTTGATGAAAACAATGAAAGATATGTAAAACTTTCGTTTGATGATGAAAAAGATTTAAAAGGGACTACAATTAATAGAAAAGAAGAATTAAAAGAGAAGTTTAACACATTTTTAAAATCAGACTTTGCTAAAGATATTATAAAGGCATATAAAAATAACAAACTATATCGTGAATATAAATTCATGCAATTAGTAAGTCAAAATGATATCAATAAGTATCTTTCAAAATATGGTATTGAGAAATTGCCTAATATAGATATAAGCGATAATGACAAAAATAAAACTAATTATTTTGATGAAAAGAATATTGTAATTCAAGGAATAATAGATGCATTTTACATAAATGATAATGATGAAATAGTAGTAATTGATTGGAAAACTGATGGTATAAAAAATGGGAGAGTAAGTGAAAATGAGTTAGTTGATAATTATCAAGTGCAGTTAGAAATTTATGGCAAAGTATTATCTGAATTAACAGGATTGATAGTTAAAAAAAGATATATTTATTCATTTACACTTAATAAAGAAATTGAAATTATGAAGGATAAAGTATGATTATTAGAGGACTACAAAAGACAACTCTACTTGATTACCCTGAACATATCGCTTGTACAATTTTCTTTGGAAATTGTAACTTAAGGTGTCCATTTTGCCACAATATGGAACTTGTTGAACATCCAGAGAAGTATCCAGAGTTTTCTATTACACAGATATTAGATTTTTTGAAAGAAAGAGTTGGCAAATTAAATGGTGTTGCTATTACTGGTGGCGAGCCACTATTAAATAGAGATATAGGAGATTTGCTTAAACTTATTAAAGAACTTGGATATCCTATAAAACTTGACACTAATGGGTTCTTCCCTGATATGATAGAAAAATTGATTGATGATAAACTTGTTGATATGTTTGCTATGGATATAAAATCTGGATGGACTAATTATATGAAAGTTGCAGGATTAAAAAATGAAGATTTAAGTGTTATAAAAACTAAGGTAGAAAAATCAATAGCACTTCTTATGGAGCGTGCAAGTGATTATGAGTTTCGAACTACTTGTGTCAAAGGCTTACACAATGAAAATGACTTCTATGAAATAAAAGATATGATTAAAGGTGCAAAAAAATATTTTTTACAAGATTATAAGGCTGGACCTGATATGGAAGACCTACCTTTCAAGCCATTTTTAAGGGATGAACTTGAAAAATTTGCAAATATAGTTAAAGATAGTGTAGAATTAGTAGAGATAAGAGGAGTTGATTAAAAGGTATTATGGAAAAGAAGTATTTAGATTTAATTTCAGATGCATTTGAAACAAGAAAAAAGGCATATGCACCTTACAGCAATTATAAAGTTGGAGCAGCACTGCTTTGTAAAAATGGTAAAATCTATATCGGGTGTAATATTGAAAATGGAGCATTTAGCCCAACTATTTGTGCAGAAAGAGTGGCATTTGTTGAGGCTATAAAAAATGGTGAAAGAGATTTTGAAGCGATTGCTATAGTGACAGGACCTGAAAATGCTGATGTATATGAAATGGGTTCTCCGTGTGGCGTGTGTAGACAGTTTATGTCAGAGTTTTGTGAAGATGATTTTAAAATAATAATGACTAAAATAAAAAGTAATGGAGAGTTATTAGATAGCAAAGAGTTCACTATGAATGATATACTTCCTGATAGATTTAAACTAAAAGGTAACAAATAGCATGAAGCATGTTGATATATGGACTGATGGCGCATCAAAAGGAAATCCAGGACCGGGTGGTTATGGGATAGTTTTAATATATGAGGATAAAAACGGAAAAGTCCATAGAAAAGAAATAAAAAAGGCTTTTGAGTCAACTACTAACAATAGAATGGAAGTTATGTCAGTAATAGTTGCATTAAAAGAATTGAAAACACCTTGTGAAGTAACACTTACATCAGATTCACAATATCTTGTAAAAGCATTTAATGAAAATTGGGTTGATAATTGGTTAAAAAATGATTTTAGAAGAGGAAAGTCAGATGAAGTAAAAAACATTGATTTGTGGGAAGAACTTATACCTTTAACTAAAATACATAAAGTAAACTTTGTGTGGGTGAAGGGGCATGCAGACAATGTTGAAAATGAGAGATGTGATAAACTTGCAAATGAGGCTATTGATGAAATGCAAAATAACTCAAAAGTATGATAAGAAAATCAATTTATAATGGAAAAGGCATATAAAAAAAATAAATTAAATAATATTTTAATTATAGGGATAATTGTTATTCTTTCTATATCAATTATTATTTTTAATTTAGTATTGAATAATAAAAAAGATGATAGTAAGAATATTAAATCAGTAGAAGATGCAAAAAAATCTACTATAGCAGTTTTGACAGGGTCATCGGCAGAGAGTTTAGCACATGTTTTATTTAAAGATGCAGAGATTAAAACTTATAATTTAAATAGTGATGCTATGTATGCTGTAGAGGTGGGCAATGTAAAATATGGAATGGCATTAAAATTTGCTGTAGATGACTATAATAGAAAAAGAGATAATGCACTAATGCTTGTTGGAGATTCGCTTAGAGATTCAGCAAGTGGTATATTTTTTGCAAGAAATGAAAAAAATAAGATTATACTTCCTAAGTTCAATGAGTTTTTGGCAAAGATAAAAGAGAATGGAGAATTCAAAATAATAGAAGATAGATGGTTTGGAGATGATAGCAATATCATAACATTTGATTTTGAAAGTTTAGATAGTAAAAATGGTATTATTGTATATGCTATAGATGCTACATATCCTCCATATACATATGTGTATAACAACTCTTTTGTTGGTTTTGATGTAGAACTTGTATATAGATTTTGTGAAAAATATAATTATGGTTTAGATGTGAAAGCAGTTGATTTTAGTGGAATGTTGCCAGGGATAAAATCAGGAAAATTTGACCTTGGTGGCGGAGGCAATACAATAACGGAAGAGCGAAAGAAAAGTGTAGATTTTTCGGACCCAGTAAAATCAAGTCAAATGTTTTTATATGCAAAAAATGATAATAAAAAACTGACTATTTCGGATACAGTGACTAAAATTAAAGAGTCAATCCGTATCACATTTATAGAAGAAAATAGGTATCAACTATTTTTAAGGGGTTTGATAACTACTATATTTATGGCATTTGCCTCAATGGTTTTAGGAACATTACTTTCATTTGTCATATGCATTTTTAGGCTACTGGGTGGCAAGGTTGCAAATAAAATATGTGATGCATATGTTTCTATTTTGCAAGGAATTCCTATAGTAGTTTTACTATTATTGTTTTATTATATTATTTTTAAGTCAAATGCTATACCTGCAGAATATGTGGCTATAGTGGCATTTACATTGAATTTCTCTGCATATGTTTCGGAAATTTTAATCACTGCTATACGAAGTATAGATATTGGGCAGTGGGAAGCAGCGTATGCATTGGGCTTTGGGTATATGCATACTTTCTTAAGGTTTATATTTCCTCAAAGTCTTGTTTCTGCAATCCCTGTATATAAAGGAGAGATTATATCATTAATAAAATCAACTGCTATAGTAGGTTATATAGCAGTACAAGACTTAACAAAAATGAGCGATATTGTAAGAAGTAGGACATTTGAACCATTTATACCACTCATTACAGTAGCAATTATTTATTATTTATTTGCATTAATTGTAACTAATCTATTAAATAAATTTATTTTGAAAGTTGATTGGAAAAAAAGATGATACTTGAGATTAAAAATTTAATAAAAGAATATGATAATATTACACCTTTAAAAGATGTAAATGCAATAGTTAATAAAAATGATGTAATATCAATTATAGGACCAAGTGGGACAGGTAAGTCAACACTTTTAAGGTGCATAAATAGACTGGAAGATGCAACAAGTGGTGAAGTTATATTCAATGGTAAAAACATATATGATAAAAATTATTCTATAACTGATGTGAGAAAAAAAATAGGGATGATTTTTCAATCATTTTACCTTTTTAATAATTTAACTGTACTTGAAAATATTATGGTGTCACAAATAGAAATATTACATAAAACCAAGTCGCATGCTTATGATACGGCAGTAAGTTTACTTGATAGATTTTCATTGAAAGATAAGATGAATAACTTCCCACATGAATTGTCTGGTGGTCAAAAGCAAAGAGTTGCTATTATGAGAGCGGTGGCAATGGAGCCAGAGATTTTATTATTTGATGAACCAACATCTGCACTTGACCCAATGATGGTAAATGAAGTTGCCAATATTGTAAATGATTTGCACTCTAAAGATTTAACTATGATGATAGTTACTCATGAGATGAATTTTGCAAAAAAAGTTTCAAATAGAGTATTTTATATGGATGAAGGAATAGTATATGAGGAAGGCACACCTGAAGAAATATTTGAACATCCTAAAAAAATCAAGACACAAGAGTTCATATCTAAAATAGAATCATTTGAAAAAGAAATTAACAAAATTGATTTTGACCTATATTATTTTATAAGCGAATTTATGGTTTATGTGGCAAAGAGAAAACTTGACATACATAGAGTTAATATAGTAAATCTATTGCTGGAAGAAGTAATAGTAAATGAGATTTTTAAAAATCTATCAAGCAACGATAATATAAAATGTCAAATACAGATTTTTAACAATAAATTATATATGAAGTTTATGAATCTTTCTAATTTCAACTTTGATTATAAAAATACTGATGAACTTTCTTCATCAATTATTAACAATAATTTTATTGAAAAAAAGGAAGATAAAAATAAATTGGAGATTTCATACCTATTCAACATTTAATGATTTAGTTTACATTATGAGATATATTAAGGAGCCAAATTGGCTTCTTTTTATTTGCTTATAAATGCTAAAAATATGATTATATTTGTTAAAAGTGCTTATTTTTGAAGCCACCTACACCCCATATAGGTACCTCCTATAATTTCCAATATATGCCATTTAGTACTGGGGATACCCCCTAACCTATAGAGGGTATCGTAGGAGCGTTATTTTAATTAATTCTGGCTTGTACCTTGCTTAAGAAAATAGTTGGAGCAAGTTCCATATTTTCTTCAAACTTTGCGAAGTTTGAGTTTAGTATTCGACGTACTGTCTGAGCGAAGCGAGTTTACGCCGATACTTAACGAAAACGAGCAAAGGCTTGATAGAAAATATAGGGTT
>JAGBKB010000046.1 GCA_017934175.1 Lachnospiraceae bacterium | reverse complement strand
TCTTTGGATTGATAGGCATACTAGCATTGATAACAGCAACTAAAATAAAAAAGAAAAATAATACAATAAAAAACGGTGAAAAAACTTAATATTTAATATAGAAATAAAACATCTTTAAATATGTATTTATTAAGTTAATTATTTTATATTTACAAATATGTGTATGTGATATATAATATTTAAAAGAACTGAATAAAATGAATACATATTGACAAAGAATATCCTCAAATTGATTCGGCAAGTGGGCATAGATATTTTATACATAAGCAATATTATTAAATAGGAGAGTATAAATGTTAAAAAAAATTAAAAAGATTTCTATATTGTTACTCTGTATTTTTTATATGTTTAGCATTATTTTTGTGTTTAATGCAGAGTTAAATTATGCTGCAAATACAAATAATTCTAAATATAAATTAATATTTGTAAGTAGTGATATGAATAATTATCCCAAGGTTAGGCTTTATTATAAGATTAAAGATAGTAATGGTAACATTGTAAATGATTTTGTAATTAAAAAAATAGAATTAAAGGAAAAATTATCTGGTGGGCAGTATTTGCAAAGAGAAGTAAAGATAAGTGAAAGATTGGGAGATAAATATGGACTTAATACAAGTATGGTTATTGATAAGAGCGGAAGTATAGATAATAATAGTATGGGTAAAATTAAAAATGTTGTTAATGCATTTGCTAGATCAATGAATTTTGCAATTGGAGATAAAACAGAAATAGTTGCATTTAATCAAGATGTAAATGTAGAGTGTAGTTACGCAAATGTATTAAATAATATTACAAATGCAGTTAATGGCATAACACCAAGTGGTAGTACAGCTTTATATGATGCAATATATGCTGGAGTATTACATTCATCAAATGTTGGTGGGGCAAGGTGTGTTATAGCATTTACAGATGGTGATGATAATGCAAGTCATTATAAGAGTAATGATGTCATAACATTTGCACTTAAGCAGCAAGTTCCAGTATATATTATAGGTGTAACAAGAAGTGTAAAAGAGTCTGATTTGAGAAATATAGCCGAAATGACACATGGAAAATATTGGAATATTGATGATTTATATGACTTAGAAGCAATCTTTAAAGAAATATATGAAACTGAAAAATCTACATATTATATTGAATATGAGACAAGTTTTAGTGGTGATGAAAAATATGATTCAAGAACAGTTGATATCAACATTACAGATGGAAGTGACTCGATTCATATTGAAGATTCATTCATGCCAGTATTACCTCAAAAAATAGGAAAGGATTATGATTTATCTCTTGATAAAAAACTACAATTAATGAAAACTATTAATGAGTATTCAGTGGATACAGATATTGATGAGATGGATACAATTTCGTTTGGTAGATATGAGCAGGATGGCAATGTTGGAAATGGACCTGAAGATATAGATTGGATATTGTTAGATAGGAAAGACGGCAAAGTTATGCTTATGTCAAGAATTATAATTGAAAATTATATTTTCAATGCAAATGGGGTTGATAATATATGGGAAAACTCTGATATAAGAAATTTTATGAATGCAGATTGTTATAATGCATGGTTTAATGATAGCGAAAAAGGAAAAATTGTGAAGACAAATGTTGCAACAAAAAACAGTCAAGACAGCGACATATATACTGATGATAACTTGTATTTATTAAATGAAGAAGAGTGTAGAAGATTTTTTGGAAAGGAAGATTCAAATCAATACAATAAAAGAATTGCAACGCATATAACTGATTATTTGAAAGCTACAAGAACAAATATTACTGTTTCAAATAAAAATACTTGGTATAAAGGTAATTCATCATTTTGGTTAAGAGATGCTGGAAAGAATAAAATGTTTGCAAAATATGTAGGACTTTTCGGGAGACTTAATCAAGAAGGAGATGCAGTTAATAAAAATGATGGCATTCGGCCAGTTATGTGGGTAAAATACTAAAGAATTAAAGCCTTAGTTGTCGCCTCAGTATTTTTATTTTTAGAGAATAAATTATATAAGTCACTTGCAAAAACATTAAGCAAAATAGATGGAGAGAGTTTATACTCTCCATTTTTATTTAGTTTAATTGCTTTTGATTTTGGGAAATTTTTAACAAGTGTTTTATAGGCAGTATTGTTGAAACTTAGTAAGTATGGAATCTTGATGTGTTTAAGATAACTTGCAAAATCTTTTTTTAATCCTAGAATTCTTATATAATCAATTTTAACTTTTGAATCAATTGTATTGTTTATATCCATATCAATATTTGTATATATATCAGCATTTATATCTTGACTTACATTTTTATTGTCATTGCTTTTTAATATACTTATACTATTTTTATTTATGCCAATGACAATATTTAATAAGACTCTTTTGATGCTTGCAAGAGTTCTATTCTTAGTTTTTAATAGTTTTGATCTTTTTGTGAATGACAAATTTTTATCGGCAGTTTTTAATATTGCATTTTGTAAATCATTTGTCATTAAATATGTATTAGACAAATCATAAAGACCATTTTTTGCAAGTTGTAATTTGTAATTTAAAATAGAAGAAAAATCGTCATTTGTAATTTTGGCATTAATCTTTTTTCTAAGATCGCTTGCAGTAGGAATATCATTGTTTCTTTTTATGCAGATAGGGGTGATTTTGCTTTTCATTCTTTTTAAAGCAGATATATATTCAACTGCTAGTATATCATTTGAAGATAGATTTTTGCCTAAAACCATAGACATTGCATATGAATATGAATAGCCTTCTTTTAAATATTGATGTATAATATTTGAATTCTTTGTGTCAGAAATATTTATCTCCGTTTCTTTTATTTCTGCGAGTTTAGATAATTCATTGATGTCGTTTATTTTTGACCCAAAAATTAGCCTGTCCACAAATCCAAGTTTGTTTAACACAGCTACTGAATAAGTAGCAAAATATTTTGCAGAAGAAAGAGAGTATTCTACAGGAATTTCTATAACCATAGACACGCCATTTTTAAGTAGCTCTTTACATCTTCTATATTTGCCGTAAATTGCGGGCTCGCCCCTTTGCACAAAATTTCCTGACATAATGGCTATTACTATATCCCCCTCTTTTAAGGCATTTTTAATAAGCCTTTTATGACCTTCGTGGAAAGGGTTACATTCGCATATAAATGCAACAATTTTCTTATTATTTAACATATATGTATTATACCTAAAAATACACAAAAATGCTATAATATGGTATAATAAAGCCTATGAATAGAGATTACAATCAAAGTATGAATAATTATTATAGAACGACTAATAGTGAAAGAGTTAATAGAGAAAATAGACATATGCATAGTAGACCTAAAAGTAATTCAGATATTAATTCAATCATAAGGATATTAGTTGCTTTTGTTATTATTGTTGCATCGATTGCTGTTATAGTAGTTATTATTAATAGAATTAAAGATATAAAAGTTTTTGATAAAATAGATTTAAAGCCAGAAGTTCATGACAGTTTAAATCTAACTACGGATGCCAATTCAGGGAATTCATTTTTTGTAAATGATGAGCAAGGTCTTAAGTTTAGAAAAGAAGATAAATCATTTGCAAGAGAAGAGTGGATAGAAAAAAATGGAGAACTTTTTTATTTTGATACAGCAGGATATGGACTAAATGGCGATATGAAACTTGAAGGACAGGTTTATACATTTGTAAATGGAAAACTAAAAGATATAAAGAGAGATACTTCGTATGTAAGAAGGGCGAATGATGAATATTTTAGTAGCATAGAATCAGCGCAGTATCTTGTGTGGCTTGATGATGTAGAAAAAGAAGGGAACTTTTATCCTATAAAATATAAAATGTATAGTGATGACATAGAAGATTATCTAGGAACTGAAGCAGACAAGCAATATGCAAGTCCTAATATGATGAAAATATATATGAGCAATATTTATTATCTCGCAGTTGGGAAGGGAACAAATTATGCTGGAAGATTATATAGGATGAGACCAAATGCTATTCATAAAGAAACTATAGGAATAGGTGTAACTGGATTTATAGTCTTGTCAGATGATGTAGTATATTACTGTGATGGCGACAGAGTTATGAAAGTAAAGAGTTGGAACAATGTGAACTTAAAATTAAAAGACAATGAAGAACTTACAGAAGATGGTGAGATAATTATAAAATTACCAACTCCATCAGATGCGACACCTTTAAATGGCGACAGTGCAAATGATTTAACGATTGATGTAAATAATTTACCAAAACCTGATGATGAAGTTAGAATAGAAGAAAGTAGTGTAAACAGTGTTAGGATAAATGTATTACCTATATCCAATGAAAGTGAAACAAGTAAGAGAGAAACAAGTAACAGAGAGATAAACAATAACAATGCAACAACAATTAGAGATGATAGAAATGCACCTAAAGTTGAGATTGGCTTAAGCCCTGGAGAAGAAAGAAGTACAACAAGAAATACACAGGTAGAGATAGGCAATGCTCCAAGAGTTGTTGAAGTGGAAGCACCAAGATAATGATATTTTATATAATGGGAAAATCGGCATCTGGAAAAGATAGCCTTTATAAAAAGATATTGTCGTCAGATCTTAATCTCAACAGATTTTCTATTTATACTACAAGACCAAAAAGAGAAGGCGAAGTTGATGGTAGAGAGTATTATTTTGTTGACGAAAAATATTTAGATGACAATAAAGATAAAATAATAGAAAAAAGAGTCTATCACACTGTCCTTGGAGATTGGTATTATGCAACACTTGATGATGGAAACATATTAAAAGATAAGAATTATGTGGCGATAGGCACTTTGGAATCATATAATAATATAAAAAAATATTTTGGCGAAGCAAATGTTTTCCCTATATACATAGAAGTGGCATATGATATAAGAAGAGAAAGAGCGCTTAGTAGGGAAGGAAAGCAAAAAGTACCAAAATATGATGAGATGGAAAGAAGACTAAAGGCTGATGAAATAGATTTTAGTGATGAAAAATTAAAAGAAGCCAATATAGTTAAAAGGTATAAGATAAATACACTTGAAGAATGTTATGAAGAAGTTACTAAAGATATAAAAAAAATGAAAGTATAATATTATGATAAGTATTCCCAAAAATAAAATATACAATTCATATATTATAGAGACATATAATTATAATGAGGCAAAAAACCAAATAAAAGAATTCGCTATTTCGCTTGGTTTTGAAAAAGCATATGTAGATACAGATAATCATCCAGATATTTATTATTTAGAAAGTGACACAAGTATAAAAATAGATACAGTGAGAAGGGATATAGTTGAGTCATCTATTTATGCGCCTAAAATTGCTAACTATAAAATATATGTAATTTATGATGCTATATATTTGGAGGTGCGCTCTCAAGATACTTTACTTAAAACGCTTGAAGAACCACCAGAATATGATATATTCTTTATAGTGACAAGTAATGCAAGTAAATTACTTGAGACTATACATAGTAGATGCTTTATTATAAAAGATAGTGAAGAGAATGATTATAAAAAACTATTAAGTTTACCATATATAAGTGATGCAACTAATATGCTGGCTAATTTTAAATCTGATACTATGTATGAGAGAATGAAGTTTTCTGAAATATTTATGAAGAAAGAAAATAATTTAAAAGATTTGATTAGTCTTTATAGATATATATTAAGAGATGCGATGGTATATAAGATTACTTATTCAAAGAAACTTATAAATATAAAGGAACTTGAAGAAGAAATCACATCTATTGCACTCACTCATAGTTTAGAAGAACTTGGGAAATTGGTTGATAACTTAAATAAATTAATTGAAGCAAATAACAATTATATAAATAAAAAAATAGCAGTTTTTAATTTTTTTGAGGTGTAAAATGGAAAAATGTTTAGGAGTTAGATTTAGAGTAAGTGGTAAAATATATTTCTTTAAGCCAAATGGCGAAGAAGTAAATGTTGGTGATGCTTGTATAGTTGAGACTATAAGAGGAATTGAGTATGGCCGCATAGTAAAGAAAGATATAGAAGTAGATGAAAAAACACTCAAGTCACCACTTAGAACTATAATTAGAAAGGCAACTGATGAGGACATAGAGACTCATAAAAAGAATAAGGCAAAAGAAGGCGAAGCATTTACAAAATGCAAAGAAAGAATAAAAGAGCATGGGCTTCCTATGAAATTGCTTGACTGCGAGTATACATTTGACTCAACTAAAGTTTTATTTTATTTTTCAGCAGAAAATAGAATAGATTTTAGAGATTTGGTAAAAGACTTGGCTTCAATTTTTAGAATAAGAATTGAGTTGAGACAAGTGGGAGTGAGAGATGAAACAAAGATATTAGGTGGACTTGGACCTTGTGGAAGACCTTATTGTTGTTCTACATTTTTATTTGATTTTAAATCTGTATCTATAAAAAATGTAAAAGAGCAAGGAGTTAGTCTAAATCCGGCCAAAATATCTGGTGCATGTGGTAGACTTATGTGTTGCTTAAATAATGAGAAAGAGACATATGAAAAATTAAATGAGTCTATGCCACAGATTTCAGATTTTGTAACTACTAAAGATGGTCTTAAAGGTATAGTGCAAAGTATCAATACATTAAGACAAAAAGTTAAAGTTCTTGTAAATGTAGGTAATGATGAAAAAGAAATGAGAGAATATGACCCTACTGAACTTAAGTTTAAAAAGAGACAAATAATTAGAGAAGAAACTGATGATGAAAAAGAGGCAAGAAAGTTAGAAGAACTTGAGAGAAGAGATGTGAAGGCAGACTTATAGTGAATGCATAACCTTTTATGTCAAATATAAAATTAGAAAATTTAGAAATCAATGATTATATGATTTATCAGGATAAGGACAGTTTCAATTTTGGTATTGATGCTGTCCTTCTTGCTAATTTCGCACTTAGAGAGTATGGAAGTAAAAAAAGTGATGCAACTATCAACATTTGTGATTTTTGTACTGGCACACTACCTATACCACTTATTATGTATGCCAAAAGAAAATTATTTTTAGGAAACAATATGAAGATTACTGCATTTGAAATTGATAAAGACCAAGTTTCTATTTGCAATAAATCTATAAAATACAATAAAGAAAATGTTAGTGATGCTATAAATATTGATAGTGACATAAAAGTAATCTGTGATGACATAAAAAACATAGATAAAGAAAAAGATAAGTATAAAACGATTTATGAATCATTTGATATGATAACTTGCAATCCACCATATATAAAAAGTGGAAGTGGCATAAAAAATCTAAATGATAAAAAAATTATAGCGCGCCATGAAGTTTTTATTACATTTGAAGAAATATGTAAAGTAGCACAAAAAATACTTAAGTCTAATAAAAAGTTTTATTTAGTCCATCATTCTGAACGCTTTGCTGAGATAGCATGTGTCTTAAAGTCTTATTCATTTGAAATCAAAAAAGTTCAATTTATTTATCCAAGAGTTGATAAAAGGTCAACACTATGTTTGATTGAAGCAGTAAAAAATGCAAAATCAAGTCTTAAAGTTCTTGAACCTATCATTGTCTTTGATAGAGATGGCTCTTATACTAAAAATATAGAAAATATCTACGGAAAATAGTGTCTAAAAAACCCTTGATTTGTAGTGTTTCTTTATTATTCAATGTTTTATAACCACTATATATAGTGGTATCGAAATTGTTAATAACTATATATTGACTTTTTGCCCTTTTATGCTATAATTATTCAGTTTTAGAAAAGGAAAATAAATGAGGGGTGTAATATGTTTATTGTGTCAAAAAGAAATGGTGAGAAAGTAGATTTCAATATCCAGAAAATTAAAGATGCCATTGACAAGGCATTTATTGCTTGCAAGAGAGAAACTCATCCAAGCATTATTGATGACCTTGCACAGAGAGTTGCTGCTGCATTTGGCTCAAAGATTAAAAATGGAGTTATTACTGTTGAAGAGATTCAGGACTCTGTAGAAGAAGTTCTTATAAAATATGATTATGGTGATGTTGCTAAAGCCTACATATTATATAGAAAGAAACATGAAGACATAAGAAAGACTAAAGAGACTTTAATCAACTACAAAAATGTTGTAGATAATTATTTGAATGTAAATGACTGGAGAGTAAAAGAGAACTCTACTGTTACATATTCGGTTGGAGGTCTTATACTTTCTAACTCTGGAGCAGTTACTGCTAACTATTGGCTTACAGAAGTTTACGATGAAGAAATAGCAAATGCTCATAGAAATGCAGAAATACATATTCACGACCTTTCTATGCTTACAGGATACTGTGCTGGTTGGTCTTTAAAGCAACTTATAAAAGAAGGACTTGGTGGCATCCCAGGTAAGATTACAAGTTCACCAGCAAAGCACTTATCAACTCTTTGCAACCAAATGGTAAACTTCCTTGGAATTATGCAAAATGAGTGGGCTGGAGCACAAGCATTCTCATCTTTTGACACATACCTTGCACCTTTTGTTAAAATAGATAATCTTTCATACAATGAAGTAAAACAATGTATACAAAGTTTTATATATGGTGTTAATACTCCATCTCGTTGGGGTACACAAAGTCCATTTACTAATGTAACACTTGATTGGACTGTTCCAAATGATTTAGCAGAACTTCCTGCAGTAGTAGGTGGAAAAGAACAAAACTTTAAATATAAAGATTGCAAAAAAGAAATGGATATGGTAAATCGCGCTTTCATAGAAGTTATGATAGAAGGCGATGCAAATGGTAGAGGTTTCCAATATCCTATTCCTACATATAGCATAACTAAAGATTTTGATTGGTCAGAGACAGAAAATAATAAATTATTATTTGAGATGGCAGCAAAGTATGGTACACCATACTTCTCAAATTATGTGAATTCAGATATGGAACCATCAGATGTTAGGTCTATGTGTTGCCGTTTAAGACTTGACTTAAGAGAACTTAGAAAAAAATCAGGTGGATTTTTTGGTTCAGGTGAGTCAACAGGTTCAGTTGGTGTTGTAACTATCAATATGCCACGACTTGCTTATTTAGCAGAAACAGCAGAAGAGTTTTATCAAAGACTTGATAGACTTATGGATATATCTGCAAGGTCACTTAAGATAAAAAGAAATACTATAGAAAGATTTATGGAAAATGGTTTATATCCATACACAAAGAGATATCTTGGAACATTTAATAACCATTTCTCAACTATAGGACTTGTAGGTATGAACGAGGCATGTCTCAATGCAAAGTGGCTTAGAAAAGATTTAAGAGATGATGAAGCAGTTAAGTTTACTGTAGATGTACTTAATCATATGAGAGAAAGACTTAAAGACTATCAAGAAAAATATGGTGACCTCTATAATTTAGAGGCAACTCCAGCAGAATCAACTGCATATAGATTTGCAAAACACGATAAAGAAAAATTCCCTAATATAATTACTGCAAATATGCAAGGAGACCCATACTACACTAATTCATCTCATTTACCTGTTGGAACTACTGATGATATATTTAATGCTCTTGATGTGCAAGATGAACTTCAGACACTTTATACATCAGGAACTGTATTCCATACTTTCCTTGGAGAAAAATTACCTGATTGGAAAGCAGCGGCTAATCTTGTAAGAACTATTGCAAATAATTATAAATTACCATATTACACTTTATCTCCTACTTATTCAGTATGTAAAAATCATGGATATATTACTGGTGAAGTATATACTTGCCCACACTGTGGCGAAGCAACAGAAGTAAATAGCCGTATAACAGGATATTATAGACCAGTTCAAAACTGGAATGATGGAAAGGCACAAGAGTTCAAAGATAGAAAAGAATATTCTGCAAAAGTTGCTGCTACAAGAATAGAACAGATGGGAGAAGATTTATTTAAGAGCGAGCCAGTTGCAACTACAAGTGTAAATAAAGAAGTTAATGAAAATGTAACTGCAACTGCAACTGCTACTACATCAATGCCAAAAGAATTAGACAATCAAATGAATGCCGCATTTAACAATGAGCCAGTTGATATGTCAAATGTTAGCACAGAAAACTTCTATAAAGATGAAGAAGTAGTAATAGATAATCATGTAGATAATGTAGATAGTGTTGTAGACAGCGTAGATAATGTAGAGAGCATAGATAGAGTAAACAGTTTAAACAGTGTAAATGATGCTCAAACTTATAATATAGAAGAAAAGAAAGAAGATGATGTAAGACTTTTTGTTACAAAAACTTGTCCTAATTGTAAAAAAGCAGAAGAACTTCTTGATATGGCTGGCATCAAATATAGCATAGTAGATGCAAATGAAAACCCAGATGAATGTGAAAAATATCAAATTATGCAAGCACCAACACTTATAGTAAATGACAAAGATAAATATGTAAACTTATCAAATGTAATAAAATATGTAGAAGATACTACACTTGCAGTATAAAAATATTAAAGATATAAAAGAATATGTAGGGGTGGATATTATCCACCCCTATAACTTTAATGAAGGAATATTTTAAAAGCAACTGATAAATAATGTTATTTAGCAAAAAGAATAAAATTGTATATAAAATAATATTATTGGTATTAAGTTTTAGTATACTAAACATTTTTTTTGTGCAAAATATATCTACGTATGCAGAAGGACCAGGAGAACTTAGTCCATCATTAAAAAAAATAGCAGTAGTGGGAGATTCATATACAGGTCATTTTATTGAAGATGAGGGAGTAGATAGGTTTGAACCTTTTTTATTTACAGTAGGAACAATCAACCATCAAAAAAATGTGGAAACATTTAACAAGGCAATAGACTCAAATAATGAGTATATATTATTTGCCACAGGTGTAAATGACCAAGCATTAAGCATATCACCAGATGTATTTGAAACAACTTTAAGAGAACATGTAAAAAAGATAGAAAAGAAGCATAAGTATTTGTTTTTGCATACTTATATGGACTATAAGACCAGACAATATGGATTTAAATATGTGCCAAATGATTATGATAAAGTGTTAAGAAATATTGCGGCCGATTCAGAAAATGTGTTTTATATAAATATGGCTGGAATAGATAAAAATCTATATGATAGAGGGGATGGACTTCACTACAATAAGTTTTTTAATGACACATTGAAAAGTAAAGTGCTATATGTAGTGGACATCATTAATTATAATATATATGGTTTTGAAAATGATTGGATGAAAGTTGCAAAAGATAATCAAATAGCCGTAGTAGGTGACAAGTCAGCACATTTATTTTATACATATGAAAAAGATAAAAGTTTTAATTTATTGGAGTTTTCAAATGATGCTAATCTGAGAGATAACTTACCGCTTATAAATGAAGCAATGTCATCAACAGCAAAGTATGTCTTGTTATCTATAGGACTAAAAGATTATGAGGAACAAAGTAATCCTATGGAGTTTGGAGAGAGTTTAAGACTTATAGCAAATAAAAGTTGCGAAACAAATAAAATAGTTTTTTTTCATACATATATGAATTACAATTCTACCAATGTGCTTAAAAATAGTATAGGTTATTACGACCGCATTTTAAAAGAAGTTGCAAGTGAATACAATAATATTTGCTACTTGGATATGCACGAATATGAAGGGAACAAAGTTTTGATAGATGACAATAAAGATTATAATAATGTATTCTATGACATACTATATAACATTATGAACACATTTATTAGTGGACAAAGTAATTAACAATATTGAAATAATGGCAAAATTATAGTATAATAAATAATATGCGGATATGGCGGAATTGGCAGACGCGCCAGATTTAGGTTCTGGTGGGTAACCGTGCAGGTTCAAGTCCTGTTATCCGCATTTTTAGTAAGATAAAGTTTATTTTACCTTATTTTTGTTGTGTGGAGATGTGTATATGATAGGAATAATAGGTGCAATGTCATCAGAAATAGATGTATTAAAAGAAAATGTAACAGATTTAAAAGTAGAAAATATAAGTGGGATAGATTTTTATATAGGCAAAGTCCACAATAAAGATGTTGTAATAGCGAAAAGCGGCATAGGAAAAGTATTTGCAGCAGTTTGTGTAGAGGCAATGATTCTCAAATATAGTCCTAAACAAATTATTCATATAGGCATTGCTGGTAGTCTTGTAAAAGATTTAAATGTAAGAGATGTGGCAATAGCAGAGGCTGTAGTTCAATACGATATAGACCAAACAGCATTTGATATGCCACTTGGATTTATACAAGATTTAGAATTGATTGAAATACCATGCTCTAAAACACTTGTGAATGAGATAGAATCATGTGCAAAGAATATTAATGTTAATTATAAAACTGGCATTATCGCTTCTGGGGATACATTTATAAGTAGTGACAAAGATAAAGAAATAATAAAAGATGTTTTTGGCGCTATAGCCGTTGATATGGAAAGTGCAGCCACAGGACAGGTGTGCTACATAAATAATATTGATTTTATTGCTATAAGAGCGATGTCAGATGCTGGAGATGATGATGCAGTAAATACATATAATATTTTAAAACAACAATCAGCAGATGTTGCAACTAAAATATTACTTGAGTTTTTAAATACATAAATTAAACGAAACACAAATATATATTATAAATAGTATTTTTAGATAGGAGATTATATGAAAATTAAGTTTAAAAATGCAAATGTTTTAGACAAGAACTTTGATGTATTAGAGAATCAAGACTTGATAGTGGAAGGCAATAGAATTAAAAAAATACAAAATACTGTAAAAGATGATAATGCTACTTATGATAGAGTAATAGATTGTGATGGGAATTACTTAATACCTGGAATAAAAAATGCACATACTCATAATGCAATGGTATTTTTGAGGTCACTTTCAGATGACTTACCACTTGGTGAGTGGCTTACAAAGTATTGTTTCCCAAATGAAGCGAAACTTACATATGAAGACATTTATTATTTTACAATTCTTGGAATTATGGAAAATCTTTCATCAGGTGTTGTCGGAAGTATGGATATGTATCTTGACTTGCATGCTATGGCGGATGCTTCTTTGAAAACAGGATTTAGAGTTTGTATATGTGACACTATTCAAAAGTTTAATAAAATAATATCTCCAGAAGAATATTTTATAGAGTTAAATAATTATAAGGGAGATAATGGTAATTTAGTTAAATATGTTTATGGCATGCATGCAGAATATACTAACACTGAAGAAATAATAAAGATGCTGTCAGACCTTGTCCATAAATACAAAGTCCCATTTTTTGTTCATAATTCTGAAACAAAAAAAGAAGTAGATGAATGTAAAGAAAGGTGGGGAGGCCTTACACCCACACAAGTTTTTGAAAAGTTTGGATTATATGATTTTGGTGGTGGGGGATATCATTCAATATATCTTGATGATAAGGATATGGAAATATATAAAAAGCATGATATTATAGCAGTCACTTGTCCGGGTTCAAATGTAAAACTTGCCAGTGGAATAGCACCAATTTTAAAGTATAAAGATTATGGTATAAAAGTAGCCATCGGCACAGATGGGCCAGCAAGTAACAATGCTATTGATATGTTTAGAGAAATGTATTTAACTACAACTCTTCAAAAAGTTTCTAACAGTGACCCAGCAGTATTAAATGCAAAAGAAATATTAAATATGGTTATGATAAATGGAGCAAAATGTATAGGTCATAGTGATGGGGATGTAATAGATGAAGGAAAACTTGCAGATATAGTGATGATTGATGTTCATAAACCAAATATGCAACCATTAAATACATTTGTAAATAATCTCGTATATTCTGCATCAAAAACAAATGTAAAATTAACAATGGTTGATGGCAAAATCTTATATGAAGATGGTAAATATTTTATAAATGAAGATGAAAACTATATTTATAAAAAATGCAATGAATTATTAAAGAACTTACTTAATAGATAGTGGAAAGGAAAAGATTTATGTTAAACTTCGATGAAGAAATAAAAAAATTTGAAAAAAGTCTTGAACCAGATGATATAGATGATGCACTTGCCAAAATGGATATAACTGATATGGATGATATAATGCTCAAAATGCTTAAAGATGCGGTTAATGATAAAGAGCGTATATAATTAGGAATATTGGATATGGCTTCTATATACGAAAGAGAGTGTCGTCAAATCTCAAATAGGTTTTATAACATAGCACTTGATAGAGCAATTAATAGAGACCTCTATGGTGCTACGATTTTGTTGAAAAAATCTCTTTCTTTTTATAATAGAAATATTAATGCAAGAAATTTGCTTGGGCTTATTTTTTATGAAGAGGGTTCCATAGTTGAAGCAATAGTTCAGTGGCTTATAAGTAAAGATTTATATAAAAATGAAATAAATCCAGCAAATGAATATTTGTCAAAAGTTCAAAATGATGATGATACTGAAAAATTATTGAAAAGTGTTAAAATGTATAATTCTGCTATTGATGACATAAATCCAGAACAGAAAACTTATGTGGAACAAAATAGAAAAGACAATGCTATGCTAAAATTATATAAAGCAGTTGAATATAATGACCACAATGTAAAAGCGTTATTATTATTGTCAGTAATTCTCTTAAGCATAGGTAATCACATTAAGGCAGGAGCATATCTTATCAAATGTCAAAAAATTGATAATGGTAATAAATTTATAAATGAACATATGGATTATGTCTTAAAAAATACTAAAAAGAGTGAAGTAAAAGAAAAGAAGATAGAAAACATATATTCAATAAAAAAATTGGAAAATGATGATGCTATACTTCCAAGAAAATACATAAAACTTTCTGAAAACCAAAAAGTTATATTTGTTCTTATAGGTATTATAATTGGTGTACTTTTCCATTCTTTAATAATTTCTCCGAAAACAAATAGTAGTAAGAGTTTTGCAAATCAAGAAGAGTTAATAAGATATGCAGAATTAGTAAATGACCAAAATAAGAAAATAAGAGATATAACAATAGAAAACAATGAATTAAAGACACAGTATGAAGATGCAAGTGTTAAATTAAGAGCATACGAAGAACAAAATAGAATGTTTACTTCGCAGTATGAGATGCTTAATAGCATTATATCTGATTTTGATAATGGTTATATAAGTCGTGCTGCTAAAAACTATGTAGAACTTGATAAAGATTCAATAACAGAAGAGTCGCTTGTAACACTATTAAATCAAGCAAGGTCAAGAATTGAAGGCATAGGAGCAAAAAGGCTATCTGAACTTGGCACAGAAAGTTGGAATGGTGGCAATAAAAATGCAGCGATATCTTATTATCAGTTGTCACTTAGTATAAACCCTGCAGATGCTGAAACTATGTTTTTACTTGCAAGACTTTATCAAAACCTTGACCGATTAAAGGAGGCAAATGAATTATTTGACAAGATTATTGCACAACACCCTGATTCAAATTATGCAAGAAGAAGTAGAGAGGCAAGAGGATATTAGATAACAATGGAATATAAATTAAAAAAACTTGGTAGCATAAAAAAAATAAAACTTCCAGAGCAAAAGTTTATAGGCAGAGATATGGAAGAAAAAAATGCTAAAAAAGAAAAGAAGAGAAACAGAAAGAAGAAGAGAAAACTTCATATATTTAGGAAGTTATTTGTTGCTCTGATTGGTATTATTTGCCTATGTGGCTTTTTTTCTCTTGGAGTTATAAAAGGAATACTTGATAGTACTCCATCTATTGAAAGTTTTTATTTTGGACCTAAAGCATTTGCAACTAAGATACTTGATAAAAATGGAAATACTATAGATACTCTTGTCATGGCAGGTTCTAATAGAGAACCACTTAAGTATGAAGAGATAAAAGAAAACCCATATCTGATAAATGCATTTGTTGCTATTGAGGATAAAAGATTTTGGAAGCATAGAGGCATAGATATAGATTCTATATTTAGAGCAATCTATGGAGTTTTAACTCAAGATTCATCTCGTGGAGGCGGCTCAACTATCACACAACAACTTATAAAAAATTATTTATTTGATTCAGCACTTCATGAGAAAGGTGCAGAGAAATATGTTAGAAAAATACAGGAACTTTATATAGCAGCGCAATATGAAAATAGTAATGAAATAGCAGATTTTAATAGTTTATTTCATTTAAGATATACTGATGACACAAATAGTGACAATGTGAGAGAAGTTTCAAGAAAAGAATTAAAAGAGCAAATCTTGACAGACTATTTAAATCTTATCAATTTAGGTTCCAATACTCTTGGAGTAAAAGTTGCAGCAAGAAGATATTTTGATAAAGAAGTGAGGGAATTAACATTAAGCGAATGTGCAGTTATAGCAAGCATCACTAAAAATCCAACAAAGAATAATCCTATTACTAATCCTGAAAACAATAAGAAGCGCCAAAGACAAACTCTTAAAAATATGCTTGATGAACAATATATAACAAATGAAGAATATGAAGAAGCAGTAAATGATGATGTATATAGTAGAATACAAAATGTTGAGATAAAAGTTGAAAATGCAAATACAGTATATACTTATTTTACTGAATCAGTTATAGACCAACTCTATGATGATTTAGTTAAAAGAGTTGGACTTGGAAAAGATGAGGCAAGAAACTTAATATATTCTGGCGGTCTAAAAGTTGAGACAACTATGGACCCGAAGATTCAAGAAATAGTAGACAAAGAAGTAAATGATGATAAGAATTATACTGTAAAGAAGTATGCCATAGACTATAGACTTTCTGTGATGCATAATGATGAGTCACAAACTCATTATTCACAAGTTGATGTGCAAAACTATCATGTAAATGTATTGAAAAATAAAAAATATGATGGACTATTTAATTCAAAAGATATAGCGAATCAATATATAAATAGTTTTAAAGATTATGTTATAAAAGATGGAGATAGTATTGTTGCAGAAACTCTTAACTATTTTTTAGAACCACAGTGCTCATTTGTTATGATAAACCATAGAACTGGTGAAGTTGTAGCAATAGCAGGTGGAAGAGGAGAAAAAACAGTTTCAAGGTC
>JAGBKB010000045.1 GCA_017934175.1 Lachnospiraceae bacterium | reverse complement strand
TAACTTTTGACAAATCTTTATTAGTCTAATATTTACTTTTTTATCCATCTATTTATCTCTATTTTATAGAGCTTATTTGTCTTGCATCATTCCTTGAAAAATCTTTAAAAAAACTCTTGACTTTTAATAGTTAGTCACCTCTACTTACTATTTTTAAAAACAACTATATAATATCATAATTTCACATAAATATCAATCTAAACAAAAAATTAGCATTGTTTTTTTGTTGAAATAATTATGATTTTATAATACAATAAAATAAATACTAATTATTTCATTATTTAATAAAATATTATATTTTATGAGGTATTAAAATGAAAAAATCGTTATCATTTAAGGAAAGCATTGCTGTTGGTAGTATGCTTTTTGGTATGTTCTTTGGTGCAGGAAATCTTATTTTCCCTGTTCATATGGGACAATTAGCAGGAACTAATTTTATTCCTTCAGCCATTGGTTTTATAGTTACAGGTGTCGGATTACCACTACTTGGTGTTGCGTGCCTTGGAATAAGTAAAAAAGACAGTTTATTTGATTTGAGTAGTTTGGTTGGAGATAAATACAAATACTTCTTTACTATTCTTTTATATTTAACTATAGGCCCATTTTTTGCTATACCAAGATGTGCTACCACATCATTTTCAACAGGTATCACACCACTTCTAAATGGTGCCAATGAGTTCATGCCAAGACTTATATTTACATTTGTATTTTTTGCGCTTGCACTAATCTTTTCATTAAAACCCAATAAAATATTAAAATACATTGGTCAATTTATAAATCCTATATTTTTACTTTTCTTATTTATTTTAATAATAATTTCATTTATAAATCCTATGCTCACTCAAAATAACATAATACCAGCAGATAGTTATAAAACCAATCCATTTTTTACTGGCTTTTTAGAAGGATATAATACAATGGATGCTATAGCAAGTCTCGCTTTTGGTATCACTGTTATCACAGTTATACGTGAACTTGGAATAAATGATGAAACCGATGTGGCACTTAACACAATTAAAGCAGGAACTTTTGGATGTATACTCATGGGAATAATTTATTTCTTAACAACTTATATGGGCACTATGAGTAGAGGTATATATGAAACATCTGAGAATGGTGCGATTGCCTTATCACAAATCAGTAATCATTATTTTGGCAATCTTGGCATTTACTTTTTACTCATAGTTGTAACTCTTGCATGTTTTAAAACTTCTATAGCACTCATAGTTAGTTGCTCTGAAATATTTCATAAAATGTTTCCTAATATTTTATCTGAAAAAAAGTGGACTATAATATTTACAGTATTTTCTTTTATAGTATCTAACTTTGGGCTAAATGCTATTATAACTTATGCGATTCCTTTCTTAATGTTTATTTATCCTCTTGCTATAAGTCTTATTCTTCTTTCACTTTTTGGTAAACTATTTAATTATAATAAAAATGTTTTTGTGTTTACTACCATTTTCACCTTTATAGCATCTATTCTTGAATTTATTGTGGCTTTCCCAAAAAATAGCATTATACCTACAAGTTTTATTGATAAAGTTGCAAGTATACAGAGTTATCTTCCATTTGCAGATATTGGTCTTTCTTGGGTTATCCCAGCAGTTGTTGGTCTTATTGTTGGGCTTATAGTAGCAAAAGTAAAAAAATAAATCAGTTAATAAGAATAAAAAAAAGTAGAAGGCAAACCTTCTACTTTTTTATTTTTTAAATTTATTTATAAAAACTTATTATGATTCTTTAATACCATTCTTTTCTGCATATCCAGTTAAGAATAAAGTAAGTGCACCATCTCCAGTTACATTACAAGCAGTTCCAAATGAATCTTGAAGTGCAAAAATTGCAAGAAGTGTACCTGTAAATGTAGCAATTTGGTCAGGTGTAGCACCTGCTGCTACACACATAACTGATTGAACTATACCGAGAGACGCCATAACTGTTCCACCAGGAACACCAGGAGCACCTACTGCAAATATTCCAAATAATATTATAAATAATATCATAGTTGGTATACTTGGAAGATTTCCAAACATAAAATAGTGAATTATAAAACAAAAGAATGTCTCAGTAAGAACTGAACCGCAGAGATGGATATTTGCAAAAAGCGGAATACCAAATCCAACTAAATCTTTTCTAAGTACTTTACTCTTATTTGCACATTCAAGTGCTACAGATAAAGTTGCTGCTGATGACATAGTTCCAACTGCTGTAATATATGCTGGTCCATAGTGTTTTACAACTTCTATAGGATTTTTTCCACTATATGCACCTGCAACTGCATACAAAACAAATAACCAAATATAATGACCGAGCATTACTATGATTATTGCTTTAAGGAATACTGGGAACTGCTCAAGTGTTCCATTATATCCAAGTGTAGCAAATGTAGTTCCAATGTATAATGGAAGTATAGGAATAACTATCTTGTTTACTATATCAAGAACTATATTTTGAAACTCTGCAAGAAGGTCAATAGTATGTTGTGATTTTGTCCACACTGCTGCAAGTCCTATAACAATTGAAAGGACAAGTGCTGTAATAACAGGCATAAGTTGAGGAATATCAAGTTGGAATATTGCTTTTGGAATTTCTCTTTCAAATGCACCATTTGCATTTATTCCAAGATGTGGAACTAAAATGTACCCTACTATTGCTGACATAGTTGCTGCAAGAATCGATGATACATATGCTATAACAAGTGCAACGCCAAGAAGTCTACCAGCATTTTGACCCATCTTAGTAATAGATGGACAAATAAATCCAAGAACAATAAGTGGAACGCAGAACATAATAAATTGTCCCATAAGTCTATGAGCACAAACTATAACTTGCATTACACTAGCAGAAAATGCCATCTCGTGAGTTTTCCATGTCCATATTCCTATTGCGCCACCAATAAATATACCAAGCAATAACTTAAGTGGTAATGGTAATCCTTTTTTCATAAGAATTATTCCTCCTTAATATATATATATATATGGGCACCTCGAAAAAGTATCAAAGAACTACTTTTCGAGTTGAGGTGCCCTCTTAAACCTCTAAAGTTCGCACTTTTGAAAAACAAGTTTTTCAAGTGCTCACTAGAGGTTTTTATATTATAATCATACAACAAAGCAATAAAAAATTCAATATAATAACTTATTCTGTAATTGCTTTTTCAATAAATTCCTTATATTGTTCTTCAGTTCTCATACCAACTATTACATTTTTAATCTTTTTGTCCTTTCCAACTATGTAAGTAGTAGGTATAGCCATAATATTGAATTTAAAACCATAGGTATTGTCAGTATCATAACCTATAGGGAATGTATATACTTCATTTTCTACTAAAAAACTTTGAACAGCCTCTTTTGTCTCTCCAGAATCAATCATCACAAAATCGATTTTATTTCCATATTCTTCATATAGATTTTGAAGTGATGGCATCTCTTCTCTACAAGGAGGGCACCAAGTAGCCCAAAAATTAATAAGTGCAGGTTTATCGGTTTTTGATAAGTCAAAATTATTTCCCTTATTTGTTTCCACAACTACATTTGGCATATCCATACCCTCAGTTAAGTCATAACTTACAATCTCTTTAGTAGTTTCACTTTGATTCTCTATGGCTACATCATTACCTTTACTGCATGCTACACTTAATAACAAAACCACACCAAATAGAAATAATACTTTAATTCTTTTTACATTTACAGTTCTCATAGTGTTCTCCTTAAATATATACTTTTTAGAGGTTCCCTAAATATTGCAAAAACCTAATTTATTTTGTATAATAGTTGTAAATGGAGGTATAAGTATGAAACTTATGTATATAATAGTCCGCCAAGATAATGAAGGCGATGTAGTTGATGCACTATTACAAGAAAACTTCCAAATTACAAAACTTGCAACTTCTGGTGGTTTTTTAAGAAAAGGTAATACCACACTTTTAAGTTGTGTTCAAGATAATGATGTCAACAAGGCTATCAATATAATTAAAGAACAGTGTGGCAAAAGACAAAAAATACAAATTGCTATGCCTATAAATCTACCATCAACTGCTATAAACTATACTACAGTGCCAACAACTATTGAAATTGGTGGTGCAACTATCATAGTAACTGATGTATATAAATTTGAAAAGTTCTAATACATTAGTATCACTAATAAAATCTAACTTAATAAGTCATCCCACACTATCTTATTATTGTAATGCACATATCCAGATGAGTATTCATTAGTTGTGGGATATTTTAATTCATATAATGGCACATTCATAACAGACAAAGCCACATTTAACTCTGCAGACATCTTATTAAAGGTTTCTGCAGTTTTTTTATCACTTGTATCTCGTGGGAATGTCATTGGCTTAACTTTAACATATACTAGTTCCCCTCCTTCAAGCAATAGTTGATTTTGAATATCAACTATGGTTGTAGCAACGGAATCAATCAATTGCTGTGTAACCTTTTTCATTCCATATCCCAAAGCAAGGTTTATGGTATTTACACCCTCAAATATTATTATCTTTTTATACTTCTTATTGATTTTAGGGAGCCACTCTTTAATTTTATTGTCAGTCATCCCTCCAAAACCTACTATATCATATCCATAAAAATCTGCACTTTCTTTAAGTGTATCTCCACACCATACAACTCCAGAGCCACCTATAATAAGTTTATCATTATAATCTCTCATTCTAACCCAATAAGCATTTACATCCTCTAAATCATTTTTACCAATAGCATCTAAAAATATATTATATGACAAGTTAAATGCTTCTGAAAATGAACTATAATGTTTCTTTTCTATAGTGAAAAAATCAGTATCAGCATAGACATATTTTACATCAAAAGATAATAAGATTAGTAAAGATGCTATAAATACTGAAAGTAGTTTATTTATTTTTTTTATAACTATTATGTTACTCATTTATATACCTGCTTATCGCATCATATATTTTTTTTGCCAACTGAAAATGGAACTTTTCATTGTAATGTATATCATCTGAACTTAAGTACTCTCTTGTCGCTATATCTTTACAATCTACATATACCACATTTTCATACTTTTTAGCAGTAAGTTTTATAATTTCATCATAGATTTTAGGTCTATAATAAAAAGTATCATAATTATTTGCACTTATACCATTTACAAAAAAATTACAATTAGAATGAACTATTAAAACTTTATCATTTAATCTTGCTGAATTAAATAAATCTTCTATAGTATTTTTAAAAACTCGTGGGTCGGTTTGTCTTAAAACATCATTTACACTTGTAGAAACAACAATGATTGGATACTCTGAATAAATAGCCGACTTATATAACGATATATTCTCAACTACAGTATGACCTGCATTTTCCATCAAACCATTCTTATAATCATAGTACTTTACAAAACATCTGTTGAGATTTCCACTATAACTATCCCCAGTTAGCATTACACAGTCTAAAAAGTTATTAATATTAGTCAATTTATCTTTTATAATTCTTTTATCAAAAGGTAAATAAGAAGCATAGTGTAAATCATTTTCAAATAACTTGTATAACTCTATCAGTGTCTCATAGTCCTTGGTTGAAAAGGTCTCACCAAAATAGGTTAAATCGTTTTGAATATATGCTAAAAACTCATCACTGGTCTTATTATAAAAATTGTTGTCGTATGCATAATTATATGTCAACATACTTAACAAAAAAATTACGCATAGAAACCATTTTATTTTTTTTACGCAAAAATACCTCATAAAAACAAGAAGCACATAATCAACCTATTTGACAATTTGTGTCAAACATTCAAAAATGTGCTTCTTTAATTATAATTTAAAAATACAAAAAAATCAAATTTTAATATTAGTTAAAGTATGTTCTTCCTGCATTTGCATCTGGATTAAATATACTCTTTATTTGTTCATCAGTTAAATCAACACCGAATATATCTTTGTAATATTCTCTTGTCTCTTTTAATAAATCTACATCAGTAAATAAATCTGGATAAGCAGTTTTAGCAAACCAAAGAAGAGTTATTGGTGTGTCAATACCAGGTGTATAAGTTCTATACATACCAAGTGGAAGTTTATACACTTCTTTTTCTTTTACTGCTTTTACTTCGCTCCAGTCATATGTTCCTACTGTATTTTCATATAAATCTTTTGGTAATGCAGTATTAAAGTTAGTGATAAATATCATATCAGGATTCCAAGCATATACTTGTTCAAGATTAGTTGCAACTGAATTATCTTTTTCAAGTTCCTCTGCAACATTTATACATCCTACTGCATCAGACCACCATTGTCCAAAAAAGTTCTTTCCTGATGTGAGCATAGTGCTATCATTGTACTGGAATAAGAAGAAAACTCTCTTTTTTTCTTCTGGTTTAAGATTTGCTATTCTCTCTTTAATCATAGCATAAATGTCATTTGATTTTTTCTGTGCTTTTTCACTTCTATCGCTAAGTATTCCAATATTATCATCATATTTAAATACTTCTGTAAGTGTTTTAAGCCATTGATTAAGAGTCTCTATGCAGTCATAGTGCCAGCCATTAGCAGAGATGCCTATAGCACAAAATCCAGCATTTTGTAACACTTCCTTTTGTTCATTATTGTTTTCACTGTAAAATACAACATCAGGATTTAGTTTCATAAGTTCTTCTACATTTATAGTATTTCCATTCATAAAATCTGATTTTGCATTTAAAATCTCTGGATAAATCTGTGACAATAAACTATTTTTTGCTGCACTCGCACTTGTTGGTGCTATACCTACTATCTTATCAGCGCTATTAAAGAATACTGATAAAACTGCTGGGATTGGGAAAATATCTGATACTACTATTCTCTCAATCTTATTTGGAACTACTACTTCATTTCCACCGTGGTCAACAACTATATGGGTATCTGCATTTGATGTTGCTTCTGTCTCTACTTTTTGTGTTGTTTCTGCAACTGTCTCACTTGGAGCAGTTGCTGTCTTTGCTATATTAGCACAAGCAAATAAACTAATAGTCATTGCCATTGCTAAAACAACAGATAAAATCTTTTTCATATTTTTTCCTTGTATAATACAGTTATTAAATTTATTTATATAAATTAATAACTTATTACACTTTCTCCTTTCAAATATTTTATGTTTATAAATTTAATATTTGTTATATAATTAGTTAATTACACTGTGGATTTGTCTCTGTTTTTTT
>JAGBKB010000044.1 GCA_017934175.1 Lachnospiraceae bacterium | reverse complement strand
TTGAATTCAATTTTTGAATCACCAATACTTGTAGTAGTTATTGTTAATTGATTCCCATTAATTGAATATCTTACATTATCACTAGCACTTGATACTTCATAACCATTTAATACACCATTTGTATCTGTTAAAGTGATAGTATCACCAATATTTAATTCTTGAGTTGAATTATTAAATGATGGTCTTGTATAATGAGAATTAACCATATTCATAATTTCATTTTCTTCAGCTGAAAGATCATGAACTATTCCTTCTCCCCATAGATTACTTGTAGTTATAAAACTATAATTGGCAACAGTCTTCCAAATTAAGTTTTGAGTTGCTACAAAATATCTATCAGTTTGATGTCCAGGATAATCATATCCATAATGAGTGATTAAAGTTAGTCTTCTGATCATATCAGCACTAATATTTAAACTTGACTCATTTGTTTCAACATATTCATAACTTGTTATATGAATACCAGGTTCGATACAAAATGCTACATTTCCATTAAAATAATACTTATAATAATAATCAGAGAAATCCCCTGATGCAACTGAATGCTCATATCTAGTATAAGCATAACCATCAATTTTAACTTTTTGTAATGTTACAGCTCCAACACTTTGTGTTTTAACAAAGAATCCTAGAGCAAAAACAAATATTGCTGTAAGCAATAATTTAATATTTTTTATATTATCTACCTCCCATAAAAAAAGACCAATGATTTATTCATTGATCTATAAATATAATTTATCTTAAATTTAAACTAGCTTTTAAATAATTAGCATCTCGACCATCTTCAGTTATATCTAAAAAATATCCATTAATACCACCACTTATGTTATATACTTCATAGCATGAATTTGATAAGTTTTTATCAGGATATGTTCGTTGAACTGAATATCCAGCATTTTGACATTCTGAATAACTTTCTCTTGTTACAATTCCATGATGTACTGCATAAAGATAATGAGATGTATCAGGAGTACTTGGATCAACTTGTGGTTGTTCCTCCTGAACAATATTTTGCTGTGTATTATTTTGTGAACTACTTTCGCTTACTACTGAACTACTTGGAGTCGTTTGAGTAGAATTCGAAGTCACATTCGTATCATTTTGTATAGTTTTTTGTATTTCTTGAGATGAATTTTCTTCTATTTTATCATCATTTTGTGAAACACTTGGAGTAGTTATATTATTTTCTTTTGATTTTTCATCATTTTTTTCTTTGCTTTTTGTGCTACTTTTATCAGTCTTATCACTTATTTGAACCTTTTTTTCGACATTTTTCGACAAAATCTCATCACTTTTGTCGGTAGATATTAAACCTACTAAAACAAGTGCAACTAATACAATAAAAATTACTATTCTTTTCATTAACATCACTCCCATCGTTGTGTGTATGTTAACTCTTTTATTTTTATTGTCAAGTTTAATTTAGATATTGTTTTAAATAATTAAGATCATTGACTAAATCTTCTAAATTTAGTTTAAGATCTATATTTTTTTTATTTTTAAACATTTTTTCTTCAAAAAATTTAGCAAGTGATTCTACATAATCAACTACTTTTAGATTTTGTAA
>JAGBKB010000043.1 GCA_017934175.1 Lachnospiraceae bacterium | reverse complement strand
GGGTATAGACATTGTTGACATACCAGTTACCAACCTCAAAAATACATATTAAAAATTTTTGTGTTTCTGTATCAAGTTTGCCAAACTCATACATATTCATATAATGCTTTATTAGATTTACTTCATTATTAGTAATATCAACTTCATCATTACTTATATTTCTATCACTGGTTTTGTATTTATCTAAGTTTAATTTTAAGCCCGCATAACAGTTTAGACATATATCATAATTCTCATTTTCTAAAATCTTTTCTATATCTTCATTTGATTCTAATTGATACTTATCACTGACAACTTTTATTCCATGGGTATAACTATGAATTTTACCTGTCCTTTTATTTATAATAAACCTACTCTCTTCCACATTTGCATCTATGCTATTAGTTTCTATATATGAATCATTTTTAGTTACTTCGTTTTTTATTATTTCACTTCGTTTCTCTTTGGTGCAAGAAAAACACACAAACACTATTATCATTAATGCTATGTATAAACATTTTTTAACTTTGTTAATTGACATATAATTTTTAATTTTTTAAATGCAATAAAGAAACGACTTGCACACCATCTTCTCTTGTATAACTTGCATTTGTTAGAGCGCAAATAACTATAAGTCTTGTCGGTGGTTCCTTTCCATCTTTTATAATATTGTTTTTAAATTTAAAAAGCGATTTTGCTGCCTCATCAATTTGATTTGCTCCAAGTTTTATTTCTATTGCTACATAACTTCCATCATCTAATTCACAAATTGCATCTACTTCATTATTTTGATAATCATGGTAATGGTATATTTTAAAATTATTATATTCTGCATAAGTTAATAAATCTCTATAGCATAAACTCTCAAACAGAATTCCCACTGTATTCAAATCTTTAAGTAATTTTTCTTTAGTTAATTTTAAAATTGCACAAGTTATAGATGGGTCTGTAAAGCGAATCTTCCTACTAATTCTCACTCTTGTACTTGACCTAATCTTTTGTGAAAATGGTTCAATGTTTTCTAAAAGATACAATCGTTCTAATATATCAATATAATCTGCCACTGTTTCTTCATTTATTGAATTTCCACTATTATTTTCACTTAAATCTTTTACCAAAGTATTGTTACTAACCATTGAATTGTCATTTCGTGCAAGTGATTTAAGTAGCAATTTAAACTTCTGTCTATTTCGCCTCTTGCCATCAAAGTTAAAACTTTCTTCATCAAATATCGCATCTATATATTCTTTAGCCACTTTTGAACATTCATTAATCTTTTTCCCAATGTTTATTGGCCACCCACCTATTAATATATAATCAATAATACTTTCTAATGATATTTCTTCAAATCTGTTTTTCTTTATTTCTCCTTTACACAAATCTCTAAATGAAATATTACCGTTTGAATATCCCATTTCATATAGTGACATTGTTCTCATATTAATTCTTGCTATTCTTCCAGCACCTGTATGTTTAATTCCTTTCCTTTTAGGTGTTGATGAACCAGTTAGTATAAAAATACCCGCTTCATTTTTTTTATCTACACTAAACTTGACTGCATCCCATATAAGTGGAACATCTTGCCACTCATCTATTAGTCGTGGAGTATCACCCGAAAGTGCAAGATTTGGGTCGATTGTGGCAAGAGTTCTATTTGAAAAATTGCCAGTTGGGTCTCCAAGATAAAACTTACTTTTTGAATGATATTCTCCAGTACTTGTCTTTCCACACCATTTTGGTCCAGAAATCAATATGGCACCAAAATTACGCAAATATTCTTCAATTTTTTTATCAATTATGCGATTTTTATAGATTTTTTTCATATTTTTATCTTAACATATGAAATTATTCTTGTCAATAATCCGGTATATTTATATATTATAATCGGGTATATTTATTATTTCTAATCTTGTGTTTTTTATATGAAGCAAAGTCTATTAATAATGATTTTCTTTAGAAAACCCTAATTATTTTATATTTTTTACTTTATTCATCTGTATAGTCAAATACCACATCATCCACATTTCCATCACTATCAAGGGTGTAGTGGAAGTGGTAGGTGTTGCAATTAATTGGTTCTGTGTTTTCAAAGTTACTGTAAACTGTAACTTCTAATGTTTTTTCATCATAATCAAACATACACACACTTACACAATCTTCCCCTTCTATCAAACTAAAATGCTTTAACAAGTTTTCTTTGAATTTTTCTTTAAAATTATCAGTT
>JAGBKB010000042.1 GCA_017934175.1 Lachnospiraceae bacterium | reverse complement strand
TTTAGTGAAAACTTTTATAATAAAGGGGGTGTAGATTAATGGATAAAACAATAATGGTAGCACTCATAAGTGGATCGTTTGCATTAATCGGTGGTTTTTTTGGTACAGGCTTTATTCAATTTTTAATCACTCGTAGTGATACAAAAGAAACCGAAAAAAAGCAAAGTCGATTTGAGATTATAGAAAAACAGCTGAAATACATATCGCAAGGAAACATAAGACTACAACTAATCGTTATGATGAAACTGTGCCCAGAAAAACATGATGAGATAATCTCAATTGGTAAAAAGTATTTTTGTGATTATGATGGCAACTGGTACTTAACTGACATGTTTGTCAAATACCTTGATGAACATCATCTAACATACCCTTTATGGTTTAATCAAAACAAAAGAACGGAGGAATAAATATGGATTTTATAGTAAATAACTGGTTTTTAATCATGGCACTCGTAGCAGTGCTTGGTGTGTCAATTTTTGCAGTGCTTAAGTTTTTGAAACTCCCAACAAATGAACAGCTCTCAAAAGTTAAAGAGTGGCTCGTATTCGCTTGTATGGAAGCGGAAAAGGAACTCGGTGGTAAAACTGGACAATTAAAATTAAGAATGGTCTATGATATGTTTTTAACCAAGTTCGGTTGGCTTGCAAAAATTATAACATTTGAAAAATTCTCGACTTTAGTCGATGAAGCACTTTTAAGATTCAAAGAAATGCTTAAATCGAATAAAGCTGTTAAAAACATAGTGGAGGGTAAATAAATGAATTTATTAAAAAAATGCTTTGAAGAAATAGGCATAAAGAAACTTGCACTGTCCTTCCATTATATACTGGCAATAGGAACCTCGCTGTTATTTTTTATAACCTGCATAGTGTGTACTTTTATACCGCAAACAGTAGACATAACTGAACTTAAAGAAATTTACAAAATCATAATGATTTACTGTGCGGTTATAATTCTGTACATAACCATTTTATGCATATTTGATAAAATGCAGACAATGCATGACCCAAATACAAAGTTTGATTTTATAGCATTTTACATAGGGGTCGCAATGTTTTTTGTTATAGGTTTAATAATAACTTGTGTATGTTTTATGTTTATAAAACAAATAAATGAAACAGAAGTAAAAATGTGGCAAATTATAATAGGAATTTTTGGAGGTGTAGTTTTTGGTGCTGAATCAGTAGGAGGCTATATTTATAAAATTTTTAAGGCAAAATTTAAAAATAAAATTCCAGAACTTATAGAACCTATAGAACCAGTTCAAGAGCCAAATATAGAAACAAATGATTAAACAATATTCATACAAAAAAGATAAAAACTTAAAACTCGCTCAAAACTTTATACTTAAGGAACATATAGCAGGTACATCACCACTCCGTAATTTATACGAAACTGGTAAATACGATGTTTTATTAGTTGATGACTATTTGTACCCAAAGGTACAAATGATAAGAGAGCACTTCGGATGCTTTGTTATAATAACATCAGGCTACAGACCAGCTTCATACAATAAATCAGTAAATGGAGCGACCAGTTCAAAACATATAGAAGGTTGTGCTGTAGACATTCAAGTCAAAGGTATACACCCAATCATAGTGGCAATGTACTGCGAAAAAATAGGCATAAAGGGAATAGGTCTCTATGCTTACTCAAACAATGCAAATGAAGGCTTTGTACACATTGACACTCGTGCAGAAAAGTACTACTGGATAACTTATAGCGACAAAGCAAATTATAGAGAAATTAAAACATTTATGCCAGAACTCATGAGAGGGGATACTGGCTACACTGTTAAAATTTTACAGCGAAAGTTAGCAATCACTCAAGATGGAGTGTTCGGACAAAATACAGAATCAATCCTATACAAAAAATACCAAACACGAATCGTAACCATGAAAACATGGGAGCGAATGTTTGGTACTTAATTGGTACTAACTAACTCGATTTTATATGGTTTTATACGGTCTAAAACCTATTAAAATCAAGCAAATGCGAGTTTTACAACCTTATAAAATTATGGTATAATGAATGTATGGAAAAAATAACATTTATATTAATATGCCACTTTGGTCTTGAAAAAGTTTTAAAGACTGAAGTGAAAAGATTAGGTCTTGAGTTAGGGGAAGTGACTGATGGAGAAGTAAAGGCAATAGGTACACTTTTTGATATCCCAAGACTTAATTTTAATTTAAGAACAAGTGAGCGAGTGATGATAGAAATATCTACGTTTAAAGCCACGGTTCCAGATGAATTATTAGAAAATGCAAAAAAATGTGAAATAGAAAAATATGTCCCAGTTGATGGAGAGTTTTTAATTACAAAGGCAAATCAAGATAAAAATTCTATTTTAAAATCTTCTCAAGCCAATCAAAAAACTGTCAAGAAGGCATTTGTTGAGAGATTAAAAAAAGTATATAACACGAGTATATTGACAGAGAGTAGAGGTAAGTATCCATTTAGAGTAAAGTTTAATAAAAATATTTGCAGTATAAGACTTGATACCACAGGTGATTCACTTCATAAAAGAGGATATAGAATTAAGTCAGGACTTGCACCTATAGAAGAAACACTTGCTGCGGCATTAATAAAACTAACTGACTTTAATAAAGATAAAATATTAATAGACCCATTTTGTGGTTCAGGCACTATTCCTATAGAGGCTGCTATGATTGCTTCTAATATACCTCCATCTGTTGATAGAGCATTTGTAAGTGAGACATGGGATGTAATACCAAAGGAAGCGTGGAAAGAGGCAAGAAAAGAAGCATTATCAAATATTAATCAAGAAAGATTAAATATGAAAGATATTAAAATATTTGGATTTGATATAGATTCCAATATGATAAAAATTGCTGAAGATAATGCTAAGAGAGCAGATGTAAGTCAAATGATACATTTTGAAACATGTGCAGTGAAAGATTTTGCAAATATGAAATGCATTGAGAATCTCACAAATGGTATTATTCTAAGTAACCCTCCTTATGGAGAAAGGCTTGAAGATAAAGACAAAGTGGTCCCTATTTATAAAGATTTAAAATATTCATACGATAACTTAAATAAAAATGATAAAACATTTGATATGCATATTATTACTTCATTTGAAGATGCTATAAAATATCTTGGCAAAGAAAGCAAAAATCGAAAACTGTATAATGGTATGATTAAAACATATTTATATAGTTATTTATGTAATTAAGGGAATTTCTAAAAAGTGAGCACTTGACTCTGCCCTTGAAAAACATTATGTTGCTTAAAATGACGATTTTTTGTATAATATGATTGTAGATAGTTAGCTAATATGTATTTTTTATTAAAAGTATGAGGAGGTATCTATATGGCAACATCAAGTATAACAAGAAACTTTGTAGTTGAAGGTCAAGATGTAGATAATTTTGCTAATTCTTTAGATGAAGCATTTAAAGAAAGAGATGAAAGAAGAAAAAACTTTAAACCAGAAGTTAGGGTTGTTAGCGAAGAAGAAAAAAAAGTTATTTTGAGTAGGTTATTTGAAAATGTACACAAGAAATAATTTTGTATGTGTAAGTATACCAGAATTATCATTAGATTATAATTATGAAGAAATACAAAGCATGTTTCAAAGTTTTTATTGCGTAAAAAATGCTGAAATTGAGAAATTTATTAAAGATAGTGCGATTGAATTTGTAAAGAAGTGTCAAGCAATAACATATATTATTTTTGATGTGGATAAAAATGAAATTGTGGCATATTTTACTCTTTCAATAAAAGCTATATGTTTTGAAATTAATTCATTGAGTAATACAACATTAAAAAGAATGGAAAGAATTGCAGATGTAAATTACGAAAATAATAGCATAACCCCAGCTGCATTTTTAATTGCTCAGCTTGGAAAGAAAGATAATAGTGATATAAACATTGATGAAATATTTTATTTTTTAGATAAAAATATAATTGATATTCAAAATGCTTGCGGTGGAGTAGTTGAGTTTTTGGAGTCTGAAAATAATGATAAATTGATATCTTTATATAAAAATAAAGGCTTTAAGACTTTTAATATAAGAAAAAGTAAAAGTGGAGAAGAAAGAAAATTAATACAAATGTATAGGTTAATTTAAAATATATGTTGAGAGTTTTTAATAACAATTTAATACCTATTGCTAAGAAAATTAATACCAAGTTTCTTTTTAATTGTGGTAAAAAGAGCATTTTGTTTAATTTAGTTTTAGTTAGTGATAATGTTAAGTATGTGAGAGCAAATTCTGAAATTGCAGTGGTATAAGCTTGCATAGTTATCGATTTTGACGAATTCCAATTATATAATATAGTAAATTATGAGCCAGTTGCTTTAGCGATATTTGCTTTTTAATTATTTAAATACTGAAAGTAAATATATTATACAAGTTTAAAATATCATGAAATATAATTATGATATCGTATGAAATTGTAATAGATTAAATATAGATCAATAATTAGAATTTGTTTAGTAAAACTTGATAGTGGAGAAACTGATATGACTAAAAATGGAAAAATGAATCTAGTAGCTGATAATTTGGATTTTGATATAGATTTTGAAGAAAAACTCAAAAATGATATAAAAGAAAGCCTTATTGATTTAGAGTTGCTTAAAGAAGATAAAGAAAAAATAGGCGATCCAGACGCTATGGGAAAGGTAATTCTTGAAGAGGTATGGAAGCAGTTTGGAAATCAAATCGGCCTTGATATGACTAACGAAACATTAATTCAGCAGTACGATAGGGAGCATCCTGAGTCATATGAAGAAGTTGGTCAGAAAGTTATGCAGGATGAGCGTTATAAAACTGCAAATAAGGAAATGAAGCAAAAACAAAAAGAGGGAACACTTAAGGATGAATACACGGGGAAAGATTTAAAACAAAGTGATAAAGCAAACCTGGATCATACAGTTTCTAGAAAAGAAATATACGAGAATAAGCGTAGACGTCAGGCTAATATCTCTACAGAGGATTTGGCAAACAAAGATGAAAACCTTAATGCTACTAACGAATCTTTAAATAAAAGCAAAGGAGCGAAAAGCGTTGAGGAAATGGTTGAAACTCGCGCTGAACGTGAGCAGGCTCTTAGAGAACAAAATGAAAGAGCAAATAAAAAAATAGATGAATCCAATATGTCTGAAACGGAGAAAAGGCTTGCAAAGGAGAAGAATGACAAACGATTCCAAGACAAGTTAGATGCTGACGATGAGCTAATGAAGAAAAAAGATGCTCAGGCAAGAAAGGCAATTAATCGTGACATTGTGAAAGGAGTTGTTAAGGAAACAGGTAAAAAAGCGGGTAAAGATGCACTAAAAGCAATGGCAGTTCAGGCTTTATTTGAATTACTTAAAGAAGTAATGAATGCCTTGATCCGATTTTTTAAATCAGCAGCCAGGACATTCAAGGGCTTCCTTGAAGAAATGAAGATAGCAGTATCAAATTTCTTTAAGAAGATAACAACTTTTATAAGAAATGGCGCCATGACAGGAGTCGGAACAATTGTTTCGGAAATATTCGGGCGGGTAGTAAGTCTGTTTACAAAATTGGCCAGCGTCATAAAACAAGGCTTTAGATCTCTTGGGGATGCCGTTGCATACCTTAAAGCTAAGGAGAATAGAAACAAGTCTTTTAGCATCAGGGTTGCAGAAGTAGGGAAAATAATAGTAGCAGGATTGGTAGCGACAGGGGCAATATTTGGGGGAGAAGTGTTTGAAAAATGGTTGATAGCGGCATTTCCTCCACTCGGGACAATAATGTTACCATTACTGGGTTCTTTGGCAAATGTTATTGGCTTGTTCCTTGCAAGTATGATCAGCGGAGTAGTTGGAGCAATTGTACTGAATCTTATTGATAAGGCAATAGCAAATCAACAGAAATCAGACAACGTATACGCTCAAGTTGAAAAGGGAAATGATATCTTGAGTAAGCAGAATGCGTTGCTTGAAATAAAACAGAAAAAGATAGAACGTACAAAAAAAGAAGTGTTCGATTCGATGAATGATCGTAGTAAAAAAGCAAGAGAAATAATGAGCGAAACTGCCGAAGATATGTCGGAATCACTAAAAAAGATAGATATTAGTAAAAAAGAAATAGATCGTTTGTTACAAAGTTTAAGCGAAGAATAGGAAGGGCGATTAATAAAAACAATGTATGTAGTAGAGATGATTGCTGTTGGCATTGTAGTTATTGGTACTATATTCTTAATTGTTCGTAAACAAAATAGAAAAACGGAAATTAGAAATAGATGATCTTTTGTATAAATGATATAAAGAGTTAAGGAATGAATAATGGAAGAAGAGTTAATCGTAGACGGAAAAAATGTATTAAAACCCGTTGATTTAGAAGAAAACAAAAAAGAAATAATGGAGGCACGGAAAAAAATTCCGTCAGAGGTATCTCTAACTCATTTTAAGGAAAAAGTAGCATTAATATTCAGTGCTAATGTTAAAGGTGAAGAGGCTAATGAACTTGTTACACAAATACAAGAGTGTTTCACTGACATACATAAAAGAGAAACCGTTCTATTTGATAATGTTGATACTATCTATAGGACTGTTGAAACGATCCATAAGGATAATATTGAAGGCATTATAGTGGCAATTAAGGTTGCTCAAACCGCAATTAAGCGGGCGGAAGATAACATCGGACAAATAAAAAGCACACTTAGTACCTTGGAAAGAGTGAAAACAGCACTGAAAGAGGATTTTGAGAAGTTTTCTTGTAATCAGGAAACAATCAATATCAGTTACGATGATAGATTGGGTGAGCTTGAAAGGTATAAATCGCAAATAGAAAATGTTGAGCATATTTCAGATGTAGATGAACTATGGGAGCAGACTTATAACTTGAATGCTTTCGCGGCAAGGGTTGAAAAGATAGAGCATTTAGATGATGTTGATGCCGGATGGGATCAATTAAATGAGCAGAATCAAATGTTGACAGATATGTGCTAACGTTTAGAAGAATTATCTAATAGCCAAGAGACCGAGATAGCAGATCTAAGAAGAAGAATTAGACTTCTGTATTACGCAATTGGTGGAGGCTTCGTTGCCTTAATTATTATTGTTATTTGCAATCTTTTGGGGGTTCTGTGATGAGAAATGATTATAAAAAAAAATTTATGCGTTTTGCAACTAGTTTTGATGCTATTGTTGATGGAGAGGGAGATATTGTTAAGCTTGCATCGGAAATAACTGCTAAAGAGAATGAAGAAGCAATTTTTGGTATTTATAAAAAGATAATAAGCATCATTGATGATGAGGATTATTCAAAAGAAGTGAAACAGGCTGCCAGTGAATTGCGTGAAGCGCTTTTTTATTATCTTGGTTATGCAAATGTTGTTAAAGTATGCATTAGGGAAAAAGAGATTATAGATGGAAATGGAAACAGATCATTACAAGAATTATTAGATGAATTAAATGAATTGGTCGGTTTGTCTAATGTAAAAAATAAAGTTAATGATCTGATTGCATTTCAAAAGGTACAAAAAATTCGTAAAGATCGAGGATACAATACTACAAAAAACACGATGCATTTGGCTTTTATTGGTAATCCGGGAACTGGTAAAACTACCGTTGCCCGTATAGTAGGGCATATCTACAAGCAACTTGGTTTGCTTTCAAAGGGACATTTTATTGAAGTGTCTAGAACAGATTTGATTGCTGGATATCAAGGACAGACGGCATTAAAAGTTAAGAAGGTGATTGAAGAAGCCAAGGGCGGTGTTATGTTTATAGATGAAGCATATAGTATTACAGAAAATGATCATACAGACTCATATGGTCGGGAGTGTTTAACAGAACTTACAAAGGCTTTGGAAGACTATCGTGACGATCTTGTCGTTATTGTGGCTGGATACACAGATCCAATGAAGTTATTTTTTGAATCAAATCCTGGCTTAAAATCAAGATTTAATACATTTATTAAGTTTGATGACTATTCTTCTGAAGAATTAATTAATATTTTGGACTCAATGTGTAAAAAGAACTCTTACAAGTTTACTGATGTGCGATAAAGAAGTAATAGAAGTGTAAAAAATTTTGCCGTTCCTATCCGGCACTTGCGCATTGTGTCGGATAGGTCGGGCGGTTATTCGGGCAAGTCCACCTTGCCAACAAAAGAATAATAAATCTCAAT
>JAGBKB010000041.1 GCA_017934175.1 Lachnospiraceae bacterium | reverse complement strand
CCTTAAAAAGTATAAAAAAGGTCTTGCTAAGGAAGCTATAAAAGACACTATTAATTATTGGAAAAATGGTGTTGGAAATGCTATAGACTTATCAAATTATTTAATTGAAGTAAACGAATTATCAAAAAATAATGGAACTTATCCTCATGTAACTTTATCAACTGAAGGTATATCTGATAAATCTGATAGATATGACAGAGATTTTTTAGTAAAAGATGATAATAAAAAATATAAAGTTACACATTATAATCAATTATGTTACAACCCAGCTAATCTAAAATTTGGAGTCATTTGCATTAATAGATATGGCGATGGAATTTTTTCTCCAATCTACGTGACATTTGCTGTGAAAAATATCGAATTAGAATACCTTGAATTGATTATAACTTCCGAGGATTTTAATAGATATTCTATGAAATATCAGCAAGGAACAGTATATGAAAGAATGTCTGTATCACCAGAAGATCTAAGCAGAATAAAACTGGTAGTTAATGAAAAACATAAACAAAAAGGTATTGCTTCTTCAGCAAGTGCATTAAATAAAAAAATAAGCAAATTAGAGTGTGAGTTAGATAATTTGAAACTCATCAAAGCCTATTTGCTAAATAATATGTTTATATAAACATTGAATTTAATAATTGTTTTTTTATTAATTGTAGAGCTTTAAGCGAATTTCCCTGAAGCTCTATTTTTTTGTCAATCATGTTAATGACTTTTTCAATGTTTTTTTCTTCTAATTCAGAGATTAATGGAATTAAAATCTTGTTAAACGTTGTTAGTTTAATGTACGGCATTGCTCCTTTATTTGTTTCTTTTCTAATAACAGTAGAAATTTGATTATCAATACACATTTTAATAAATTGTGCATTTCTTTTGAAGTCATATAATACGTACGTTCTTTGATAAGCATTAAATTTACCTTTAAAGTATTTGGTTAATCCAACCTCTCCATTACCAGAAATTAATAAAGCTTCACAATCGAAGGCGTAGTTATCAATTGAGTATTCTTCACGAGAACAAGTAAAAAATTTATATTTTCCATTTAGTGTCATTGCATTTGCATCAAGTTTGCCAGTAGTGATGCAACATAGTTTAGATAGAGGCGTTACTTCAGAGAAATTAATTTTTTTTAACAGCCTGTTGGATATTCCTTTTTTATACTTTTTAAGGGCTTCTAACTTTGCTTTACTGCTATCAATTTTCTCTTGTAGTAATTCGATGAATTTTGCTATCTTTAATTGTTCTATTTTATTTGTTGGAACATATAGTTTAATATTAAAGAAGTCTGATGGTGAAAGATTGAGTAGGCCATGATTTCTTGCACCTTCACCAGATATTAATTTAACTTCATAATTCCACTTATTAGATTCAAAATATTTGCACATGAAATTAGAATCAATATTTTTCAATTCGAAACAAATATAAAGTGATGATAAGGCACCTTCATCATATCGTTCTAATCGCTTGATTGCTCCATATGGATATCCTTTAGAATAGCTTTTGTTGTAAGCAAATTGACCTCTTTTCAATACATAATATGTTGATAAATTGATGCTTGCTATTTGTTTATCAAAATAGTCATATTGGCTTATTAACCCTTCTTGTGCAGATATAGTTAATGGGATTAAGGGCCTATTTTCTTTGTTCTTATATGTTATTCTTGATGATATATCATTCAATTTGCACTCATGCCATAAAGAAGAATCAAACTCTTTAAATCTTAATTTTGGTACCTTATTGTTTTTATATAAGGTGTACTATATAAACAATGAATTAAGTAGATGTTTCTTTAGATTATTTAATTGAGTTAACTGTTCTTCAAGTGCATATTCCTTTTCCTCAATATTGACTATTATTTTAGATATTTTTTCTTTATTGGATAGAGATTTCAATGGAATAGATGCATTAGAATAATCGCTATAATATAGATTAGGAGTAGTACCTATTTCGGTGTATTTCTTTACGATTTTTCTAAACATTCTAGAAAGTGTGAATGCATATATAAAAGGCACGTCATCGTTATTTAATGGGATTAAATCAGTCATTGTTCCAAGAATTGAGTGATATCCTCTCGAAACGAATGTTCTACCACAGCCAGAGCCATATTTAATAATTGAAACGCTATCCTGAACTTGTTGATAAAAGTTGACGTTTTTAAAGACTTTCCCTGTGGCATCATAAACTGGATAAGGTCCAACATTTTTATCAATATCTTTTGTTAGCAATTGAGAAGGATTATTTTCAACTAAATCATATAAATGAATATCACTATTTTTGGCGTCTTCAAACATAAAATTGCACAATCCTTTTTTATACTTTTTAAGG
>JAGBKB010000040.1 GCA_017934175.1 Lachnospiraceae bacterium | reverse complement strand
ATTTGGTTCAATAAATAGAAAAGATATAGAAGATATAGATGTGGAAATTCCAAAAGAAATTAAAAATCAAATTAAAATTTCTACCATATTAAAGGAAATAGATGACAAAATTGAACTTAATAATAAGATAAACAAGAATTTGCGTGATTGAGAGTAAAAGGATTTGCAAATCTTTGCGTTAAATGCTTGCATTTATAAGCATAAGTTTGCAAATTCTTTTATAAGCGATAGCGACCGAACGAAGCGAAAGCGAAGTGAGGTGCTCTCAATCACTATGCTTAGCAAAGACTTACTGCAATAGCAGCGACTGAGCGACCGTAGGGAGCGAAGTAGTACTTGTAGCCCTTAAATATCAATTTTAGAAACATCTATTTCGCTTGACATAAGTTTGGGAAGTAATGAATCTCGTAAATATATAAGACTTTTGTTTACTTTAGCATTTGATGCTATTTTATGCATTAGTGGAGAAATTGATTTTTCAAACTCATTAATAATTCTATTTTCAGGTAATAGTATATTAATATTCAACAATTCTTGAGAATTTAATCCAGGTTGTGCCGCTTTTGAAGATGCCATTGCAATTATTTGTTGTTTATTCTCATTTTTTGATAATAAAAAATATAAGAAGAATTGTGCAAAATTATTTCTTGTCCTAATTATGAATACATGCTCATTTACTGCACATTTTTTATGCGGAAAACCATCTAATGACATTGAAACTTTACCTGTGTAAGCACCATCTTTGTATAATAAAACATCACCAGACAATACTTTGCCATGTTTTAAGTTTTGATAAAATTCTTCACTAATATATTTTTCATTTGAAAAATCATATATCCCAAAGCACTCTATTTTTTCAGCACCCAAACTTGGAATACCATGATTTTCAGCACCACCTTTTGGGCGAGAACCACTTTCAACTATTTCTATTAATGTATTTAATGTTGTTGGTTTGCCTAAATAATATATTTTATCAAATAATAAACAACATTGCTCCAATAAATTCTTGTTTATCTTATTATTAAGTTCAATTTTATCATCCAACGATTTTAACAACTTTACTATCTTTTTTTGATCAGGTATTGGGGGTAATTTAAATTTAATATGTTCAATCACTTCACGCTTAGCAATATTCACTTGTACCGACCCACTAGAACGAGAAATGATCGCATTATATCCTTCACTAGTCATAAAATAATATTTTAAGTACAATGGCAAAACTTTGCTATCATCTACTCGCAAAATTAATAATGCTTGACTTATAATTCCTTTAGGATCTTTTGCTTGTATAATTGATACCTTACCAACTGTACCAGAGCAACTTATAATCAAATCATTTTCTTCAACTCTAAATCTTTTCATTTCATTATATTTTTTTTCATCAATATAAAATCTAAATGTCCTACTATTGTTAATTGCGTGTTGTTGTTCATATACTGGTATACCTTTTTTCAACAAATCTTTTCGTTTTAATGATGATCCAAATGGACCTCTTATATATCCTTTTTTTAATAATATACTTGCTAATTCTACTTCTTCAAAATTACTCGTTTGCTTTTTCATTATTAACTATATCCTTTCTACCCTATATACCTTTTATGTGACATTTTTATATTACTTTGTTTCACCATAGCATACTGCAGTGTAGTATCAATTCTTTTATGTCCAAGAAGTTGTTGCACCTGTTCTATTGGCATTCCTTTATCTATCGCAACAGTTGCTAGTGTTCTCCTAAACTTATGTGGATGGACTTTTTTTATATTGAGCATTCGCCCAAACTTTCTAAGCCTTGCTTCCACCCCACCAATAGTTATTCTTTTATATGGTTTTCTAATTGATACAAATAATGCATCATTTGAATCTACACGGCTATCAATATAGTTTTTTAGATGTATTTTTGTTCTCGCATCAAAATATACCAATCGCTCTTTATTTCCCTTTCCAAAAACTATACATTCTCTTTCATTAAAATCTATGTCATTTCTATTTAATAAAACCATCTCGCCAATTCTCATACCAGTTGATGAAAGCAAATCAATTATTGCTAAATCTCTTTTGTCTTTACAATTATCTCTCATCACTTCAAGTGTTTCATCAGTATATGTCTCTTTAATACATATATCAGTTTTTACTTTATGGATTCGCCTCACTGGGCTTTTTAATATATAGTTTTCATCCTCAAGCCATCCATAGAAACTTGATAATATTCTTCTGACATTATCTATAGAAATCTTGCTAACTTTTCTTTCATTTTGATAATTTGTAAGATACTGTCTTAAATCATCCGTTTGTATTTCTTTTATATTCTTTTTAATGGCATTTAACATTTTCCAAATGACATTTTTATAGTATTTTAATGACTTATCAGAACATCCTTCTACATGTTTTGCTTCAATGAATAAGTCAATTAGTTTAAAATCTTCTTCCGTATTCCCAGTATTTACTGTCCTTTCTTTAAGTTCAAATTTTGATAGTTTACTTTCCAACACTAATTTTAGTTTTTCGTTTTGAAAATTATTAAGTATCGGTAGCATTTCTGCTAAAATCTGGTTAATTATTACTTCGTTCATATTTTATTCTCCTATCCGAGAATAACATAGGTGGCAATCTCGCTAATGACTCCGCCACAAGAGTTTTAAACTACTTTTTGTCATCAATCTTTTTTTGAATTCTGTTCGTTTCTTCTAACATTTTATCAAAATCATTTTTATACAATTTATCTTGTATTACCCTATATTTCTCAAACTGTGTAAGGGCGTGCTCTGTGGCTATCTCCATAGATATTTTTCCTGCATTATCAAGTATATCTCTATCTGTAGCAAGTAAAAACTTATCAAGTCTTGTGCTCCAATCTTCCATAGTCATAGGTATATTCCTATTTGCCATATCTTCTGCTACATCTAAATATGCTGATACAATCCTTTCAAGAGATGCCAGTTCTTTTTCATTCAAATAATTTTTTGCCACAACTACATCTGATTTAAGAATCTTTCCATCAGGTGCATCCTTCCAACTTGTAAGTCCCATATGTTCTTTTTCACTATCTGCCCTATTATAAATTATTTCTGCTGCAGTATTACCAGTTACAGCAAAATGCATTTTATTTTGAACTTTTGCAAAAAAATCTTTTGTAGTTTTTGCATTTTTGTCATAATCTATACTTGTGGCATATATATCTGTAATTTTCTGATAAAACCTTCTCTCTGAAAGCCTTATTTCTCTAATTATCTCAAGTTGTCTATCAAAATACTCTTTTGTAAGTATCGTTCCACTATTCTTAAGTCTTTCAACATCCATAGACCAGCCTTGAATAGTATAATCTTTTACAATTATATTAGCCCACTTTCTAAACTGAACGGCTCTTTCGTTATTTACTTTAAAGCCTACTGCTATTATCATTTGCAAATTATAATGGATAATTTCCCTTGAAACTTGCCTATTTCCTTCATTTTGAACTATCCGGAAATTTCGGATAGTTGCTTCCTCTTTTAATTCCTCATCTCCATATATCTTATGAATATGATCGTTAATAGTTCTCACATCTACACCATATAGTTCTGCCATCATTTTTTGTGTAAGCCAAATATTCTCATCTTCATACCGCATCTCAATACTTTCAGCATTATCTCCAACTGCCGATACATATGTAAGATATTCTGCACAACTGCTTCTTATAGATATCTCATTATTTTTTTTGCTATTTTTCAAAAAATACCTCCAGATATGGTTGAAAATTGTATAAATAAAACTATCTTTTGTTAATTATATACTTATTTAGTAAGATAAACAAGAATTTACGTGATTGAGAGTAAAAGGATTTGCAAATCTTTGCGTTAAATCCTTGCATTTATAAGCATAAGTTTGCAAATTCTTTTATAAGCGATAGTGACCGAACGACCGCAGGGAGCGAAGTGGTACT
>JAGBKB010000039.1 GCA_017934175.1 Lachnospiraceae bacterium | reverse complement strand
TTTTGCTGATATAACTTGGGCAACTAGTGATTTAAGAACTTGGCTTAATAATACTTTTTACAATAAAGCATTTAATGATTCGGAAAAAGATGCTATAAAGAAAGAAACAATATCTACATCAGGTTCAGTAGATACGGAGGATAATGTTTTCTTATTATCAACTGATGAAGCGAATACATTATTTAGTGGTAATAGTGATAGAGTAGCATATCCTACAGTTTATGCAAAAAATGTTAAAATAAATAATCAATATGTAAATGTGTATGATGGAAGTTGCGGTTATTGGTTAAGAACAAATACAGATCTTGGTTATGCAAATTATGTGGTATCTGATGGTAGCATTGCAGAGAATTATGTTCGAGATACTAATGCTTGGTGTACTGTTCGCCCCGCTATATATTTAGATGTTTTGTCATCATACTGCACAGCGAATGAAAGTAATTTAACATATAATTTGGATGGTGGTGAATGGATTAAAAGCGATACAATGTGGAGAGAAACAAATAAGTATAAAGAAGGTCAAGTGACTACACTTCCATCAGGTAGCAGTATAGTAAAAGATGGTTATATATTAAAAGGTTGGTCAATTAATGGCTCTACTCTTCCTGAAATGGTAATAAAAGCATCATACACTGGGAATTTAACTCTTAAAGCAATGTGGGTGGCTGAAGGTTCTCGTGACTTAACTGATAGAGAAAATGCTGCATTTATAGTTCGTGATGAGTGGACAAGTTGGGTTAAGAGTTTTACGAATGAACTTTCAGAACTTGATAAAAATGCAACCTCAAGAATATATTCAAATATGGATTTTTATGATATGCAGTATAGATTTACAGAGAAATATAAAAAAGTTCCAGAGTATCTTGATGAAGATGGTAAACCAACAGAAAAACTAAAAAATTTAATTAAAGAAAAACGAAAAGAGATTGCAGGTGCCTCAAATAAAATTAAAGATTATCTTAAATTTACATCTAATCAAAATGGCTCAACAGTTAAATATGTTGTAAATGGAACTGTGAATGCCGAAATCGGTTATTCAAAAGATGGTTCAACATTTACAAAGTGGAATGCAAATGAAAATATAACCCTTGATGCAAATGAGTATATTTATGTGTATAATAGAAAAGATACTCTTTCAAGAGATTACGCAAATTATCTTACTTTTGCTATGACAGGAAGTATAGCAGCATCTGGAAATGCTATGTCTATGCTGAATTTTATAGATGAAGTTCCTTCATATGGTTTTAGAGAGTTATTTTCAGGTTGTTCTGCACTGACCAAAGCTCCAGAACTTCCAGCAACAAAAATAGGAGAACTATCTTATTCTTATATGTTTTATGGCTGTAGTAATTTAAAAGAAGCTCCAGATTTACCAGCAAAAATTGTATTAGCGTTATCTTATGAAGAAATGTTTAGCAATTGTACAAGTTTAGAACGAGGTCCATATATAAAAGGCACAAATCTAAGACAGGAAGCTCTTGCCTATATGTTTAACAACTGTACAAGCTTAAATTATATTAAATTAGATTATGCTTACGATATAAACCATACATGTTTCGGTAATTGGGTCAGTGGTGTAACTGCAACTGGCACACTCTATTATAACGGTCCTACAACTACACATGGAGTAAATGAAATCCCAATCAACTTTACCGTTGAGACTTTCACAGATTAATACATAAATATGTAGTGGCGAAGCATTGCGAGCCTGCACCTGAATAAAAATATAGGATACTAAGAAATATATGAAGCAAAAGCGAAGATTAACAGAAAAAGAGCGAAATGAAAAATTAAAAAGAATCATAAGAACATCAATTCCCTTGAAGAATGATGTATTTATGATATTTGCAAGGAGTAAAAAATTTTGCCAAGAGTTTTTACGAGTAATATTGCAAGATAAAAAACTAGTTGTAATTGAAAATAGAATACAAAAAGTTTTACCAAGCATAGCAAATAAGAATGTAGTATTAGATATGCTCTGCAAACTTTCAGATGAAAAGATAGTAAATGTAGAGATACAGCTTGTAGAAGAGAAATATCATGCGAAAAGAATATTTACATATGCATCAAAAATAAGGACATACGAATTAGAAAAAGGAGCAAAATATAAAGATGCAAGAGATATAATAATCATATACTTGACACTTGAAGATATATTTAAAAAAGGTAGCACAGTATATGAAGTCAATATGGACATAGTATCAGATCAAGGTATAAAAGTAAATAAGTGGGAAGCAGGATTAAAAGTATATTATGTAAACACTAAAGGTTTAACAAATAAAAACATAAACGAATACTTAAAACTCTTAACAGATAAAACTACTTTTAGCAATAAATATAAAGTAACAAATAAAATCAAAACAGATTTGTATCAAAGAGGAGGAGTTCTTATGAGTAAAGAGATGATGGAAGTTCTAGATGATGTAAGACTTGAGGGAGTGGAAAAAGGAATGCAGCAAGGTCTACACCAAGGCATGGTCAATGTTTTAGTTCGTCAATTTAAAGATAAGAAAATATCTGCAAAAGAAGGAGCAGAGTATTTAAATGTGACAGTGAATGAGTTTTTAAAATTAGTGAATTAAATATTATTATACTAGGATATTTTGAAAGTTAACTTAAGAGTTAAAATATAAAATAAAAAATAAGGAAATATAGTACAATTATAAACAAAAAAATAATAATTGTATTATACAAGGTATTATTATGAAAAAGGTTTTAAAAAGATTAATGAGTATTTATTTAGTTCTTGCTATGCTTATGTTGTGTATGAGTACAAGTATTTTAGCGAGCAATATAAATAATGCGAATGATAGTACAAATGCTAAAGAATTAACAAACGAAGAAAATAGGGGGGGGGGTAGCACTCTCTATGGAGCAGTGCCAACCTACAATGTAGGAGACACTGTGTGGTTTGGAACTTACCCACAAACCTCACAAGATGCAGATGCTGTAGAACCTATCAAGTGGAGAGTGTTATCAAATGATGGAACTAAAGCATTACTCGTATCTGATAAAATACTTGATTATAAACATTACCACAACAGTTTTGCTGATATAACTTGGGCAACTAGTGATTTAAGAACTTGGCTTAATAATACTTTTTACAATAAAGCATTTAATGATTCGGAAAAAGATGCTATAAAGAAAGAAACAATATCTACATCAGGTTCAGTAGATACGGAGGA
>JAGBKB010000038.1 GCA_017934175.1 Lachnospiraceae bacterium | reverse complement strand
TTAATCCCTAGGGGATTAATACTAATTCCTTCCATCTGAAATACGATGTATTCAGATGGCTTATTAAAGTCACCCATTTTTACAGTTCAAAAAAAATTTCAAAATTCTCTTGACTGTTTATAGTTTGTCACCTCGTTTTTTTTATTTAAAACAAATCAATAATTAATGTAATTATTATTACCCCCACTGTAAACATGATACCGTCTACCCTTGATTGTTCCCATTCTATCTTTTTATTACCATTAAATCTGTTAAACTTTGCCAGCCATATGATTGCCATAAAAGCCAATAGAACTATAATTATTATTCTTATAATAAGGCTCATTGGTGTCATTATAAATAGCACTATTGCAACAACATCTAATATAGCGCTTATAATATACCTTATTATCTTTGGAAGATAATTTCCTATAAATAACCATGCTGCAATTAATGCAACTGCTATTATTGCTGCCATATATTTTCCCTCTCCTTGCTCATAATATTAATTATATATCTATATCAATAATCCATATGAGCATTAAACACTATTGTTTCTACCATCATCTCAAAACAATTCAATTCTTTTGGAAAAACATTTGCAGCTTTAGCAGATGCTTCAGCTAACACTAATCCAAACATGGCAGGTATCTGTTTTCTTTCAAGTTTAAATGGTTCAAGATGTTCAATAATCTTCTCATAAGCTTTATTGTTTACATCCTTTTCCGCATATGGATTGTGCAGATTATTCCACACCCTGTAATTTTCATCTCCAACAACCTTAGCATTGTTATTAACTATACTAGCAACATCTGGAAGTTTGACATCAGAGTTTTTTTTACTAAATACATTATAAAAAACATTAATTACTGAAAATTTATCAGCAAAAAGATATTTATTTACGGCATCACCAAAATAAAATTTCCCTATTGGTGTTTCAATTGGAACAAATGGCATCCGTATTTTGTCCTCATTGCTTTCCAATAACATCTCCGCTGCAACATCTCTACTTATTTTTGCACATGATACTCCTGCCATAGTTGATAACAAATACAACCAAGAATCTCCGCCAACTCTTCCTTTATCATCCTTACAAAATCCCATAGTATATATAGCAGTTTCTTTTGCTGCTAATTCTATCTTTACCATAGGATTACTTTTTGATTTTTCCTCAATTTGTTTAAAAATAATTTTTTCTTTTTCTGTCACTTAAATAAACCTCCTTTTATAATGAAAACAAAAAAGCAGACAACATCACATTCCGTGACATCATCTGCAACTCAACCATCTTATAGATTCAATACACCATATATTAGCCTGATTACTGAATCAACTTAGACTTGTAGCTTTGTGTCCCTGCATTTCTGCAAGTTTACTCATTTTGCTTCTCATTAAATTTCATTTTTATTTAGAATAACATACGCTTTTAAATAGTGCAACTATTATTTTAATTTTCACTTTATATTTTTGTTCTTTTCCGATTTTAGTTTTTTAATGTTTTGGGCATTTCGAGGATTTAGGAAAATAATTCATCTTTTTTTACATTTTCATCTCCTGATATTTCTTGCAATAATCTTCTTTTAAAATTCATTATATACACTCACTTCATAGCAAATACTTTTCTGGTTACTTATTTCACCAAATATGTAAAATTATTTTATAATAATTATCCAGGGAAACTGCCTTCCTATTTTCCTATCTTGATATACTAGTTATTAATCTTTGTTTTCTTATTAAAGTTGCGCATCGTTTTCCGTTCTTTCTCACCAAATTACAATATTCATCACACATGTCTAGATTATAAGCACAGCCTTTCAACATATATATGTAAATTTAAGCATAAAAGAAGTTCTATATAATTAGATTAAATAAAATATAAATGTTATAGATATTCATTTTCTTTTTATCACTAAAGCATTGTTTCATATTACTATTTTCATCCTTGCTCATAAAATCTAAATTCAAAAACTTATTTTCTACAGATTTCCTTTTCAACTCCAACAACAATAATTTTGTTTGTAAATACAACTTCACATACCATATTAATAAAATCATAAACTTTTTCACAATAAAACACTCACCTTTTTGTTTATTTATCACTAACTTATACAAAAAATTAAATCAAATTTTCTTATATAATCATTGTGTTCAGACTTTATTTTTTCTTTTTCAACAAATAATCATATTAGTAATTTGTAGTTTTTTACAATACCTTGTTAAAATATGGATTAAAAAACAAGGAGCCTATACCATGGAAAATTTCAATATTCAATTAAAAAGCTACATTCAATTTTGCCAGACACAAAAGTGTCTAGACTCAAAAACCATTCGTGCATATAACATTGATATCTCCCAATTTGCCAGTCATATCAATCACTCCGAGCTTGATGATATTACACCTAATCATATAGAGTCTTATATTGCACACTTACATTCTCTTTATAAACCAAAATCTGCCAAACGCAAAATTGCATCCCTAAAGGCATTTTTTCACTATTGTGAATTTAAAGAAATAATTAATGATAGTCCATTTAATAAAGTTGAAATCCGTTTCAGAGAACCAATTGCTCTTCCCAAAACGATTTCAATGCAAACTTTAGAAAAATTTTTAACTACTATATATAATCAATATATCAATGGCAACACCCCATATAAGCGAAAAAAGGCTCTTCGCGATATTGCTGTTGCCGAGCTTTTGTTTTCAACTGGAATGCGTATATCAGAGCTATGTAACCTTTCTACTTCTGATGTCAACCTCAATGATAATATCGTACTTATATATGGTAAAGGAGCAAAAGAGCGTATAATGCAAATAGGAAATGCAAATGTAAAAAAAATACTTCACGAATATAAAACCACATATCTACCTGAAATCAACAAATGTAATCACTTTTTTGTAAATCAGTCGGGCACTCCTTTATCAGATCAAACAGTACGAAGAATGATTAATAAATACACTTCTCTTGCTGCCATTGAACAACACATTACACCACATATGTTCCGTCATACATTTGCAAGTTCCCTTTTAGATGCTGATGTAGATATTCGATATATTCAAGAAATGCTTGGTCATAGTTCTATCAATACAACTCAGATTTATACTCATGTCACCATGGCAAAGCAAAAAAATATATTAACTACAAAACATCCCCGTAATAATTTTAATTTTTAATCTCCATTCCCTAAATGACTGATAATCAAGTATTATCAGTCATTTAGGAGAAAAGGGGAGGAATGCAAATGAGCGAGATACTTGAAGAATATAAAGAACTATGTAGAGAATTGAATGAATTTGAAAAGAATAAAATTCCACTTTGTGCAGCT
>JAGBKB010000037.1 GCA_017934175.1 Lachnospiraceae bacterium | reverse complement strand
TGGCGAAGATTTTTGCTTAGATTTTTAGCACTGTCTGAGCGAAGCGAGTTTGCAAAAATCTTGCAAAAAGCGAGCCAGCGCTTGCATAGAAAACGTGGGTTCTGCGACGTGTTTTCGGAGTGAGGTATAAGCCTAACTATTACTATTCAGTAATATGACCCTCTTTCGGTTAGTGGCCTCCCCAGTACTAAATGGCAAATATTGGGAATTACAGAGGGTGGCTATAGGGGGTGTAAAAATAGCAATAAAATAAGGCTTTTTCAAGCCTTATGAAATATTTTATGTTTTCCCTTAAAATCTATTCTTACACTTGATTGTCAGTGATTTGCACTAATATAATTGATATAAATGAGACTACTATTCCTAATATCTGCATTAAATTAAGTGATTGCCCAAGAATTATAAAACCAAAAATTGCAGCGAACACACCTTCAAGACTCATAATAAGTGTAGCAACTACTGGCTCACAATATTTTTGCCCCATAACTTGTAATGTATATGCTACCCCTGATGCAAGTATACCTGAATACAAAATACTTGGAAGTGCCTTTTTCACATTAATAAGATTAAATCCATTTTCTTTAGCAATAAAAGAAAACGTAAATCCCAATATCATAACCATAAAAAATCTAAAAAATGAAAACTTTAAAGAATCAATATGTTGTATATATTTTGGCACTTGAATTATTGTAAATGAATATAGTATTGTGGAAATAAACACCCATACATCTCCCTTGTTTATACCAGTTATGGAGTTCATACTCAACATCATTATCCCAATCATAGTAGTAAATATAAATAGCCAAGTAATAAGTCGTATTTTTCTTTTATACAATAATAACATCATAATTGGAACCATTACAACTTCAGTTGAAGCAATAATTCCTGATTTCGCTGCATCTGTAAGTTCAACTCCTATTTGTTGGGTGATAAGTGCTGAAAACAAAACTACACCACACCAAGAAGAACCTAATATAGTAGTTTTTACATTTTCATCTTTTCTAAAAAATGTAAATGTATTATGTTTAGTTATATTGTCATATAAAATTATTATTGCAATAGTTATGCATCCGAGTACTCCCCTAAAACCACTAAATGCAAATGAGCCTATAGCAACACCACCAAAGAGTTGAGCAATAAAAGAGCCACCCCAGATTATGGCTGTAATCAGCAAATATATTATTCCTTTAGCAGTATTTGTTTTCATATAAAAATTATAGCATATATTTTTATAAAATGATATAATATATTCCTATGAAGCGAATTATGATAAAAATTGCATATGATGGAACAAATTATAGTGGATGGCAGACAGGCGATAAAAAAAATGGCATAGAAGATATTTTAAATGCTAAAATATCAAAACTAACTAATGAAAATATATCTATTATTGGAACAAGTAGAACTGATAGTGGTGTCCATGCAAATGGCAATATTGCTGTATTTGATACCAATTCAGACATAAAACCTGATAAATATTCTTATGCCATAAATAATCTTTTACCACTTGACATATCTATACTTGAATCAAAAGAAGTTCCACTTGACTTTCATCCAAGAAAAGCAAAGACTATAAAAACTTATGTATATAAAATTCATAATTCCAAAATAAGAAATCCACTAAAAGAACATTTTGCACATCATGTATATTATGATATAGATATAGATAAAATGATACTTGCCTCTAACTATCTCATAGGAGTACATAATTTTAAAAGTTTTATCAATCCTGAATCTCAAATTATTCAATATGCAAATGAACACAACATAATAAATGATGATATAACTACACGAGAAATCTACTCTATAGATATTCGTAAAAAAGATGATTTAATTGAAATTAAAATTATTGGAAATGGTTTTTTATATCACATGGTACGAATTATTTGTGGCACTCTCCTAAAAATTGGTATGAGCATGTGGGTACCTGACTATATAAAAGAAATAATGGATAAGCAAGATAGGAAATATGCTGGATTTACACTTCCAGCAAAAGGTCTTACTCTTGAGTCAATAGAATTTGTCAATTAAATAGGGCGGATGATAACCGCCCTGCATTTATCCAAGTATCATAGCATCTGATGGTGCATCTTTAGTTTGATTAAACTTTTTCAGTAAATCTTCTACAGTTAATTTTTTCTTCTCGTCACCCTTCACATCAAAAATTATTGAACCTTGGTCCATCATGATTAATCTATTGCCATAATTAAGTGCATCTCTCATATTATGTGTAATCATAATGGTTGTTATATTTGATTTATTAATTATCTCATCTGTAAGTGATAATACGAGACTCGCGGTTTTAGGGTCAAGTGCTGCTGTATGTTCATCAAGCATAAGCAAATCTGGTTTTTTAAGTGTTGACATAAGAAGAGTTAGTGCTTGTCTCTGTCCACCTGATAAAAGTTTTACCTTTGTCTTCATTCTATTTTCAAGTCCAAGCCCAAGTTTTTCTAATTGTTCTCTAAAAAATGTTGTATTCTTACTATTAATCATCCACTTGAAAGCACTTCTATTTTCTCCTCTTTTAATAGCAAGTGCAAGATTTTCTTCTATCCACATATCAGATGCAGTACCAAGCATAGGGTCTTGGAACACTCTGCCTATATACTTTGCTCTTTTATGTTCAGGTAATTTAGTAATATCTAATCCATTTATCTCGATATTTCCAAAATCAGGTATGATAGAACCAGAAATTACATTTTGTAGAGTTGACTTTCCTGCTCCATTACCTCCAATGACAGTGACAAAGTCGCCATCATTTAACACTAAATTAATATCATTTAGTGCTCTCTTTTCATTTATAGTTCCTGCATTAAACGTTTTATATATATTTCGAAGTTTAAGCATTTTCTCCACCTCCAACTTCAGTAACATTTCTCTTATCCATCTTCTCTTTTGTGAGTTGGTCGGCAGTAGACATTTGCTTCATCTCATTCAAACTATTGATTTTCCCTACTTTTCTAACATTTAAGTTTTCTTTAAATATTGGCATCGCCAACGCCATAACTACAATCAATGCTGACAATAATTGCATATCATTTGCCTTAAGTCCAAGGCTTATAACAAATGCTCTTATGATAAAGAAAACTATACATCCAAAAACACTGGACATAAGTTTTATGCCAAAATTAGAAAATCTTCTAAAAAATACTTCGCCAATAACTATTGATGCAAGACCATATACAATGGCACCTTTTCCCATACCTACATCGGCATATTTATTCATCTGGACAAGTAGTGCTCCTGAAAGACCAATTAGCATATTTGACAATATCATACCAAATAATTTTATATTATCAGTATTTACGCCAAGGGCTCTAATCATCTTTTCATTATTTCCAGTTGCCCTTATACTTGCACCAAATTCAGTGCCGAGCAAATAGTAAAGTAATACTATACATATAAGAGATATAATTATTCCAAGAAGCATTCCGGCTCTTGTATGTGGTATATTTAATAACTTTGAAAAAAATGTTATGTTGGTACTAATTTGCGAGATACTTACATTTGCTTTATCACCAAGTATTCTCAAGTTTACAGAATATAGTCCAAGTTGTGTTAATATACCTGCTAAAATTGCTGGTATTTTAAACTTTGTATGAAGTATACCTGTCACAAATCCACATATACCACCAACAAACATTGCAATAAATAAACAAAGAGTAGGATGTATTCCAGCAAGAGAAGTGATAGCGAAAATACATCCACCAGTAGCGAAACTACCATCAACAGTTAAATCAGAAACATTTAATATTTTATATGTTATAAAAATACCAAGGGTCATTATACCCCAAATAAATCCTTGTCCAACTGCTCCAAGTAGAGAACCTATGTTCATTACTTAACCTCTATACCTAATATTTTTGCAGTTTCTTCATTGATTTTTCTTGTGCATGATGCTGAATCAAGATATCTAACAGCCATATCACCTGGCTTAATCTTATTTATTAAAATCTCTTCTGCCATTTGTCCAGCAAGTTTACCAAGTTGGTAATAGTTGATTCCATATGTAGCAAATCCACCTTTGTCAACCATAGCCTCTTCGCCTACTATAGTTGGGATTTTATTCTCATTGCAAATTGTTGCTACTGTATCAAATCCTGCTGATATAGTATTATCAGTAGGAACATAGATAACATCAACTTTTCCTATCATTGATTCTATAACTGTCTGAATGTCATTTGAATTAACAACTGTATATTCTTTTGCATCTAAATTTCTTTTAGTTGCAGCCTCAATAGCCATATCTGCTTGAATCTTTGAATTTGCTTCAGCCGAGCAATAAAGTATTCCTACATTTTTTGCATTTGGAAGTAATTCAACTAATAAATCAAATTGAGCCTCAACAGGTGTAAGGTCTGATGCTGCTGTAAGCATACCTTGTGGGTTGTCATTTGATTTGCAAAGTCCTGAACCTGCTGGGTCAGTTACTGCAGATGCAACTATAGGAACATTTTCAAGATGTGCAACAACACTTTGTGCTGCTGGTGTGGCTATTGCATAGCATAAGTCTAATCCATCATTAGCAAACTTTTCTGCTATAGTTTCACATGCAGATTGTTCTCCAGATGCATTTTGTAAATCTTCAGTGAACTTAATTCCTTTTTCATTTAAATAATCTACAAATCCTTGATAAGAAGCATCAAGAGCCGCATGTTGCACTAATTGTATAATACCAATCTTATGAGTCTTTTTCATATTTTCTTCTTTGTTTGGTCTATTTGGATTAACAGATTTAGTTGAATTTGTTTCTTCAACTTTTTCTGTTGTCTCACTTGCAGCACCACTTGATGCAGTATTACTTTGACCGCCACATGATACAAGTGACATAACGAGCATGATGCTAAGCATCAAACTTATAACTTTTTTAAATAATTTCATATTTTTATCTCCTTTATAAGAATTTAACTTATTTTAAAACAACCCATATATTTTAACATATAATCACCTATTATTCAAATGCAATATTTGTATTTTTTTATATAAAATATAAGTTAAAATACCAATAATAAACCCAGTTAGTGCACCTATCAAAATGTATATAGGAATAAGAGATAATATATTTTTATTTTTCATAATAAAGGATAATGCGATGATTTGACCTATATTATGGAATACCCCTCCAAAAATACTAGTTGATACTATGGAAAAATTGAGAGTTCTTAATGCAAATATCATAACTACAAAACTCAATAAAAATCCTGCAAGCGAAAGTGAAAATTTTATAAGGTTTCCAAATAATATACCAATAATCAGAATCCTTAAAATGTTAATAAAAAATGTCCATTTTATGTTCAAAATTTGTATGGAAAGTATGGTCACAATGTTTGCAAGCCCAATTTTTATGCCTAAATTACCTATGTTGAGCGGAAATAATATCTCTAAATATGATAAGATAAGTGATATTGACAAAAACACAACCGAATAAGGTAAGATACGACTTTTAAGTATTCTATTTCCCAATATTTTATTTGACATATTTATAATTTTATGTTAAATTATACATATATATTTTATCTGTTTATTTACATGGAGGAACAATGAAAGGTACTGTTAAGTGGTTCAACAAACAAAAGGGTTATGGCTTTATAAGTGATGAAACCGGAAAAGATGTATTCGTACATTATTCAGGAATAAACATGGAGGGCTATAAAAACCTTGAAGAAGGTCAAGCCGTAGAGTTTGAAGTTACAAATGGCGAAAAAGGCCCTCAGGCTACAAACGTTACTGTTTGCTAATCAAAAGAAGAACTGCAAATGCAGTTCTTTTTTTGACTAATCTTCATATTTTTGTAAAAACTTTTTAGTTCTTTCCATCTTTGGATTTGAAATAACTTCTTTTGCATTTCCTTCTTCTACAATCACACCATTATCTACAAAGATTACTCTATCTGCTACATCCCTTGCAAAATTCATTTCATGAGTGACAATAACCATAGTTCGTTTTTCATTTGCCAATTCTTTTATAACTCTCAAAACTTCTTGAGTAAGTTCTGGGTCCAATGCTGATGTAGGTTCATCAAAATATATAATCTTTGGTTCCATACATAAAGCCCTTGCTATTGCAACCCTTTGTTGTTGCCCTCCAGATAATTCACATGGATAATTATAGGCTTTATTTTCTATTCCCATTTTTTTTAGATAGTACATAGCCCTGTCAATAACTACTTCTTTATTTCTTTTTTCAACACTGATTGGAGCATCAATAATATTTTTTAAAACTGTCCAGTGTGGAAACAAATTAAAGTTTTGAAATACTAAACCAAAATAGTTTTTTATTTTAGTCAATTCTTTATTGTTGTTCATAGCATCAATGCTTAATTTATTTTGACCAATATATTTTGCTATTCCATTTTCAGATGTTACTACTTTTTTGCCCAGGTAACTCATCTCTCCATCATTCATATATTCAAGGAAAGTACAAATCCTTAAAAGTGTAGTTTTCCCACTTCCACTTGAACCTATGATGGCAACGACCTCTCCCTCATCAACTTTAAAACTAATGCCATCTATAACTGGGTTGCCATCAAATTGTTTTTTACAATTTTTAATTTCAAATAAACTCATATTATTTATAATAATTAAAACTCTTTTCTATTTTACTCATTACAAATGCAACTATATCATTAAATATGTAATAAAATATTCCTGCAACAAGAAGTGGAATAATTGTAGTTTTTGATGCTGCTATTTGTTTTGCTACAGTAAACATCTCGGTATAAGTAATTGCAAATGCAAGTGATGTATCTTTAACTAATGTGATAATTTCATTTGTAACTGGTGGTATAACTCTTTTTACCATTTGTGGAAATATTATTTTTGTAAATGTCTGCACATTGGTATAACCAAGTACTGATGAGGCTTCATATTGACCTACTGGAATACTTTCTATCCCACTTCTAAAAATCTCTGCGAAATATGCTGCATAGTTTATAGAGAAACCTATTATTATGGCAGGAAGTCTCCACTTAAGTCCAAAACTCACGTGAAATAAATAGTAAGGTCCATAGTACCACATAAATAGTTGAAGCATAAGCGGTGTTCCTCTTAATATAGATATAAGGAAACTTGCAAAATAACTAATTACTTTAATTTTAGACATTTTAGCAAAAGTAATAAGTAATCCTAAAGGCAAAGAAAATATAATAGTAGAAAAGAATATTATACTCGATGCCCCTGCCCCATTAAGTACTCTAAAAATAATGTCAACTATATTATTCATTACTTTATATAATCTCCAAGGCAAACCATATCTGATAATGAGTAGTCACTGTAATTATTTGCTATATTCATAAATGTTCCATCTTTCCACATTTCTGTTACAACTTTTTCTACTTCATCTCGAAGTGCAGTATTGCCTTTTTTAAATCCTATAGCGTATTGCTCACTTGATAATTTTTCATCAAGTTGTACATATTTGCCATTTGCATTATTTAGGTGAAACTTTGCAACTCCTATGTCAACTGCCAAACAATCAATCATACCTGACTCAAGATTCATAAACCCACTATTGTAATCAGCGCATTGTTCCAACGACTTAAATGACTTAACTAATTCAGCATTTTCCTCTTCTTCAAGTGCAGTAATAGCAGAAGAACCTGCTTGTCCCATAACAATTTTTCCAGCAAGGTCTGCCTTCTTTGTAATCCCAGAGTCAGAGCGAACAACTAATACTATAGAATTATCTACATATGGGAAAGTCCAAGTATAATCATTTTCTCTTCCAGTAACAGTAAATCCGTTCCAGATGCAATCAATATTACCTTGGTTTAATTCAAGGTCTTTAGAATCCCAATCTATTGGTTGAGGTTTAAACTCATAACCTGCTCTACTACAAAACTCTTTTGCTAAATCAAGGTCAAAACCTTTGTAGGTTCCATCATCATCTACAAAACCATAAGGTGGGTATTCTGCATCAAAGCCTACTGTAAAAGTCTTTTTTTGCGCTATTGTCTCTTTGTTTTCAGTTGCAACTGTACTTTCAGTTGTTGTGTTGCTTGCTGAATTAGAACAAGCAACGATTAGCAAAGAGAGCATTGCTAAAAACATTGTTGATAAAACTGTTTTTAAATTTTTCATAATTTTGTCCTCCAAAATATATATTATTTTTTTAATGAATTATTGATTACTTTTTTATATCCGCCAGTTCCATAATTTAGAGCCCTACTGACCCTACTTAAGGTTGCAGAACTTATATCAATCTTTGATATGATTTGTTTATAATTCATACCCTCTGATAAAAGTTTTGCGGCTTCGAGTCTTTTGCTCATATCAAGTATTTCTTTTATTGTGCATACATCTTCAAAAAAATCGTAGCACTCTTTTTTAGTTTTTAATTTTGATATTGTGTCCATTAACTTATCAGTTAAATCACTATGAAAACTTTCCAATTTTAACTCCTTTCTTCAACTGTTTATCAGTTTATCACTTTATCATAATAAAGTAAAGAGAAACATTTTAATAGGTTATATCTCCATAACCTATTAAAATAGACTATTTAATAGAATTAATTATATAGTCAAAAATATAATCTTCAACTTTTATTTTAGTAACTTTATTAATCTCATTGAAATATGCATTGGAATTAGCCTCGCAAAATATCGGTTCCCCATCTTCTCCAAATAACAAATCAATCCCACCAAACGAAAGCCCAAGTTCTTTTACTACGGTTAGTGCCATCTCTCTCTCATTATCACTTAATTCATATATTGAGCCAGTGCTTCCTACTTCTATATTTGCTCTAAAGTCGCCATTATGGTTTTCTCTCTTCATAGAAGTTATACACTTATCTCCCACTACATACACTCTTAAATCTTTTCCATAACTTGATTTAATGAACTCTTGCATTATGTAGGGACTATTATCTACTGCCTTAATCTTTAACACCAATTCATTTTTATTGTTTATCAAAGATACTTGTTTTCCAAATGAACCAAAGCACTCTTTAAATACAAGTGGAAACCCTAATTCAGAAATAATGTAGTCTATTATGTCACTATCTTCTAAAATATTATGATAATATAATAAAGGCGAAAAAAAAGTTTTAGGTTGTCTTATTTTTTTGTTTTTGAGTTTTATATATGTAAGTGCTTTATCATCACATAACCTTATACTTTCTGATGAATTAAATACTCTGATGCCATCACTTTCAAGTAAATTAGCAAGTTTTATATCTTTATCCCAAAATAATACAAAGTCAGGTTTTTCATAATTTGACAATGAAATATGTTTTATTATATCAATATTATTATACTCTGTGATTTTTATATTGTGTGATTTTGCAGAATCACATATAAGTTTTTTTAACAACAAAAAACTATTACTTACATAATATTTATTTGTAACAAACCAAGCATTCAACATTTTAATTTCTAAAATAATCCTACTATTTTCCCATTTTTATCTATATCTATTCTTTCAGCAGCAGGCTTCTTTGGTAGTCCTGGCATAGTCATAATGCTGCCAGTTAGTGCAACTATAAATCCTGCTCCAGATGAAACTTTAAGATTTCTCACTGTGATTCTAAATCCTTTAGGTGCACCAAGAAGTTTTTGATTGTCGGAAAATGAATATTGAGTTTTTGCCACACATATAGGCAATTTGTCAAAACCAAGTTTCTCTAATACTTGCATTTGTTTTATTGCATTTTCCGTAAAGTCAACACCATCCGCATGATAAATCTTAATTGCTATGTCATTTAATTTTTTTTCAATACTGTCATTTACATCATAGGCAAATCTAAAATCACTGTTTTTGTGATTGCTAATCTGATTTAAGACTTCAGTAGCAAGTTTTATACCACCATCTCCACCTTTTGCCCACACTTCAGATAAAACTGCATTTACACCTAATTTTTTACATTCACTCTCTACCATCATTAATTCATCTTTTGTATCAGTAGGGAATGCATTTATAGCCACAACACAAGGTAAATTGTATACATCCTTTATATTACTTACATGTTGCAAAAGATTTGGAAGCCCTGCTTTGAGTGCATCAATGTTTTCAACATTTAAGTCAAACTTTTTATCATCAATCTTAAACTTATCAACATTAACTCCATCATTTTCTAAACTTTGATATCCATGATGTTTTAACGCTCTCACAGTTGCTACTATAACTGTGCAGGAAGGTTTTAAGTCAGAAAATCTGCATTTTATATCAAGGAACTTTTCCGCTCCAAGGTCAGCGCCAAAACCTGCTTCAGTGATAGTAATGTCAGATAGTGCTAATGCAGTTTTTGTAGCAACAACAGAGTTGCAACCATGTGCAATATTGGCAAATGGTCCTCCGTGAATAATTGTTGGTGTTCCTTCAAGTGTCTGCACAAGATTTGGCTTAAATGCATCCTTTAATAAGACAAGTGCTGCACCAGTTGCTTTTAAATCATCAACTGTCACAGGTTTATCATCGTAGGTATATGCAACTATAATTTTTCCAAGTCTAAATCTTAAATCATCAATATCTTTAGAAAGACAAAACACTGCCATAATCTCTGATGCAACTGTTATGTCAAAACTATCTTTTCGCTCAACTCCATCTTTTTCACCGCCTTGTCCAGCAGTTATAAATCTTAATTCCCTATCATTCATATCAACAGCCCTGTGCCAGATAATTTTATCTTTATCAATGTTTAATTCATTTCCTTGATAAATATGATTATCAAGCATTGCTGCAATTAAATTGTTGGCTGCTCCTATGGCGTGAAAATCTCCAGTAAAATGAAGATTAATATCTTCCATAGGTATAACTTGAGCATAACCACCGCCACAAGCACCACCTTTTACACCAAATACTGGTCCAAGAGATGGTTCACGCAGAGCCACTACAACTTTTTTACCTAACTTGTTAAGAGCATCAGCAAGACCAATTGTTGTAGTAGTTTTCCCTTCTCCAGCCGGTGTAGGATTTATTGCAGTAACTAATACAAGTGGAGTATTATTAATTTTTGTAGCGTTATCTTCTATGATTTTATCATAATTCATAATTTTTGCTTTGTTATTTCCATATAACTCTAAATCATCTAAAGATAATCCTATCTTTTCAGCAATCAAAGATATCTTTTTTGGCAAAACGCTTTGAGCGATTTCTATGTCTGATTTTATTTCCATCAATTCTCCTTAAATAAAAAACCGTCATCAGACGGTTTTTTATAGTTTATAAAAAAATACTAATTTCCTGCAGGTGCAGTAGGTGTTATATTATTATTATCATCAAAAGTATTTCTTTCTGCAAGATTTGCAACCATATCAGATTGTGCTGAATAAACTGATTTAAATCTTGTTAAGTCGAAAAATATTGGTAAGCCTACTACTTTTCCATTTCCTTCTGTATTGTAGTGAACTCCATCTATATCAAACCCTGTAGTTACAGCAGCGCCTTCATCATCAAATACATATAATTGTGCATTAATTACTGTTGGTCCTGTAACCATATTGCCATGAAAGTCAAAATAATATGTCTTTGCTGTCACACCGTCTGAATCAAAAATTGTTTTAAATCTTTCTGATACATAATCTCCAGCGCCAGCGTGATTTTCATATCTCCAATTATCTCCAACTTTTTTCCAAGCACCTCTTGCAAATACTACATTACTAACAGTAGTAATCATTATAATAGTGCAGAATAATAATGATAAATATTTTTTCATAATTAGTACCTCTTTCTAAATTAACTAAACAAGTTCAAAAAGTACTTCCATTGCTTGGTCTCCTACTCTTTGACCAATCTTAACAATTCTTGTATAACCACCCTTTCTATCTTTATACTTTGGTGCATACTCATCAAAGAGTTTTGTTGCTAAATCAACTTTCTTCTTTGTTTTCTTTTTCTTTGGGTCTTCAAATGTAGAAGCAGCATATAATACTGACATAATTTTTCTTCTTGCTGCAAGGCGAGTTGGTTTATCCTTTTTAATTGTTTTATCAACTAAATCATAAACTGTTTTCATCTTGCCATCTACTTCTTGTTTAATCCTATTTCCATCTTTATCTTTTCTTGCAACTTTTGCTTTTACAGTAACTGTTTCAAAATTGTCTGCTTCTTTGCAAGCAAGTGCAATAAGAGGCTCTACTATCTTTTTTGCTTCTTTTGCTCTTGTTTCTGTAGTTTTAATTTTTCCGTGTAATAATATTTGTGTAGCAAGGCTTCTAAGCATTGCTTTTCTTTGACTTGTTGTTCTTCCAAGTTTTCTAACTGTTGACATTTCTTTTCTCCTTTATAGTGCTTTTTAGACTTATCTATAAATATTATGATTCGCTTACATCATCTGACAATGGATGTCCAAGGTCAGCGAGTTTAAGCATAATTTCATCAAGTGATTTCTTTCCAAGGTTTCTAACATTTACTAACTGTTCAGGAGTCATCTTGATAAGGTCTCCAATTGTATTGATACCTGCTCTCTTAAGGCAATTATATGACCTTACTGATAACTCAAGTTCCAAAATACCCTTGTCATTTGTTCCATCATTTCCTTTTTTAGGACTATCTTCGGCTTTTGTAGGAATGAGTTGTGGAGTATTTCTTAAGTCTGATAACTGCATAAATAATTGTGCATGTTCTGATAATACTTTTGCTGCAAGAGATAATGCATCTTTAGCAGTTATTGTTCCATCAGTTTTAATTTCAAGTGTTAATTTATCAAAATCTGTTTGGTTTCCTACACGGGTATTTTCAACTTTCATATTTACCCTTTGAACTGGGTCATAAACAGAATCAATAACTATATACTCTTCACCCTTCTTTTGTTCCTTATTTATCTCTGCTGGGACATATCCTCTTCCTGGCTTTATAATTATAGTCATATTTAATTTAGCATTCTTACCTGACATATGTGCTATGACTAAATCTTTATTTACTATTTCCACTTCAGAATCTATGTCTATATCGCCGGCAGTTACAACTCCTTCACCTTCGTGAGTTAAAGTTGCAATTTTTTCTTCATAAGTTGAGCCATTGTTTTTAAATGCTATATCTTTAAGGTTCATTATAATTTCTGTCACATCTTCTTTCACGCCATCAATTGTTGAAAATTCATGTTGAACCCCATCAATTTTAATTTGACTTATAGCATATCCTTCAAGTGTAGACAACATAATTCTTCTAAGTGAATTACCAAGAGTAGTACCATATCCTCTCTCAAGAGGTTCACAAACAATTCGTGCGAAACTTAAATCGTTTGATTGTTCTTCTATTCTAATATTAATGTTAGGTTTTTCAAACATTCGTCCCACTCCTTTTCTATTTATTTTTTTGTTCCTGAAACTTTATATTACTTACTATATAACTCAACTATTAACATTTCATTCACTGGAACATCTATTTCTTCTCTTGTAGGAATATTTTTGATAGTTGCTTTCATATTTGTTACATCTGAATCTATCCAGTTTGGTGCTATTCTACCACCAGTAATATCTACTATCTCTTTATATCTCTTTGTCTCTTTTGCTTTTTCTGCAATTTCTATTTTATCTCCAGCATTTACAAGATAAGAAGGGATATTTACTACTTTGCCATTTACTAATACATGCTTATGCCCTACAACTTGTCTTGCTTCTCTTCTTGTACGAGCAAGTCCCATACGGAATACTACATTGTCAAGTCTTCTCTCAAGAGTAATCATCAAGTTTTCACCTGTTTGACCCTTCATCTTTTCTGCTTTTGCAAAATAATTTCTAAATGGTCTCTCTAAAATACCATAAATGAATTTTGCTTTTTGCTTTTCTCTAAGTTGTAATCCGTATTCAGATAATTTTTTTCTTTGCTTTCCACTCTTATCTTCTTTTATTTTTTTATCCAATCCAAGAACTGCTGGTGATATACCAAGAGTTCTACATCTTTTAAGAACAGGACCTCTATCTACTGCCATATTAACCTCCCTTATACTCTTCTTCTTTTTGGTGGACGACAACCATTATGTGGGATTGGTGTAACATCCATTATAGAAGTAACTTTTAAACCATTTGTCTCTAAAGCACGGATAGCCGCTTCACGACCAGTTCCTGGGCCTTTGACAAATACATCTACAAATTTTAAACCATGTATAAGAGCCGCTTTTGTAGCAGTTTCTGCTGCGAGTTGTGCAGCGTATGGAGTAGATTTCTTTGAACCTTTAAAGCCAAGACCACCAGCACTTGCCCAAGATAATGCATTTCCTTGTAAATCAGTTAATGTAACTATAGTATTATTAAATGATGCTTGGATATGTGCCTGTCCGCGTTCAACGTTTTTCTTTACACGCTTCTTGGTAGTTGTTTTCTTACCAGAAGCCTTAGACTGATTATTGCTTGCCATATTAAACTAACCTACTTTCTCCTTTATTTCTTCCTGTTTTTAAAACATGAAGATTATTTTTTTAATTACTTAGTTTCTTTCTTTTTGTTTGCTACAGTTTTTCTTGGACCTTTGCAAGTTCTTGCATTTGTCTTGGTCTTTTGACCACGGCAAGGAAGACCTTTTCTATGTCTTACTCCTCTGTAACATCCAATTTCTTTTAAACGCTTGATGTCAAGTGCAGTATCACGACGAAGGTCACCTTCTACGCTTACATGATTTGCTATGTAGTCAGAAAGTTTTTTAACTTCATCATCAGTTAAATCTTTTACACGAGTATCAGGATTAACTCCTGTACTTTTTAAGATTTCATTTGACTTAGGAAAACCTATACCGAAAATATAAGTTAATCCCGCTTCAACACGTTTTTGATTTGGTAAATCAACACCTGCTATACGAGCCATTTTTTCCTCCTATTAACCTTGTCTTTGCTTATGCTTAGGGTTTTCGCAAATTACTCTAATTGAGCCTTTTCTTTTAATTATTTTGCATTTTTCACAAATAGGTTTTACAGATGATCTAACTTTCATATTAGACTTCTCCTTTCGTTATTTGTCTCTCCAAATAATACGACCCTTCGATAAATCGTATGGAGATAATTCAATAGTTACCTTATCGCCTGGAAGAATTTTTATATAATTCATACGAAGTTTTCCAGAGATATGGGCGAGAACTTTATGTTTGTTCTCTAATTCAACTTCAAACATTGCATTTGGAAGTTTTTCTAAAACTGTTCCTGTAATTTCAATTACGTCAGATTTTGACATTAAATACCTCGACTAAAGTTTTTGCATATATTTAATATGCGGTTTTTTATGATTTTATATTAAAGACAATATTTCTGGTTCATTGTCTGTAATAACTATCGTGTTCTCATAGTGAGACGATGGAAGACCATCTACTGTTTTTACTGTCCACTCATCTACATCAGTATATACTTCATAAGTGCCAAGATTTATCATAGGTTCAATGGCAAATGTCATATTCTTTTTAATCTTTATGCCTTTTTTTACAGTTGCATAATTTGGAATCTCTGGGTCTTCATGAACTTTCTGACCTATGCCATGACCTACATAATCTTCTACAATGCCATAACCAAATTGTTCTATATACATCTCTATGGCGGTACCTATATCATTAATATGATTACCTACTTTAGCATACTTCATTGCTTCAAAAAATGCTTGCCTTGTTCTTTCAACGAGAAGTCTTACTTCTTCTTTTACATTTCCAACAAGATGAGTTCTTGCTGCATCTGATTGATAACCTTTATAATTCACTCCACCATCAATTTTTACTATATCGCCATCTTTTATAATTTTGTCTTTTGATGGTATCCCGTGTATTACTTCATCATTTACAGATATACAGAAGTTTCCAGGAAAATCATATAAATGATAAAAAGAGCAACTTGCATTATGTTTCTTTACTTCTTTTTCAGCGAACTTATCTATCTCATATGTAGTAACACCAGGTTTTATAAAATCTGCTATTGCATTATGTACTAATCCCAATATCTTGCCAGCATCTCTCATTAACTCAATTTCTCTATCAGATTTAATAGTGACCATTGGATATTCCTTTAATTTAATATTCCTTCAATGGCTTTTATAATTTCTTCTTTTGAGCCTAAAAATCCTGATACAGTTTTTAAGTTGCCATTCTTACCATAATAATCAATAAGTGGTTGTGTTTGCTCGTGATAAGTTTTAAGTCTATCTTTTATTACATCTACAGTATCGTCTTTTCTATGTATCAAATTGCCACCACATTTATCACAAATACCTTCTTTAACTGGCTTCATATGTTCTATATGATATGATGCTCCACACTTTTCACACACTCTTCTTCCTGAAAGTCTATTTGCAATCATATCATCATCGCCATCAACTAATATGCATACATCTATCTTTGTATTTGATTTTTGTAATGCTTTTTCAAACTCTGTGGCTTGAACTATTGTTCTTGGAAATCCATCAAGTATATAACCACTCTTACAATCATCATTTGACAATCTGTCCATAACCATATTGATAGTTACATCATCTGGAACAAGTGCCCCTTTATCAATATATGATTTTGCAAGTTTTCCAAGTTCAGTTTCTTCTTTAATATTTGCTCTAAAAATATCTCCAGTAGAAATATGTGGCAAGTTATACTTTTCTTTTATAAGTGCTGCTATAGTTCCTTTTCCAGCACCTGGCGCACCTAACATAATAATATTCATATTTATCTCCTATTCAGATAAAAATCCTTTATAGTTTCTAACTATGAGTTGAGACTTAAGTTGTTGTAATGTTTCAAGAACAACTCCAACTATGATTAAAAGTGAAGTTCCTGCAAATGATATTCTTGAAATGTTAAATACTCCTGAAATAACTATTGGTATGAGTGCAACTATACAAAGTCCAACAGCACCTATAAATATTATATAGTTTAATATTCTTGTTAAATAATCTGCTGTCTCTTTACCTGGTCTTACACCTGGGACAAACCCACCATCTTTCTTTAAATTTCCTGCAACTTCATTTGGGTTAAATGTGATTGATGTATAAAAATATGCAAAGAATATAACAAGGAATACATAAATCGCACATCCAATTGAGTAAATTGGGTATTCTGCTCTAAACCATGAACCTGAATTTAATACTGTAGCAACAACATTAAATACAGTATTTCTTATATCTAAAAATTGTAAAATAATAAGTGGTAATGACATAATACTTGATGCAAATATTACTGGTATAACACCTGCAGTATTAACTTTAAGTGGAATTACTGATGCTCCATTTCCAACTGAAGTTCTACCTGCTATACGGCTTGCATATTGCACTGGAATATCACGTCTTGCATCTTCAAGTATAACAGATACAGCGATAATTCCAATCACTACTGCAATTATAATAAGTGCATATGTTATCATAAATGCCATATTCTTTCCTGCTAAAAATCTTTCATACACTGTATTTAAATCTTTAGGGAATGCAGACAATATGTTAAATAAGAGCACTATAGATATACCATTACCTACACCTGATTCTGTAATTCTTTCACCTACCCACATAAGGAAGGCAGAACCTGCTGTCATAGCAAATATCGCAACTATTATAGTAAATACGCCTGCTGGTGACTCTTTGAAAAATCCAGAGCCATTAAATCCTATTGCCATAGCGCTTGATTCAAGAAGTGCTAAAATAACAGTAACATATCTTGTATATTCTGCAATTTTTCTTCTTCCATCAGCGCCTTCTTTTTGTATTTCTTCAAGTGGCGGAATTGCTATCGTTAAAAGTTCCATTATGATACTTGATGTTATGTATGGTGTTATTGACAATGCTAATATTGACATCTCTTCAAATGATCCACCAGTCATATTTGAAAGCCAACCAACTGCATCTTGTGCTTGGATATTATCAAGTATGTTTTTGAAAAAATCTGTATTAACTCCTGGTACAGGAATATTACTACCGATTCTTATTACTACAAGCATAAATAAAGTAAATAATAATTTTCTACGAATATCTTTTACCTTAAATGCATTTATAACCATTTGAATCATAATTATTTCTCCTGATGAGTGTCATTGCATCCAGCGCAAGTTTGACATTTACCACCTGCAGCCTCAATTTTTTTCTTTGCTAATTCTGAAAACATACATGCTTCAATAGTAAGATTCTTTGTTAAGTTTCCATTGCCGAGTATTTTTACTCTATCAAACTTATCTTTAAGCATACCATTTTCTATCATCATATCAACTGTTACTACTGTGCCATTTTCAAATCTCTCAAACTCGCTAACATTTAATGCTTCAATTACTAAACGGTTTGGCTTCTTAAATCCTCTTTTAGGAAGTCTTCTATATAAAGGCATTTGTCCACCTTCAAAACCTGGTCTTGGAGCACCTGATCTTGCTTTTTGACCCTTGTGTCCATAACCTGCTGTCTTACCATTACCTGAAGCGTGTCCTCTTCCTTTTCTATAAACCTTCTTAAGTCTTGAGCCCGGTGCTCCTTTTAATTCTGATAATTTCATAAAGGCCCCCTTATACTTCTTCCACTTTTACTAAGTGGTTAATCTTTTGTATCATTCCTCTTATAGCAGTATTATCTTGATGTAATCTTGTCTGATATAGTTTGTGAAAACCAAGGGCTTTAACAGTTGCTCTTTGTTTAGGTATAGCCCCTATAGGAGAATGTACAAGTGTAATTTTCAATTGATTTGCCATATTGTTCCTCCTACTTCTTTACTATTCCTGCAAGGATTTCTTTTACATCCTTACCACGAAGAGTTGCTATTTCACTTGGTGATTTCATATTCATAAGACCATTTATAGTAGCAAGTGCCACATTGTTCTTATTTCTTGAGCCAAGTGATTTTGTTCTTATATTTTGTATTCCTGCCATTTCCATAACAGAACGAACAGGACCACCTGCTATAACGCCAGTACCTTCTTTTGACCTCTTTAAAAGTACTCTACTTGTTCCCCAAATACCTACATAATCATGTGGAACTGACCTATTGTTGTCAAGATTTATCTTTACAATATTTCTCATGGCTTGCTCTTTACCTTTTCTTATTGCTTCAGGTATTTCAGCACTCTTGCCATGTCCTACACCTATAGAACCATTTCCATCTCCAACTACTACCAAGGCAGAAAATCTCATAGTTCTTCCACCTTTAACGGTTTTAGATATTCTCTTGATAGAAACAACTGTATCTTTTAATTCGAGTTTTTCTTTTTCTTCTGTTTCTTTTTTCATTTTCTACCTCCTAAAATACTAATCCTGCTTCTCTTGCTGAATCAGCAATCGCTTTAACTTTGCCGTGGTATATATATCCTGACCTATCAAATACTACATTTGAAATGCCAAGTTTCTTTGCTTCTTCAGCGATAGTCTTACCTACAAACTTTGCTGCTTCTAAATCATTGGTATGTGTTAAATTGTCTTTCTTTAATGTAGAAGCATGACATAATGTTACTCTTTTTGTGTCATCTATAATTTGTGCATAAATGTGTTTATCACTTCTAAAAACCGTAAGTCGAGGACATTCAGGTGTACCCATAAAACGGTTTCTTTGTCTTTCGTGTTTCTTGATTCTAACTTTATCTCTATTAACTTTGTTAACCATTCTACTCTCCTCCTAAAATTATTTCTTACCAGTTTTTCCGACTTTACGGATGATATGTTCTTCTTTATATTTGATTCCCTTACCCTTATAAGGTTCTGGTCCTCTCATTGCTCTTATTTCAGCAGCATATTGCCCAACTTTTTCCTTGTCAATTCCTTTGACAATGATAGTTCTTTCATCTGGTACTTGAGTCTCTATACCTTCTGGGTCTGTGAATACTACAGGGTGTGAATATCCAAGGTTTAAATTAAGATTTTTACCTTGCTTTGCTGCTTTATAACCAACACCATTTATTTCAAGTGTTTTTTCATAACCATTAGTTACACCAATAATCATATTATTGATAAGTGTTCTTGTAAGACCATGAAGTGATTTATTTCTTTTCTCATCATTTGGTCTTTCTACTGTGATGTGACCATCATTCATAGTTATCTTCATCTCTGGAACAAATGCTCTCTTCAAAGTACCTTTTGCTCCTTTGACTGTCACTTCATTTCCATTGATATCTACAGTAACACCATTTAATATAGTTATTGGCTTCTTGCCTATACGTGACATACTTTTCTCCTTTTCTTAAATTGTCTGATTAATTATCTCAGTTTTCAGATTACCAAACACGAGCCAAAACTTCTCCGCCCACGTTTTTATTTCTACATTCCTTATCAGTCATAACACCAAGATTTGTAGACACAATAGCAATTCCTAAACCATTTAATACTTGTGGCATATCTTCTTTGCTACTATAGGCTCTAAGACCTGGTTTAGAAACTTTCTCTATGCCTGTTATGGCTTTTTTTCTTTTTCCATCAAAATATTTTAAATAGATTTTTATATCTTCAAAATGCTCATTGACAGAACTTTTTACCATCTCATATTTTTCTATATAACCTTCATTTAATAAGATTTCTGCAATAGATTTTTTCATCTTAGATGAAGGTATACAAACTGTATCAAACTTTGCAGCATTTGCATTACGAATTCTTGTAAGCATATCTGCGATTGGATCACTCATATTCATATATGTGATATCCTCCTTAAATTATATTATTATTACCAAGAAGCCTTCTTGACGCCTGGAATTTGTCCGTGATATGCAAGTTCTCTAAAACAAAGTCTACAAATCCCATACTTCTTTAGTACAGCATGTGGACGACCACAAATCTTGCATCTTGTATAAAACTGTGTGCTAAATTTTGGTTTCCTTTGTTGCTTTACTTTCAAAGATGTTTTCGCCATAAAACCTCCCTACTTTGCAAAAGGCATACTAAATTGTGATAACAATTCTTTTGCCTCTTCATCAGTTTTTGCAGTAGTTACAAAGCAAATATCCATTCCTCTTACTTTATCAATTTTATCAAATTCTATTTCAGGGAATATGATTTGCTCTTTTATTCCGAGTGAATAATTGCCTCTACCATCAAATCCATTTGGATTAACTCCTCTAAAGTCTCTTACTCTTGGGAGAGCAAGATTTATGAGTCTATCAATAAACTCATACATTACTTCTCCTCTTAAAGTACATTTACAGCCTATTGGCATTCCCTCTCTTATCTTAAAGTTAGCGATTGCCTTTTTGGCTTTTGTAACAATAACATGTTGTCCTGTTATAGTTTCAAGGTCTTTAACTGCAGAGTCAAGGAGTTTTGAATTATCTTTTGCTTCTCCAACACCCATATTGATAACAACTTTATCAATTTTAGGAATTGCTAAATCATTTTTATAATTGAACTTGGACTTTAAGTTCTTTTTTACTTCATTATTATAAAATTCTTTAAGTCTAGCCATTTTAACCCCCCTACTTAATTACCTTTCCAGTTTTTTTAGCAACACGATATTTTTTATCGCCTTCTATCTTGAAACCTACTCTTGTTGCTTTGCCATCAACTGATAACATAACATTACTTATTGATAACCAATTCTCTCTTTCTATAATTGCTGATTCAGCAGCCCCTTTTGTCTTTCCTGCCTTTTGATGTTTCTTAACCATGTTGATGCCTTTTACAAGTATCTTATGATTCTTATTATCTACAAAGAGAACCTGCCCATTCTTGCCCTTATCCTTACCTGCGATAACGATAACGACATCATCTTTTTTTATTTTATTCATTACCGTTACCTCCTATAATACTTCTGGAGCAAGAGATAAAATCTTCATATATCCTTTATCTCTTAACTCTCTTGCTACTGGTCCAAATATACGAGTGCCTCTTGGTGTCAAATCTTCTTTTATAATAACTGCTGCATTCTCATCAAACTTTATATATGAACCATCTTTTCTTCTTGCACCTTGTTTTGTTCTAACAACAACGGCTTTAACAACTTCACCTTTTTTAACTTGTCCGCCTGGCACCGCATCTTTAACTGAACATACAATAGTGTCTCCAATTCTTGCATATCTTCTTAAAGAACCGCCTGATACTCTAATGCAAAGAAGTTCTTTAGCACCAGTGTTATCAGCGACTTTAAGTCTTGTTTCCTGTTGTACCATATTGATTTCCCTTCCTTACATTATTATTTTGCCTTTTCGACAATATTTACAAGTCTCCATCTCTTAAGTTTTGAGAGTGGTCTTGTTTCCATTACTTTTACTGTATCGCCTACATGCGCAGTATTTTCATTATCTGCTGCATAAAGTTTATAAGTTTTCTTAACAATCTTTCCTATAAGAGGATGTTTTACGTGGTCTTCGATAGAAACAACGATTGTCTTATCCATCTTATCGCTTACAACTTTGCCGATACGAGTTTTTCTTAAATTACGCTCCATTATCTCTACCTCCTACGCTTTCTTCTTTATAGTCATAACTGTATTGATTCTTGCAATGTTTTTTCTCACTTGTCGTATCTTACTTGTATTCTCAAGTTGATTAGTAGCATTTTTAAGTCTAAGTTCAAATAATTCTTTTTTTGCAGATGTAAGTTCAAGTGCAAGTTGTTCTAATGTTTTATTTTTAAGTTCAGCAATATTTAAACTATTTTTCATTTCCTGCACCTCCCATTTCTGCTTTTGATACTATCTTGCACTTGAGTGGAAGTTTATGCATAGCGAGACGAAGTGCCTCTTTTGCATCTGCATCAGGTATTCCTGCTATTTCAAATAACACTCTTCCTGGTTTTGCAACTGCTACCCAAAACTCAACTGCACCTTTTCCTGAACCCATTCTGACACCTATTGGTTTAGTTGTAACTGGTTTATCAGGAAATATTTTTATCCAGACATGTCCGCCTCTTTTTATGTATCTTGTAAGAGCAACACGGGCAGCCTCTATCTGATTTGATTTTATCCAACTTGGTTCCATAGCAACAAGTCCATATGAGCCATATGCGAGTACATTACCACGACTTGCTTTGCCTCTCATATTTCCTCTAAATGCTTTACGGTACTTTGTTCTTTTTGGCATTAACATGGTAAATTACTCCTTCCCTTGTTTTTTATTCTTGCTTTGAAGAACTTCACCTTTATATATCCAAACTTTTACACCGAGTTTTCCATAAGTTGTGTTTGCTTCTGCAAATCCATAATCTATATCTGCTCTTAAAGTTTGAAGTGGTATAGTTCCTTCACTATAGAATTCTGTTCTTGCTATATCAGCACCTGCAAGTCTACCACCAACTGATGCCTTTATACCAAGTGCTCCAGCCTTCATAGTTCTTGACATAGCCTGTTTCATTGCTCTTCTAAATGCCATACGATTTTCAAGATTTAAAGCAACGTTTTCTGCTACGAGTTGTGCCTCTCTATCAGGTCTCTTTATTTCTTTGATATTTAAGTTGATATCTGATTTAGTATATTTTGAAAGTTCTTTTTTCAACTTTTCGATTTCAGAACCACCCTTACCTATAACTACACCAGGCTTTGCTGTGTATATAGTTATATTAATTTTAGTTGTGATTCTTTCTATTTCTATCTTTGAGATACCAGCGACATAAAGTTTTTTCTTTAAGTATTTTCTTATGTTGTAATCTTCAACTAGGTAATCAGAAAATTTCTTTTCTTCATACCAACGGCTGTCCCAATCTTTTATGATACCTACACGTAGACCGTGTGGATTAACTTTCTGCCCCATCGTTACCTCCTTTTACTGCTTCTTTCTTATCTTCAACTTTAGTAGTGTTCTTTATAGTCTCTTTCTTTTCATCAAGTATAATAGTTATATGTGAGTTTCTTTTAAGTATGCTATATGCTCTTCCCTGTGCTCTTGGATGCATTCTCTTGTAGTTAGTAGCATTTCCAGCGAAGCACTCTGCTACATATAAGTTATTTTCATCCATGTTGTTGTTATTCTTTGCATTTGCTCTTGCAGATTCAATAAGTTTCTTGATTAATTTTGAAGCATATCTTGGGCTATATGTTACTATACCTATTGCTTCATTTACATCTTTTCCTCTTATTGCATCAAGTACAAAACCGGCTTTTCTTGATGACACTCTTGCGTTAGAAAGTTTTGCACTTGGTCTTTTATCTACTTTTGTCTCATTTCTTTCTCTCTTTACTTGAGTTCTATGACCTTTTGACATGTGCTATACCTCCTTAACTTTGTGCAGGAGCAGCTGCTGGTGCTGCTGCCGGTGCTGCTGCTGCAGCAGGTGCTGCAGATGAGCCAGATGATACTGATGTTTTTGATTCGTTACTACCGTGACCTCTGAAAAGTCTTGTAGGAACGAACTCTCCTAATTTATGTCCTACCATATCTTCAGTAATATATACTGGGACATGTGTTTTTCCATTGTGAACTGCTATTGTAAGTGAAACCATTTGTGGGAAGATAGTTGAACGGCGAGACCAAGTTTTTATAACTTGTTTATTACCTGAACTATTCATTGCTTCCACTTTCTTAAGCAAGTGCTTATCAGCAAATGGTCCTTTTTTTAATGAACGTGCCATTTATTCTACCTCCCTTTTATTTTAGAACTGAACCGTTCTTTCTTGTTATTATAAGTTTATTTGTATTTTTCTTTCTGTTTCTTGTCTTAAGTCCAAGTGCAGGTTTTCCCCATGGAGTAACTGGTCCTGGAAGACCTATACTACACTTACCTTCACCACCACCATGTGGGTGGTCATTTGGGTTCATAACTGAACCTCTTACTGTAGGACGAACACCCATATGTCTTTTTCTTCCTGCCTTACCTATGTTTACAAGGTTGTGTTCTCCATTTCCTACTATGCCGAGAGTTGCTCTACACATAATAGGTACTCTTCTCATCTCGCCTGATGGAAGACGAAGTGTTGCATACTTTCCTTCTTTTGCCATAAGTTGTGCAGTATTGCCTGCTGAACGAACCATCTTTGCTCCAAGCCCTGGAGTGAGTTCTACTGCATGAACATTTGCACCTATAGGAATGTTTTGAAGTGGTAAACAGTTTCCAACTCTTGCTTCAGCGTTTTCTCCACTCATTATTTCAGAACCAATTATAAGTCCGTTTGGTGCTAATATGTATGCTTTAGTTCCATCCTTATAATATATAAGTGCTATGTTTGCTGTTCTATTTGGGTCGTATTCTATAGCCATTACCTTTCCTACAACCCCATCTTTCTTTCTTTTGAAATCTATTATTCTATATTTTTGTTTATTGCCACCACCATGATGTCTAACTGTTATCTTTCCTTGATTATTTCTTCCAGCATTTTTGCTTTTCTTTGCAAGAAGAGATTTTTCTGGAGATTTTTTAGTTATGACATCTTTATTATCAAGAACTGACATCTTTCTTCTTGAAGGTGTATAAGGCTTAAATGATTTTATTGCCATATATTTCTCCTTTAATGATTTTGCGGATATATTTATCCATACTTATCTACTTATTAGAAAGTGAATTAAATAACTCTATCTCTTTTGAACCTTCTTTTAAAGTTACTATTGCTTTCTTATAAGAATTGGTTCTTCCAACAGTGAAGCCCCTTCTTCTAACCTTGCCGTCATAATTGCTTGTGTTAATCTTTTCTACTTTAGCGCCTTCAAATAATTTTTCAACTGCATCTTTTATTTGAACCTTTGTTGCATCCTTATGAACTATGAAGGTATATTTTTTGTTGACCATTTGGTTCATACTTTTTTCTGACACTACTGGTCTCTTTATAATGTCGTATGATGTTAAGTTAGCCATTATTTATATACCTCCTCAATATTTTTTACTGCGTTTTTAGTTATAAGCACTTTTTCATATTTAAGTACATCGTATACATTTAATTCATTTACAGTAGAAGTCTTAACTTCCTCAATATTTCTTGCTGATAAAACTACATTTTTATCAAGTCCTTCAAGAACTACGAGTGACTTATCAAGTTTTAAATTATCTAAAACTTTTTTGAAGTTCTTTGTCTTAATTTCATTTAACTTTAGTTCATCAAGAACTACTAAATTATTATCTTTCACACAGTTTGTAAGTGCAGATTTAAGTGCTGCTCTCTTTTCTTTCTTGTTCATTTCTAAAGTGAAGTCTCTTGGTACTGCTGCAAATACTACACCGCCGCCTTTCCATTGTGGTGCTCTTATAGAACCTTGACGAGCATTACCAGTTCCTTTTTGTCTCCAAGGTTTCTTTCCACCACCACGAACTTCAGACCTTGTTTTTTGCTTTTTAGTTCCTTGGCGGCTATTAGCCAAAGTTGTAACTCTTGCTTTATGGAGTAAATGCTCATTTACTTCTACACCAAACACTGCATCATTTAAGTCAATACTTCCAACTTGTTGTCCATCCATATTATATACAGATACATTTGCCATATTCATTTACCCCCTTTCTATACCTTTACTGTTTCTTTGATAGTTATGAGAGATTTATTTGGTCCTGGGCATGCACCCTTGATTAAGATTAAATTCTTTTCTACATCTACTCTAACTATTTCAAGATTTTGAGTTGTTACTGTTTCAACACCCATATGTCCTGGCATTCCTTTGCCCTTTCTAACTTTACCTGGTGTTGTTGCTGGTCCATTAGAACCTTGATGACGATGGAACTTTGAACCGTGTTTCATAGGACCTCTGTGTTGACCAAGTCTTTTTATAACGCCTTGGTATCCTTTACCTTTGCTTACGCCTGTTACATCAACCTTATCACCTACTGCAAATATGTCTGCTTTAATTTCTTGATTTAGTTGATACTCATTTGCGTTTTCAAATCTGAATTCTCTTAAGTATTTTTTTACAGAGCACCCTGCTTTTTTGAATTGACCCTTATTAGGTTTGTTTACAAGATTTTCTTTTACATCTTTAAAGCCTACTTGTACGGCTTCGTAACCTTCTTTTTCTTTTGTAAGAACCTTAGTTACTACACAAGGCCCTGCACTTAGAACAGTTACTGGGATTAACACTCCTTTGTCTGACCAAATTTCTGTCATCCCTATTTTCTCTGCGAGTATTGCTTTCTTCATGTTTTAATTCTCCTTTCGTAAATGTCGAAGCGTTGTCGCTCTCATCTACTAATTATTTTTCATTTTGATATCAATTGCTACACCTGCAGGCATTTCTAAACCTTGAAGTGTATTTGTAAGTTGAGAGTTTGGACTTATGATATCAATAAGTCTCTTATGAGTTCTTTGCTCAAATTGCTCTCTACTGTCTTTGTACTTGTGAACAGCACGAAGAATAGTTACTACTTCTTTTTTTGTTGGAAGTGGAACTGGTCCTGAAACTATAGAACCACCTCTCTTACAATTATCAACTATTTTTGCTGCTGCTTCATCAACAATACTATGATCATAACCCTTTAAGATTATTCTCATCACTTGCTTTGCCATAAAAAAAGTCGCCTCCTTAAAAACTTTTTAGTTTTAAGCGGTGACTGTACACGGGTTCGGGTGTATCGCGAATGTAAAGTCAAAAAAATAAACCCTTCGTATACAGTGACAGCCATCAAAATTATTTTGACACTCGCTCCTCATAAAAACCAAACATTTATTATTTATTTTAAATGTCTGCAACCTCATGAATCTACGCTACCATGTCACAGCCCTACTATTTTATCAAAATAAATAAAAAAAAGCAAGGTTTTTTCTTGCTTTTTCGGCTATTTTAACTATAAATTAGCACTTTTTTTGTTTTACATATTTTGTTATGAATTAATATGCTATGCACTATATATAGGCGTTCTTATCAATACATCTTTAAATGTTGATAATTTGACCTACATGTTCAAACCCATAGCCACCAAGTTCTACTAATTTATCATGTAATTCTTGACTTTTTATAGTTTCAAGGAAATACTGCACCTTTTTATCTTCTAAATTTTTAGTATATATGGCAAAATCATATTCCTCAACACCAACTTCTATGAAATCAAGTCCCATACTATCAGCCGCTGACTTAACACCCATACCGCAATCTGAATATGGACTTTTTACACTTGCAGCAACTGCCATATGAGTTGATAACTCTTTGTCATATCCATCAATTAATGACTGGTCAATTCCTAACTTCTTTAATTTGTAATCAAGCAAAACTCTTGTGCCAGCACCTCTTTGTCGATTTACAAATCTGCACTTGGTTAAATCTTCAATACCTTTTATGTTAAGTGGATTACCTTTTTTCACCATCAAACCTTGTATTCTATTAAAACCTTTTATAAGTGAAACTTTTCCTTCTCCAAATAATTCTTTTAAGATTGAAATGTTATATACACCAGTATTTTCATCAAGCAAATGTGTTGGTGCTATAATGGTTTCATTTCTCTTAAGTGCAAGAAGTCCACCCATAGAACCTACATGCGTTGATGATAAAGTTACGCTGTCACTATTTCTTGCGATTATATCAGACACTATGTCCATAAGAATATCATGTGAGCCTATAGAAATAAGAGTGTTGTCAATGGCAGATTTATTTTTTAAAAGTTTGACTTTACATAATTCTCCAGCCTCAACTCCTTCACTATTTTGAGGTATAATCATTATGCCATCCGCCTTTACCATACTCATTTGAGATGCCGCACCTCTATTAAGTGGTGCTGCTACATATTTGTCATCAATTTTACCAACTTTTACACGAACAAACTCTCTATGCTTCAATGAAGATATAAGTCTCTTTGAACTAACTGCATCTATTTCTTCATTCACTTCTTTTTTTCTTGTGAGAATAGGTTTTACAAATAAATCAAATGCAAGATATGCACTCATAGGATATCCAGGTAAGCCTATAACAGGCTTACCATCTACAATAGCAAGTATGACTGGCTTTCCTGGTTTCATAGATACACCATGAACTATAACTTCACCAATCTCTCTTAATATATGCACTGTATAGTCTTCTGTTCCTGCAGATGAACCTGCATTTATGATAGTTACATCATTATTTTTTATTGACTCTTTTAGTTTAGATTTTATTTTTTCATAATCATCTTTTACTATATCATATCTATTGCCTATGCCATATGATGCTTCTACAAGTGCTTTAATCATATAGGAGTTGGAATCAATTATATCGCCCTCTTTAGGCTCATCTTTCATATTAACTATTTCATCTCCAGTTGGAATGATACCTACTGTCATTTTTTTATGACATTTAATTTTTGATATTCCTCCTGCTATTAATGCACCAATATCTATAGGTTTAATTTCGTGATTGCTTTCAAGAATCATTTCACCTATGACTATATCTTCTCCTATAGGTCTTATATTTTCCCACCCACTTATAGGTGAAACAATTTTGACAGTTTCTTCATCTATCTCTATAACATCTTCTGCCATAATTACAGCATCAAATGGAGGTTTTATCGCATCACCAGTATCTACTATTTTATAATCAACTCCAAGTTTTAATATGATTGGATTTTCTTCGCTTGCATTTTTAGTAATCTTACTATCCACACAAATGCCATCCATAGATGCAGCATTAAAAAGTGGAGAATTACATCTTGCATAAATTGCTTCAGAGGTTATGCGATTTAATGCATCTACTGTTTTTACTTCTTCAACTTGATTTGATAATATATTTTTTTCTTTTAATGCATCAAAATATTTGTTATATGCTTCTTCTACAGATATAGTATGTAAATATAAATTCCTTTTTGGCATATTATCTCCTTTTAAACTTTCCTATACTATAAATAATAAACATTTACTTTAGAGCCTTTATTTATTCCTTCTTGATTTATCTCTAATCTAATATACCCTGTTGCAACTGACAAAGTATGTATTAAACCTGAACGACCATATATAGGTGTCACATTATAATCTTTATCAACATTTACTAATTGAATGGTCATCCTTCCAGGAGATGCAGGAATGTTTTCAGTCATTACACCAATACATGAGTAATCAGTTTCATCTACATTCATTAGTTTATATAATAAATCTATTAAAACTAATTTAAAAAGTATCGCAGATGCTACTGGATGACCAGGAAGCCCTACGAGTATAGTTTTTGTGTCTTTATCATATGCCGTGATAGTAGGTTTGCCTGGCTTAATGGCTATTCCATGAGTTAAGACCCCTGAAGATGAAACTCTTCCTAATACTTCACTACTTGCATCTTTTTTACCTTTAGAACTACCACCTGAAACTACCACTATATCACTTGTAGTCATCGCTTTTCTTACAGTATCTTCAAGTAATTTTTCATCATCTTTTAATAAATATTTATTTACGATGTTTAGACCATATTTATTTGAAAGCCCTACAAGTAAATTAGTATTTACATCTCTAATCTTTCCGAATTCTAATTTATCATTTTCATCAATAAGTTCATCACCTGTTGAAATTATTGTTATATTCAATTTTTTATATACCTTTATTTTATTAACTGCTATTGATGACAAAAATCCCATATCTGCTGCTTTAATTATATGCCCTTTATTTAATGCAACAGTTCCTTTTTTTATATCATCACCTTTTTTTACAACATATTTTCCTTCTGCTACTGAATCATATATAGCGACTTTATCATTTGTTATATTTTCAGTATTCTCAATCATAATACAAGCAGTTGCACCTTTTGGTAACATAGCACCTGTCGGAACATATACGCACTCTCCATTTTTAATCTCTATGTCTTGAGGTTTTCCCATGAAACTCTCTCCAACGACATTTAATATTGTTGGAATAGTGTCACTTGCACCTGCCGTGTCTTTTGCAATCACTGCATAACCATCTACAACTGTTCTATCAAACTCTGGAACATCTATATTTGCTACTACATCCAAAGCAAGAATGCGTAAAAAAGAATCAGAAACATTTATTTCTTCAGTTCCGATTTCTAAACCATTGTTTTTACATTCATTGTATAGTTTACTAACTGCTTCTTCTAAACTATCAACTTTCAACAAATCTAACATATTATCTTCCCACATTCCAATCTTATAGTGTAATCAGCAATATCATTTACTTTACTTAAATCATGTGTAATCATTATAAGTGTTTTGTTTTTAGCATATTCTTTAATAATGTCTATTGCTCTTGTTTTTGATATTTCATCCATAGCAGATGTTGGCTCATCCAAAATTACTAAATCATAATCTTTCATCATAAGCCTTGCAAGTCCCATTTTTTGTTGTTCGCCACCAGAAAACTTTTTTGCATTTTTCCCTCTCAAGTATCCTATATCAAACTTTTTAATCATCTCATCACATTTTTCTTTGTCATTACCATTTAACAAGAGATTTTTTTCAAGGCTTAAATCAAATATGTAAGGCTTCTGTGGCAAATATGATACATCTAATATTTTACCACTATTGTCAATTATTTTCTTTTTAATGCCACTATCATCAATTAATAATCCTGCTATAATTTTTGCAAGTGTACTTTTACCAGAACCATTTGGTCCAATGATAGCATAAATCTTCCCTTCTTCCAAGGAAAAATTCTCTATGTCTAATACAACCTGATTGTTGTATGTTTTTTTAATATTTCTAATGTTTATCATTAAACTTGTTTTTGCTCCAACTATTTTCTTGTGTGTGGTCTTAGATAAAAGTACAAACTAACTATTATGTACTACTTTGTAAAATATTTGCAATTATATTTACAACAAGAGATATTAGCATAAGAATTATTCCAAGCGCCATTGCCATGTTGAAGTCACCCATATTGGTATAGTTCATAATTGCAGTAGTCATAACATTGGTCTTAAATATAATCGCACCACCAACCATAGATACGGCTCCCACTTCTGCAAGTGCTCTTGACAGTGCAAATAAATACACTGAAACTATCTCATACTTACTCTCATTTATGAGTAAAAATATTTTTTTTACTCCACTTATATGTATTCCTTCTACAGTATCATTCATTTCAGGGTATAATTTTTTTATAAATGGCTCCATTGTGCCTATCACTATAGGAGTTATAAGTAAAACTTGTGCTATAATCATACCTTCTACAGTATATAAAAGTCTTAAATGCCTTAATGGTCCAACCCCTGAAAACATCAAATAACATAAAAGACCGCACACCACGGGCGGCATACCCATGAGTGTGCGGTTCAAAATTATGAAAAAGTTTTTTATCTTAAAATTTTTGTAGCCATATATTATGCCTATTGGCACACCGATTATTAGTGAGATAACTGAACTTGATATTGCCATCCTAAATGTGACAGATAAAATATCCATAAGGGTTTTATCCATTTTCAATATTAAGTTACAAGCATCTCCTAAAATCTTCATTTAAAACCCCAAGGTAAAATTATTTTATAACTCCACCATTTGCTTTAAATGTAAGGAATGTAGCCTTATCAGATAAAATATATGCTCCTCTTTCTGCTGCTTGAGTTAAGCATACTCCCATACCTGCATTTGAAGAAACATACCAATCTTTGTAACTTTCAAATGTTGCTGGGTCATCTGTGATACCTAAATCTTTTGGCCATAATGATAATTCTTTAGTGTGTGTTCCTGATTTATCACCACGAGATACAAATAAGTATTTTCCATCTGCGATAGCCTTAAATGCATCAAGAACTGTTGCTGCACTCTTAACATTTGCAGGGTCTTCTGCTGGTCCGCAAAGTACAAAGAAGTTATACATATAAGAAAGTCTTTCTTTGTCAAAGCCATCAACTACTCTTGCAAATCCATCAGTGATAAACTTTTCTTCTTGAGCCTTTGCATGAACGAGAATTAAATCTGCATTTCCTGCTTTAGCGTTTGCAATTGACTTTCCAGTACCTGCTGAAAAAACTTCTACTTTATATCCATATTTCTCTTCAAAAATAGGAAGTAAATATCCAAGTAATCCTGAATCATTTACAGATGTAGTAGTAGATAATCTAATTGTTTTTGTCTCGTCAGTTGCCTTTGGTATTTCTTTTGTTGATTTTGGTGCACCATCTAAAAGATAGAATAAATACTCATTGTATTTATCATATCCATAATTTGCTGCAAGGTCTTCTCCTTCTCCAAGCATAAAGTTGATGAGTGCATCAGCCCCTGCAGTATTAAGTTTTACATCATTTACTGCTGCTCCGTCAGCATTTACAAATGGTGCAGCATCATTTACTGCAAGAAGAGAATAAGTGTTAATCATTGAATCATCTCTTTCTAATAAGATTTCAAGATTTACACTTGGTGCTTTTGGTGCTTCTGTTTCTTTAACAGTTTCAGTTACAGGTGTTGCTGTTGTCTCAACTGGTGCTTTAGCAGTGTTGCCACATGCAACAAGACCCATTACAAGTGCTAAAACTGATAAAAGTGAAATAATTTTTTTCATGGTTTCCTCCATTTTCTTTATTATAAAAAACATTAAATAAATTATGCAACATAAATCATCTAATGTTTTCTTCTCAAAGTTATATAATGTTGCTTCGCAAAAGGCAAGCATAGATGTTACCATCTACACTCAATGGTTATAAAAGGCATATAGTCTTATATAACTCGCTAACATTAATGATTTTTATTTAATTACTCTGCTGGCTCAAACATATCTTTACCAACACCACAGATTGGACACTTCCAATCATCTGGTAAATCAGCAAACTTTACTCCTTCAGCATTTTCATCATATTTGTGTCCGCAAATCTTACACTTATAAACCATGTCTTTTCCTCCTCGATTTTTTAACTAATATTTTTTTAATTCTTTAATTTTTTCGTTATCAATATCTTTTTCTTCACTCTTTATTTCCCAGTGTAACATAACAGTGAGTGCTGCTCGAAGAAGTATGATGGCGCCCAAGATTCCAAGTTCTTGCCATTCTCTAACAACCACAGTCCGAAGTACCTCACCACCCATTTTAAATGTAAGCGCAAGTGCTGTTCCATGAGCCAAATCTAACTGAACGTGGTTTTTCTTTTGTAACCATTTTATAAAAGATTTAATAGATGTGGTCATAAGCACAATTACTCCAGCCATCTCAAGTAAAAAAGTACATATTGCCACTACATCTGTCAAAACTACATGTTCTAAAAAACTAATTATATTCTCCATCATAAACTCTCATAAACCCTATATTTAATCAACTATATAATTATACCATTTTTTTAGATTTTTTCAAGTATAATATAATTACAGAAATTACTGGAGGTGACTATAGGGTGGCTATAGGGGGGTGTGCAAATTGCGAACTTTTGATAGTTTTAGAAAAGTTTGCATTTCAACTGATAGCTTTTCTTGACATTCTAAATACTTTGCACTATAATAAAAATATGATAATTCGAGAAAAATATTTAAGCAAAATAAGGCAATTTTATGACTCTGACTTGATTAAAATTATAACTGGCATCAGAAGATGTGGGAAATCTGTTGTGATGCAACAAATCCGTGATGAAATTGCTAAAAAGAGTGATAATATTTATTATTTTGAATTTGAAAACAGATTAACCAAAAATGAATTCTCAAATACAGATACCATCATCAACCATATTCTTAAAAATAAAAAAGAAGGCATGTGCTATGTATTTTTTGATGAAATACAAGATTATGATGGATGGGAAGATATTTGTAAAACACTACGACTTAAAAATTGCTCAATTTTTATAACTGGTTCAAATCAAAAACTATTATCGAAAGAATACACAAAAAAACTTAGTGGTAGGTATGTCTCTTTTAAAATATATCCATTTGTTTATAAAGAAATATTGCAATATTGCAAAGAGTTAAATAGAGAAGTTAATGAACTTGATTATATAATATGGGGCGGTTTCCCAAAGAGATTTGAGTTTCAAGATGAAAATGCTATGAAAACTTACTTAAAAGATTTAAATGAAACTATTATTTATAATGATTTAAGTCTTCGTTATAAGATTAAAAAAATAGAGTTATTTGAAAAAGTTGTGAATTTTATTTTTTTATCAAATAGTAGAATACTTAGTTCAAATTCAATTTATAAATATATAAAAGAGCAACATAAATGTTCTGAAAACACAATTGCGAAATATATTTATTACCTTGAGCAAGCATTTGCTATAGAAAAACTAAAACAATATTCAACAAAGACAAAGCAAGAATTGTCATTTTATAATAAAATATATAATGAAGATGTATCTTTTAATTCCATCAGGCAAACTAATAATAGATTTGACTTAACGCATAATCTTGAAAATATAGTTTATAATGAACTTATATATATGGGATATAATTTAAATGTATATATCATAAATAATAAAGAAGTTGACTTCCTTGCAACAAATGGAAATAAAAAATATTATATACAAGTAGCCTATAGTGTAGAAAATAATGATACATATGAAAGAGAGATGTTGCCTTTCAACATTATCAAAGACAACATCTCTCAAAAAATATTAATTACAAATGATGATTTAGATTACTCTACCAGTTTGGTGCGACACATAAAGTTAAAAGATTTC
>JAGBKB010000036.1 GCA_017934175.1 Lachnospiraceae bacterium | reverse complement strand
TCCCTATTCATGGGGAACACCTCCTATATTTATTTGTTTTTCCACTTATAAATATATATCAGGTGTTCCTTTTTTTGTACTACTTTTTTAACAAATTTTTATAGGATAATTTGTTAAAACCCACGATAATTATACTCTATTCAAATTCTATGCTTAATTAAAAAGGAAATATTACAAATTTTGAACTTTGAAAATTCAAAATTATTTGATATAATATTTATATGGATGATAACCTGTTAATGATAATAATGTTTATAATTCTTTTTTTGATGCTTGTTATTTCTGCTATTGTTTCCGCTATTGAAACTGCAATTACTGGCACTGATTTTGTTAAAATTGAAACACTTTCTGATAAAGGTATAAAAAAAGCATCGCGAGTACTTGAATTACAAGATAAGCAACAAAGAATAATTTCAACAATGCTATTTTTAAATAATGTTGTAAATATTGTTGCAACTACAATTACAACATTACTTGTTACCATATATATAAAGAATATACCTCTTGCTGTAGCAACAGCAGTGCTTACATTTGTTATATTAATCTTTTGCGAAATAACACCTAAAAGAATAGCAAATAAAAATGCTGAAAATATAATTATATTTTTTGCTGATTTTATTAAACTAATATTAATAATTTTATCACCTATAGTTTCTTTACTTAATATATTGTCAGATGGCATAGCCAATATTTTAGGTGTTAATCTTGAAGAAGAGATAGATACATATTCTGAAGATGAATTAAAAACATTGGTAGATTTATCTCACGAGCAGGGTGTCCTTGAAACTGAAGAAAAGGATATTATACAAAATGCATTGGAGTTTGGTGAAAAAACTTTAGGACAAGTTATGGTACCAAACGAAAAGGTTAAGTTTATTAGTATTAATTCTACTTATGAACAAGTGATGGCAACTTTTATTAACAATGAGTATACAAGATATCCCGTAGTAGATGGTAGTATTGATAATATAGTTGGAATACTCAATGTAAAAGATTTGATTAAAGCGATAGGAATAAACCAAGGTGTAGTTGATGATACTGAAAATGCGTCAAAAGGTGACTTTAATATAGAAGAACTAATGAGAGAACCTTTCTTTTTAAATGAAAATGTCAAGATATCTTCTGCATTTAGAAGGATGCAAAAAGTCTATACCAATATTGTTATAGTAAGAAGCACTAACTGTAAAACTGTAGGAATTGCTACTCTTGAGGACATACTTGAAGAGGTAGTTGGAGAGATAAGAGATGAATTTGATGAGATATAGTGGGTATAAAATAAAGAGTATTAATCATCAATCTACTCTTTTATTATAATTTAAATTGTGATAAAATAATATGATGTTAGAATTTTCAAAGATTAACATAGATAGAAAGAAAGATATTGATAAGTATTATTATAAATTTGGTGAGGGGTCTTGCCAACATTCTTTCGTATCAAATTATTGTTTTAAAGATAAATATGATGATTACTATTGTGAGATGGACTCAACACTATATGTATTAAGGAATGGACTTTGTGATAGTCAATATAGAACTTATTTATTTCCAATGTTAGATTTAAATGATGAAACGAAATTGAGAAAAGCAATAGATAATATAATGACTGATGCTAAATCCCATAATAAAAAAGTATTATTTAATTCAATTACTGATAAAGCAAAAGAGAAAATTAAAATTATAGGCGGAGATAGATTTAATATATCTGAAAATAGAGAATTATATGAGTACATATACAATGTTGATGACCTCGCACACTTATTAGGACCTAAATATTATAACAAAAGAAATGAAGTAAAGTCATTTTTTAAAAAATATGATAATCATTTACTTATCAAAGAGATTGAAAAAGATGATTTAAATAATATTAAAGAATTGGGCAGATTTTGGATTGACCAGGATGCTAATCGAATAATTAATAAACAATTAATTATTGAAAATAGAGCACTTGATATTATACTTAATAATTATGATGAACTTAGGATTATTGGAATAGTGGTTTATGTTGATAATAATATTGCAGGTTTCATTGTTGGCTCTGCTCTTAATGAAGAAATGGTTGATGCAATAATTGAAAAAGGCAATATTAAGTATAAAGGAATTTATAGGGTCTTGAATAATGAATTTGCAAAATTATGTTTAGAAAAATATAAATATATTAATCTTGAAGAAGATTTAGGAGTTGAAGGACTTAGAAATATGAAACTATTATATCATCCAACAACTTATATAAAAAAATATATTGCTGCGGAGGTTTAAATATTACTAAATTAGAAGCAAATTTATCTCTTGTAATAATAACTTTTTTTACAAGTATACAGTATGTTTTTTTAGGTGGAGTGCCAAATAATGTAAGCGATTTTGAGTTTATGTTTATAACTTCACTAATTGGATTTTTGATATTATTTTTTGTTTTTTTTAATGAACTTTTTAGAATAGATAAAAGTCATATTATACAAAGTTTAATTCTATCTGTTGAAATTTTTGCATTTAACTTTTTTTTACTTTTAGGTGTTGGTGCTGTTGATACAACAGTTGTATCCAGTGTATTATCGTCATATTTTATCTTTATTCCAATAATTGAATATATTGTTTTTAAAACTTTACCTAAAAAAAACATAATTATTGCCATTTTGTTATCTTTAATCGGCGTATTTATGATACTTGAACTAAAAGCAAAGAACTTTATAAATAAAAACATTTTATTTTTGTTAATTTCAGACATTGCTATGGCTTCTTACGTGATAACAACAGGAAACTTTGCAAAAAATTCTAACCCTGCTATACTTTCTATGGGACAGTTATTATTTGTTACAATATTTGCATTTATAGGCTGGTATATAGAAGTTATGATAAAAGGATTAAGTTTTAGACTCCCAAAAGAACCGTTATTTTGGGGAAGTATCATATTTATAGGCTTCTTTATAAGAGGTATGTATACAGTTATTCAAGTGTATGCTCAGCGTTATGTACCACCGATAAATACATCTCTTATATTTGCAAGTGAAATAGTTATGACACTATTTTTCAGCAACTATATATCTAAATATTTTGGATATTTAAAAAAAGATGAATTTATAACACCAATTAAGATTTTAGGCGCTTTAATGATGGTACTTGGAATATTGGTCTGCGATGATAATTTTTATGATTTTTTACTAAAGAAGATTAAGATTAAAAATGAGAATAAGATTTAGATTTATACGTAAAAATTTAAGATATATATATATATCAGCAATAATTTATTTTTGCTTTGACTATTTTATCCAAGTAACACACTTTTTACAATGCTATTCATTTGTTGGTCTTAAAAGTTTTTTGCCAGTTACTTTAGGTTTAAACTTTGGACTATACGGAGTGATTGGAGAATTGATAGCAGTTTTAATAACTCATTTACTTTTAAAAACTGGAAATATATTTTTTATACAAGAAATAATTATTATTGTTGTAATGGGGCTTGGAGCATGGTTCATGTGGCATTTGCAATCATACACTCATAGGATTCATTTTAAATATTTAATAAATTTCATTCGTTATATAATTATTATATCTTTTCTTAGTTTGATATGTGCAACAATTGGGTTATTTGTAGTTAACTCTATAGCATTTGAAGAAATTCTAATTTGGAGTATTTCGATGAACATATTAATTGGCATCCCAATTAATATCATTTATGCAGGACTTATGAATCTGGACCCAATATTGCCGCCACTATATTTAAATGGCGAAAGAATAAAAGAAAAAAATGACTTATTATATACACTTGATAGCAATGCTGAATCATTTCAAATATTTGTTTCAAAAGTTGATGAGATATTAGAGAATGCAAATGTTGATTTTAAAAAAATATTTACCATTCAAAATTTAATTGAAGAAATCTATGTAAGAATATTAAACAAATTACCTGATGCTGTAATTGATATTAAAGCAAATTGTGATGTTAATTTTTCTATAGAATTTATATATATAGGAAAAAAATATAATCCTTTTATTCTAATGAAAAATGAAGAAGAAGCATCAATCGCTGGGCTTAATATAATAAAACATAAAGCATTGCTTGCATTTTATAGTTATATTTATGGAGAAAATAAAGTTCATATTGTTATTTAGAGGTATTTTATGAAAAGACAGCCAATTAAAAAAAGAATTAGAAGTATTATGTTATGGATTGCGCTTATAACAATTATCGTTATGAGTATTATTACATTTATATTTATGTTTTTGATGAGAAGAAGAACATCAGGAGCCGTAGTAAGGCAATTACAAGATAATACAGCATATATTATGGCTGATAAAGTTGAATTGGCTGAAAAAGAGTTAAACAAACTTATTGGATATTTGGAATCAAATTCTTACTTCCTTGGTATGATTTATGAGAATCCAAATAATTATACATATAAACCTGTTGGGCAAATTGATACAAGTATTGTAGATGAGTATTCTTTACAGAGAACAATTTTGAGTAAAAACATTAATTTGGATAGTATAGATGATGAAATGGGTAGGGTTTCCAGCGTTTTATCTATGTGGGAACCTCTTATGAAAGTAGAGGGCAAAACAATTGCTTCAATTTATTTAGGTACAGAATCTGGGTTTATGTTTAGTTATGATAAGTTTGCCAGCCAAGTAGAGTTAAGTGATGATGGAGAATTGTATTTTAATTATAAAGAAAGACCTTGGTATATAAATGCAAAAGAACAACAAAAAACAGTACTTGGTGATGTAGAACAAGATTACTTTGGAAGAGGATTAACTTTTACTTGTTCAACTCCATTTTATAATAATGGTAAGTTAGTAGGAGTAATTGCAATGGATATATTGGTATCTGATTTGCAAGATACTATTATAAATATTGACTATGATTCAAGCAGCACTGATGATTATGCTTTTATTGTTGGCTCAAATGGAGACATACTTGCTACACCATATATTGATAAGAACTCTAAGGTATTTGAGAATATTCATGATTCAAAAAATCAATATTATAGTATAAGCGATAAACTTTTAAGTGAAACAGCAGGCGTTGAGTATATTAATAATTCATTTTGTGCTCATGATAAAATTGACATAGTAGATTGGTACTTATGTATGTATATTCCAGAAACTTTAGTTTTAAAAGAAGTTAATAATATTGATAATGCTATACAACGTATGATTAAAGCATTTTTGATAATTCTAATTGTTTTAATTGTTTTGATAGTGCAATTATCAAAAAATGTTTCTAAAAAAATCACTGAACCTATTTTACAATTAAATGATGATGTTGAGAGAATTAGTAAAGGCGATTTAGATTATAAGGCAAGAACAATTGGCAATGATGAAGTTACGGATTTAGCAACTTCGTTTAATAATATGACAACATCATTAAAGAATTATATTAGTGATTTAACTAATTTAACTGCAGAAAAAGAAAGAATAGGTGCTGAATTAAATGTTGCGACACATATCCAAGCGGCTATGCTTCCATCACTTTTCCCAGCATTCCCAAGGGATGAAAGGTTTGATATATATGCAACTATGAATCCAGCAAAAGAAGTTGGAGGAGATTTCTATGATTTCTTCAAACTTGATGATAAGCATTTAGCAATGGTTGTTGCTGATGTATCAGGCAAAGGTGTGCCGGCTGCATTATTTATGGTTATAGGTAAAACACTTATAAAAGACCATACTGCATTAAAAAGAAATCTTAATGAGACATTTTATGATGTTAATAATATTTTGTGTGAAAGTAATAGTGAAGAATTGTTTATTACTGCATTTGAAGCAGTTATAAATGTAGAAACAGGTCATGTGACTTATGTAAATGCTGGCCATGAGATGCCTTTTATTTATAAAAATGGTATTTGGAAACCAGAAAAAATTAAACCAAGTTTTGTTTTGGCTGGTATGGAGAATATGAAATTTAGTGGTGGCGAACTATTCTTGGAAAAAGGAAATATACTATTTGAATATACTGATGGTGCAACTGAAGCAACTAATAGTAATAATGAATTATATGGAATGGACAGATTAGAAAAAGCCCTTACAATGAATACAGAATTACCTATGGAAAAACTTTTGCCTGCAATTAAAGATGATATAGATAAGTTTGTTGGTGAGGCACCACAGTTTGATGATATAACTATGCTTGGATTTAAATTGTTATAAGTATGTGTTTGTTACTATGACATACTATATTTATTAGAAATTGAAAAAGAATGATAAAATTGAACTAACTATTATAGATATGACAAAAGATGGGCTTGGTCTTGCTAAATCTTCTGGCCAAGTTTTTTTTGTAAAAGATGGTATAGTTGGAGATAAAGTAGAAACTATAGTAACAAAAGTAGATAAGAATGTTATTTATGCAAAAGTACTTAATATAATTGAAAAATCACAGTTTAGAGTAGACTCAAAATGTAATATAGCCAATTCTTGTGGAGGCTGTCAATTATTAAATCTTAAATACGACAAACAGATTGATATCAAGATTAATTATGTGTTATCTTGCTTAAAAAAAATTGGAAATCTTAAAAATATTACAAGTACAGATTTAAATGAGTATGATTCAACAATAGAAAAATATTTTGATGATAATATAGACAAATCTGATAATAATAAAGTAATCTATGATGGAATAAAAAAATCAAAAAACATATATAATTTTAGGAATAAAATGCAAGTTCCATTTGCTAATAAAAATAATAAAATTATATATGGGTTTTATGCAACAAGAACACATAACATTATAGAGTGTAGTAAGTGTGAAGTTGGGTTTGTTGGCTCTAATATCATATTAGAAGCAATAAAATATTCATTAGAAAAATCTAATATTAGTATTTATGATGAAAAGACAAACAACGGCTTGTTTAGAGAAGTTATGTTTAGGAGAGGAAACACTTCTAAAGAAGTAAGTATAACTTATATTATAAATGACAATAATTATAAAAAGAATATAGATAAATATAAAAGTTTTGACAATATAGTTATTGACTATTATAACAAATATATAAAGAATAAAAATGAAGAGCATCTTGACATAGTAACTTCAACTATAAATATCAATACAAATAATAATAATGTAATTTTTGGAAATGAAAATTATACTATTCGCGGGAAAGGATATATTGAAGATACTATAGGAAACATAAAATATCATATATCGCCTGAAAGTTTTTATCAGATAAATATGTATATGACAAAAGAGTTATATGATACAATTATAGAATTTGCTGAGTTTAGTGGGGATGAATCAGTTCTTGATCTATATTGTGGGATAGGAACAATTTCATTATATATTGCTAAATCAGTAAAATGTGTTAAAGGAATAGATGTAGTAGAAAAAGCGATAGAAAATGCCAAGGAAAATGCTAAAATTAATAGTATAGATAATGTATCATTTTCTTGTGAAGATTTAACCAAAAATGATTTAAATAAAAAAATAGTGCTAAATTATGATACTTATGATACAATTATAGTAGACCCACCAAGAAAAGGGTTAGATACTAACACAATAGATTTTATAAATGAAGTTTTACCTAAAAAAATAATATATGTAAGTTGCGACCCTGCCACATTATCTCGAGATATTAATATATTATGCAATGGTAAAGAAAGTCACTATAAAGTTTTAAAGATTAAAAATGTTGATATGTTTCCAAATACTATGCATATAGAAACAGTTTGTTTGTTGCAAAAATGTATTTAAATAATAAATTATAATCTTAAGGTATATATATGGCAAATATGATTGTTAAAATGTCACTTGTAACCATTAGTTATATTGTAGTGACCATTATTTTATGGATTTGTGTCGGAAATAAAAAAATGAATCTTGCACAAAAGATTTTGATTGGATTAGTTTTTGGCATATGTTCTATATTATCCACTCATTTTGGAATTGATTATGGTCACATGATGTTAAATGTTAGAGACTTAGGTCCTTTAATTGCTGGACTTTATTTTGACCCTTTATCTGGTGTCATATCAGGAATTATTGGTGGAGTTGAAAGGTATATTGCAGGAACATATTTTAATGTCGGACATTTTACAAGAGTTGCCTGCTCTATTTCAACATTTCTTGCTGGTATTTTAGGATTTATCTTAAATAGAAAAGTATATAAAGATTCAAAGCCAGAGCCTACATCTGCTTTTTTCATTGGAGCAGTTATGGAAGTTTTTCATATGTATGTAGTGCTTATAACTCATAGAGATGATATGACAATGGCATTTTATGTTGTTGATGCATGTTCAATTCCTATGATAGTTTTTTCTGCTATTGGTCTTGCTGGTGCTTCTATATCAATTATATCTTTTACAGATGATTGGAAATACTTTATCAAGAAAAAAGTAAAAGAAGAAGTACCTATATCATCTAGAATTCAAAATAGATTATTTATAGTAATGTGTATATTAATGTTATCACATGTAGTTGGAACATTCTTTATACAAAATCAAAGTGCTACTCAAAGTGTAAAATATGAAATTGAGCAAATGTCTGATGAGTTAAGAGATAGATTTGAGAAACGTGAAAGAATCAGGTCAAGTACTTACATAGGAAGTAATGGAATATTTTCTATATATGATAATGCAGGAAGAATAATATATGGCTATAAGAAGAATAGTGTGATGACTATTGATGATATAAGATTTTATAAAACAAAAATTAACCAAGATGTATTTGAGTATTCATTTTATGGAAATGATTCAATATGTAAAGTAATTTCGCTTGGAAGTGAATACACTGGCATAATTGCTGTATCAACCAATTCAGTTTTTTGGTATAGAAATGCACGAACATATGAATCAATCTTTTTTGCAATACTTATGGTCGCTGTAGTTTATTTTGTCATATCCATAGTTGTAAATAAAACTGTTGTAGTTGATATCCAAAATATCAATAAATCACTTGCCAAAATCACAGATGGTGATTTAAATGAAGTTGTAAATGTTAGAAACTCTAAAGAATTTGCAATTTTATCTGATGATATAAATGAAACGGTAAGTGCATTAAAAGGGTATATAGATAAAGAAAAACTTAGAATGAAGGAAGAATTAGAATTAGCAAGTTCTATTCAACTTTCAGCATTGCCAAATAACTTTATATTCCCACATCACAATGAGTTTGAAATATATGCTATTATGGATGCAGCAAAAGGAGTTGGCGGAGATTTCTATGACTTCTTCTTTGTTGGAAGAAATAGATTTGCATTAGTTATTGCTGATGTATCTGGAAAAGGTGTACCTGGTGCATTATTTATGATGAAGGCAAAAAATATAATAAGAAGTTACGCTGAAAAAGAATCACTACCTGATGATATTATGTTTAAAGCGAATAATGCATTATGTAAAAATAATGAAGCCGATATGTTTGTCACTGCTTGGATGGGAATTATTGATTTAGAAAAAGGAATTATGAAATGCGCAAATTATGGTCATGAATTCCCTATATTAAAAAGATTTGATGGTGACTATGAGATTTTAAAAGATGAACATTCACTTCCACTTGCTACTTTTGAGAATATAAAAGCAAAGGTGTATGATATAAAGTTTAATATAGGTGATGAGATTTTCCTTTACACTGATGGTGTCCCTGAAGCAACAAACGAAAAAAATGAAGCATATGGTATAGAAAAAATGCTTGAAATATTAAATAATAATAAAAGTAAGAGTTTAGAAGAAATACTGAAAAGCGTTAGACGGGATGTTGCCGATTTTGCTAATTCAGCAGAACAATTTGATGATATAACAATGTTTGGTTTTAGATATCTTAACTATAGTAAGGATAGTAAAGAATAATATTTTTTTGGAGGGATATTTTAATGACTTCAGAAGATAGAGAACTTATTAGATTAAATGCAAGAAAAGAAAATATAAAAAAATTAATAGATAGATTGTATGCAACGGCAAGTGTTAATTCTGAAGCGAATACGACAGAAGAATTAATAAAAGAAGCAAAAAAGGTTGGCATTGAAGAACTTATAAATATGTCAAGCGAACTTGATGTATTTGGGAAATGTGTATTTCATTATAGGCTACCGATTGATATGAGGTTAGATATTGGATTTTCAAAGGCGACTGAAGTTATTGAAAGCGAAAGAAGATTATATTGGAAAGAGTATAAAGAAAAATTAAAGAGTAAAAATCTAAACCCAGAGGATGAATACAACAAAATTATTCTTATGGCATGTACTCTACATGTCCCTATTAAGGATGATGTGACTACAGATGATGAAATTGCAGAAAATAATGAAAAAGATGCTAATAGTCAAGAAATAATTAATGATGGCATTAGTGAAATAAATGAAAATTTATAAAATAACTTTTTAATGAGATGAGATTAGTAATTATTGGTGGTGGCCCAGCAGGAATGCTTGCGGCTATTGGAGCATCTAAAACTGCATTATTATATGATAAAAGCAATAACAATTTGCCAAATATTTTAATAATTGAAAAAAATGAAAAACTTGGCAAAAAAATGTTTATTACTGGAAAAGGAAGATGTAATTTAACTAATAATTGTATAAAAGAGGACTTCGTTAAAAACATAGTAAGAAACTCAAAGTTTATTTATTCTTCATATACTGATTTTTCAAATACTGACTTTATAAATCTTGTGGAAGAAAATGGTTGCCCACTAAAAGTGGAGCGGGGAAATCGAGTGTTCCCTATCAGTGATAAGTCTTATGATGTTATTGATGCATTAAAAAAACAATTAAAGAAAAATAAGGTTAAAGTAAAACTAAATACAGAAGTTGTAGATATCAAGAATATAAATGAAAGTAATAATAATTTGGATAATCACGGAATATTTGAAATTACAACCAATAACAAAGAAAAAATTATTGCTGACAAAGTAATAATTGCAACAGGCGGCTTGTCGTATAAATCAACAGGCTCTACAGGAGATGGATATAGATTTGCAAAAAAAATGAATATAAATGTAATTAATCAGTCTCCATCACTTGTGCCATTTAATGTATTAGAAGTTGATGATTGTAAATCAATGCAGGGACTTACACTAAAAAATGTGTCTATAGATATAAAAAATCAAGCGAATAAGTCTATATACAAAGATTTTGGTGAGATGTTATTTACACATTTTGGAGTAAGTGGACCTATTATAATTTCTGCAAGTAGTTACGTAGACTTAAAATTTGATGAAGATAATATAACAAATAGTTATAATGAAAGTAATTTAAGATTATCTATTGATTTAAAACCAGCGTTAAATGAGAAGCAGTTAGAAGATAGACTTTTAAGAGAACTTGATACAAACAAAACAAAATTATTTAAAAATATATTATCCAGCATATTGCCATCATCTATGATTGATGTTTTTTTAAAGAGATTAAGTTTAATATTTAATAATTATGATTTAAACAAGATTACTTGTTCTGAAATAAATAAAGAAATAAGGAAAAAAATTATTTTTTTGTTAAAAAGTTTTGATTTTACACTTACGAGCAAAAGAGGTTTTAGCGAGGCTATAATAACTCGTGGAGGGATAGATGTTAAAGAGATAAATCCTAAAACAATGGAGAGTAAAAAAATTAAGGGACTTTATTTTGCAGGGGAAGTTATTGATATAGATGCATTAACCGGAGGATTTAATATTCAACTTGCTGCAACAACTGGATATGTTGCAGGTGAAAGAGTTATAAATGATATTTAGTGATTTAAATTTCATATTTTTATTTTTACCAACATTTTTTTTGTCTTATTTTATAGCGGGAGACAATTTTAAAAATGTTATTATTTTTTTATTTAGTATATTATATTATATATTTGGGAACTTAAATAATGTAATAAATGTTTATATTTTAATTATACTTACTATAATTAATTACCTATTTTTATATAATATATTTAGTGAGAGTGATAATAGAATAAAAAGTATAAAGTTATATATTTCTGTTTTCTTTAATATATTAGTCATTGTCATTCTAAAATCTGGACTGTTCTTAAATACTATGCCTGCAGGACTTAGTTTTTATGTGTTCCACTATATATCAATTTTTATAGATGTTAAAAATAATAATAATTTTGGTAAAATTAGTTTTTTAAGATTTGCTCAATATATTATATTCTTCCCAAAACTTCTTTCTGGACCGATTACAAGATATGATTTATTTGAAAAGACTTATAGCAATAAAGATATATCATTTGACAATTTTTTAAAAGGTCTTTATATTTTTGCTATAGGACTGTCATTAAAATGTATATTGTCAGATAATATTTATAATATCATAAATACCATAAATGTATATGGATACGAAAGTATATCAATATTTACTGCTTGGGTGGGAATGTATAGTTATACGATGAACCTTTATTTTGATTTTGCAGGATATTCCCTTATGGCTATAGGTATTGCAAAATCAATAGGTATAGTATTACCTGATAATTTCAATTTACCATTTTTATCTAAATCAGTTTCTGAATTTTGGAGAAGATGGCATATAACACTTGGTCAATTTTTTAGAGATTATGTCTATATACCATTAGGAGGTCATTGTGACCATAAAAATATTTATAGACAAATTGTAAATATAGTAGTTGTATGGTTATTAACAGGATTGTGGCATGGATTTAAAATTAATTATTTATTATGGGCAATGTTAGTTTGCATAATAATTATAATGGAAAAGACACTACTGCTTAAAGTATATAAAAAATGTGACATCATTGGTCGAATTATCGTAATAGTGTTAATTCCATTCACTTTTTTGATTTTTTCAATAGAAAATATCAATAATCTTAAATTATATATTTTGAAACTTATAGATTTTTCAACTATAAAAAGTTTAAGAGATTTTGAATCTATTTTAAAGTCATATTATAAAGTTTTTATAGTGGGATTATTATTTATGACACATATTCCTAAATTATTATTTATGAAAATTTATAATTGTAGATATATTATGGTTATCATAACTATAATATTAATAGTGTTATCTTGTTATATGATTAATGTGACTAATTCAGATTTGTTTAAATATTTTACATTTTGATATGAAAAATATAGAAAAGAAAAAATACCATATTCTTAATAATATTATATCAACAATTATTTTAATTGTTTTCATTTTTCTTGAAAACTTATATTTTAGTGTTTTCACTAAAAGTAATTTTAAAAATATTATAGATAACTTACCAAAGAATTCATATTTATATATAAAAAATACTTTAAATAAGTTTTATAGTAATGATGTTGTTGATGAATTAACAAACAGTACTGAAGCAGAGGTATCAATCAGCAATTCAACTAATGAAAGTATTGAATTAACTGATTTAAATAACACATTTATTAATGATAACATTGATGATAGTACTGGTAATAATGAACAATTAATAGAGTTGCCTACAAGTGAAGAAATTATTGATGAAGATAATTTTGAAGACACTGTATTTACGAAAAAGAAATTGAAAGTTGAAACTGTTTCTTTAGATTATTTTAAGAATACTCTATTTATAGGAGACTCAAGGATGGTTGGTTTTGAGATTTATATGAAAATTCCTGAGGCGATGTATTTCTGTTATACTTCAGCCTCAGTTTTTAATATATTTGAAAATGAAGATGATGTAGCACCTATAGGAAAAACTAAATTATATGACTTGCTAACCAATCATAAATTTGATAAAATATATATAATGCTTGGAATAAATAATTTACAAACAAATTATTACAGCCATAAAAAACAGTATAAAGAAACAATTGATAGAATAAAAAAATTACAACCACAAGCAATTATTTATTTAATAGCAAATCTTCATGTGACTGATGTGCTTGACCCTACTAAGTTACATTTAACAAATGAAAACGTAAACCATGTAAATGAGTTTATTAAAGATTATGCAGATAATATTCAAACTTATTATTTAGACCCAAACCCTATGTATGATGATGAAAATGGTAATCTAAAGTTAGAGTTGTCAACTGATAATGTGCATATTCATTTAGTTCATTATGATAAGTTTTTAGTATATCTTTTAAGTAATGCATTAGTAGAAGATGAAAGTACTACTTCAAATATAATTACTCCAAGAAGTTAATTTATGCAGATTTAGTATATCGGTATTATGTGGCCTTCCCAAGGCTAAGAGGCGGGTTCGACTCCCGTAATCTGCTTTATACTGGGTTATTCGTTAAAATATTTTATTGAACCTACAATTTTTTAAAGGGCATCCGAGTATTGGTGTGGCTAGCGGGCCTGGGCTTTATAGTTTTCACAGGATACTAAAAGCATCAATTAGGTGACCCACCTAGCAATGCTAGGTATCAATAAAGTTTTAACGGTAATCTGGTTTTTTTTTGACTATTTATAGTTAGTATATTTACTTGAAAAATAACACTATATATAGTATAATCTTTTACATTATAGCAATTATGCAATAATTAGCAAAGTGCTAATATGTTTTATGTGCATTGATTTAGAGAGGTAAAAATGTCTGATAAAAATAAAAATTATGGTGCAGAAAATATAACAGTATTGGAAGGTTTAGAGCCAGTCCGTAAACGCCCAGGAATGTATATTGGTGATGTGGGTCAAAAGGGACTAAATCATTTGGTTTATGAAATTTTAGATAATTCAGTTGATGAACATTTAGCCGGATTTTGTAATAATATTGCAGTTAGAATTGAAAAAGATGGCTCTTGCACAGTTGTGGATGATGGTCGTGGAATACCAGTTGACTTACATAAATCAGGGCTACCGGCTGTCAGAGTAGTTCTTACTACATTACATGCTGGTGGTAAATTTGATAATGAAACATATAAGACATCAGGTGGACTTCATGGTGTTGGTTCTTCAGTTGTCAATGCTCTCTCTGAACGTATGATTGTTGAAGTGAGTAGAGATGGTAATGTTTATAAAGATACATACGAGAGAGGTAAACCAACTACCAAGTTAGTTAAAGGTAAATTACCTGTAGTTGGTAAAAGTAAACATACTGGAACTATGATTAATTTTTCACCAGACCCAGAAATATTTACACACACAAAGTTTAAGATAGATTGGATTAAATCAAGACTTCATGAAACTTGTTATTTAAATCCAAATCTACACATTCATTTTGAAGATTTGACAAATAAAACACCAGAAATTATAGATTATCATGAACCTGAAGGTTTAAGTGCATTTATTAAAGAATTAAATAAAGGAAAGAAAACTGTTACCAAAGAGATTACATTTAAAGGTATAGTGGATAAAACTGAAGTAGATGTTGCAATTCAATTTATAGATGCCTTTGAAGAAAACATATTAGGTTTTTGTAATAATATTTACACTCAAGAAGGTGGTACGCACCTGATTGGTTTTAAAACGAAGTTTACTCAATTACTAAATAGTTATGCAAGACAACTTGGAAATCTAAAAGAAAAAGATGAAAACTTTACTGGTCCAGATACAAGAAATGGAATGACAGCGATAGTTGCCATAAAGTATCCTGACCCATTATTTGAAGGTCAAACTAAAACTAAATTAGCAAGTCAAGATGTATCAAAACAAGTTGCTCAAGTTGTTGGTGAGCAACTTGAAAGATATTTTGATAGAAATGTAGAAGATGTAAAAGCAATGATTGCCCAAGCAGAGAAGTCTGCAAAGATTAGGAAGGCAGAAGAAAAAGCCAAAACCAATCTTTTATCAAAATCCAAATTCTCTTTTGATTCAAATGGCAAACTCGCAAATTGCATAAGTAAAGATGCGAGTGTATGTGAAATATTTATAGTTGAGGGAGATTCGGCTGGTGGTTCGGCTAAAAATTGTAGAAATAGAAATACTCAAGCAATCCTTCCACTTAGGGGAAAAATTTTAAATGTTGAGAAAGCATCTATGGATAAAGTTCTTGCGAATGCTGAAATAAAAACTATGATAAATACTTTTGGATGCGGTTTTAGTGAAGGCTATGGAAATGATTTTGATATAAGTAAACTTCGCTATGATAAAATAATATTAATGACAGATGCTGATGTTGATGGCTCACACATTGATACTTTATTACTTACTTTTTTGTATAGATTTATGCCAGAACTTATAAATGAAGGACATGTATATGTATCTATGCCACCACTTTATGCCGCTATACCAAAAGGGAAATCAAGTGAAAAAGAATACTTATATGATGAAAAAGCGCTCATTGACTATAAGAAAAAACATAAAGATGGCAGTTATGAGATTAAAAGATTTAAAGGACTTGGGGAGATGGACCCACAAGAACTATGGGAAACAACACTTAATCCAGACAATAGAGTGTTAAAAAGAGTGGAAATAGAAGATGCAAGAGTAGCATCAAAAGTTACAGAGATGCTTATGGGGTCAGAAGTAGGCGAACGTCGTGACTTTATATATGAACATGCAAATGAAGCCGTGCTTGATTGGTAATCTTTTATAGTATAATTAAATTATGTATAGAGTTTTAGGAGATTTTACAATGATAAAAAAAGTATTATTAATTTTATCTATAGTAATATCGGCTTTAAACATATATGCTTGTGGAAAAATTTCAGTAGAAAGCTTAAAAATGGAATACAATATGCAAAATTATATCAATGTAAAAGGAGAAAACTTTAAGGCTAAGCAAAGAAACTATGAACATGATGAAGATGAATTTGAATTATATAAGCATTAAGGTAAAGTTATAATGCTTTATCCAATACAAGGAGGAGAAGGTTATAAGGCATTGCAAACATTGTATGATGAATATGGAAAAAATGAAAAAGATGTATTGGTGTATGGTTATCTAATGCCTGGCAGCAAGATAGAATATGTATCATGGATGGCTGAAAGAAACTGCCATTTTCCTTTACTTGATGCTGGTAATTCATTAAATAGATTATATTTAGTGGGAAATGCTGGATGCCCATCTATTTTGATATTTGATAAAAATAGTTTTGTAAGAGTTGCATATGAATATATTGGAGGAGATTATAAGAGATATAAAAATGCAATAGAATATGTGAGGAAAAATTTTGATGAATAAAAGATTATTACTTAAGGTAATGATACCGATATTTATATTGATAGTTGCACTTAGCTTTTTCTATAATTATAATGTGAGTAGAAAAAAAGATTTAGATACAGCAGTATTGTATTTAGATGGCAATAAATATTTAAAGACATTTGATTGTAATATGGGCAAAATAAAGTGTGCAATGAATGTTGAGTTGCTTGGTTCGTTCAAAAAAATTAGTTTATATAATATTGTTTTAACTTGTAAGACAAAAGACAACAAAGAATTTGAAATTAGTGTTAGAATACCAGATTATCCAGATATTAATAGTATTAATGAATTTCATTTTGATGAAAAATGGAAAGATTTGTCGCTTGGAGATGAAGTAAGGGTAGTTACTAATATTTATAGAGATAAAGCTAGTGGTAAATTACGGGCAATTGATAAAACTTTATCAATAAAAGGACTAGAAGATTTTGATAGTATAATTACATTTGAGTCAGGGAATAGACTCGAAGATGATCAGTTATATCTTAAATATTTAGATAAAAATGTGATTCATGATTTTGATGATTTTTATGAAGATTTTTTAAATGTAATGCAAGATAATTGGATTCGCGGTCAAGCAGTTTTTAGTGATAGCAAAGTAAGAGTCAAAGCCAAAATTGATAATATATTTATGATAGATAGTAAAGTGTTATTAAAGTATGATATATTGAATGATATTGCAAAAGTAAGTAATGAAAATAATGAGAAATTTGAAAAATTTTGGTTACTGTATAGTAAAAAATTTTTGTCATTATCAAATAAACAAATTTATATATATGAAGGGCTTGCTAATGAAAGTCACACTGAAAACTATTATAGAGCAAAAAATGAATATGAGAGTAAATTGAAAACTAAAGAAGAAGAGGAAATTGTATTTACATTTAGCAAAGATGAAATAGATGATAGAACACAGATTTTGTTTTATAAAGCAGATGCCGACTTGGAAATTCTAAATAATCCAGTTTTAACTATAAAAGAAGAAATGACGAACAATGATGGGAAATTAGTTTTACACCCTTATAATGAAGAGAATACCGTTCAAAATAAAAAAGAAGTTTTAGATAGAATAAAAGGCAAATATCAAATTGTAGACTTTGGAAAAGATAGTAATAAGTGGATTGTTTTACAATCTAATGATGATACTTCTATGTTGTTATCACTTTACGATGTAAAGGATATTAATGTAGAATACGATAATAAAAATAATGAAGAAAATGGATTTGAAAATTCAAATATATGTAAATATCTTAATGAAGAATACATTAAAAATTTTGATATAGATGACTTAAATTTACTAAAAATCGATGAATATGGCAATAAAGTAAGTATATTGTCTTCAAAAGAGTATCATAAATATTTTCCAAATTATAAATATGGGGCACTTCCAAAGCCATTTTTTATAAAGACAAGTACGTTACTGGGTGGAATTAAGCATTTATTGAGTGTTCACGAAGATGGGATGATATATATTTTTGAAGATGTGAATACGGAAAAACAACATATCACAAAATATGCAGGTGTTAGACCATTGATAAGCATTGACACCAAGAAATTTAATGAAAAATATAATAATATATTGATAAAGAATGATACTTTTACATTAAATATAGGTGACAAGTTTAGATATGGTAGTTATGAGCAAGATAATATACTGTCTAATGGTAAAGAGGATTTGTACTGGTATATGTTATCAGATTTTGGCGATAAAGTTTTACTATTTTGTGAAAATGTTATAGATAAATATATTCCAGAAGATGATGTTATATATCGTTCGTGGGAAGAATCCAATATGCGAAAATTTGCTAATGGCAAGTTTATGGATAGAGCATTTTCAGATGATGAGAGAAATCATATACAAATAGCCACATTAAAGAATATGGCATTGGTTGTAGATTATAGACAATCTGGGAATTATATTAGATCAAAGTATCAAGGTGCAAATGATACTAATGATAAAGTATTTTTGATAAGTATAGAAGATGCTGATTTGTATGATTATAAAAAAGAAGAATTTATAATGGGAAAACCAACTGAATATGCCTTAGCAAATGGTGTGAAAAAGCAATCAAAAAAATATGGTGAGGCATGGTATGTAGTAAGAGATTTTAATGTAGATTCAGCTACAAAGAAAGATAAATATATTTTTGAATACACAAATGTTTGTATGACTAGTGCTACATTAAAAAGTATTAAATCTACTCTTGATAAGGGTTATGGATTTAGACCAGCAATCATAGTGGATAAAAATTATTTGTTAAGTAAGAATAATTAATTAATTTTATATTGCTAATAGGAGGTCTTGTTATGTATGGAAGTATTTTTTCAGTAGTAGTTGTAGTATTCATTATTATGGTTATTTTGTCATGGCTTGTAATTGTGCCAGAGAAGCAAGAGGTAATAGTTGAGATGCTTGGCAAATATCATAAAACTATGAAGGCTGGTGTGAATTTTAAGTTGCCATTTATTCAAACCATAAGAAATCGTGTGAGTTTAAAAGAGCACATTCATGATTTCCCACCTCAATCAGTTATCACAAAAGATAATGTAACTATGAAGATTGACACAGTAGTTTATTGTAAAGTTTTTGATAGTTATAAAAATACATATATGATACAAAATGGTGTAGATGCCATTGAAAAAATCACAGCAACAACACTTCGTAATATTGTTGGAACAATGGAACTTGATGAACTTTTAACAGCAAGAGATAAAATCAATAGTCATCTTCTAAAAGAAGTTGATGAAGCAACAGATGTATGGGGAATAAAGATTACTCGTATTGAGATTAAAGACATAATTCCACCAGCAGAAATAAAAGAGGCAATGGATAGACAAATGAAAGCAGAAAGAGAAAAAAGAGCGACTATCCTTGAAGCCGAAGCAATTCGCCAAAGAGATATAACTGTTGCTGAAGGAAAAAGAGATGCAATGCTTATGGAAGCGGAAGCCAAGGCAAAGTCAATTGAGATGGTTGCTAAAGCCGAAGCAGAAGCCGTAAAACTTATCAATGAACAAAAACCATCAGATGCCTATATAAAACTTGAAGCGATAAAGTCAGTTGAAAAACTTGCTAAAGGGCAAGCAACAAAAATTGTTGTGCCATCAGACATAGCAAGCCTCACAAGTGGCATAGTAGCAATTAAAGAGGCACTAAAAGAGTATAATGATAAATAGGACATTTTGTAAAAAAAATATTTATTACAAAGGGATATAGAAGTATGTGTAAACCATTCGTAAAATGGGCTGGAGGAAAAACACAATTACTTAACGAAATAAGATTGAAATATCCAATTAAATTTGAAAAATATTGTGAGCCATTTGTTGGTGGCGGTGCGGTTTTGTTTGATATTTTAAAGAATTATAATCTTCAAGAGGTATTAATAAATGATATAAATGGAGAACTTATAAATACGTATTGTCAGATTAAGAATAATGTTGATGAATTAATTAAAGTTTTACAAAAATGGGAGAGAATATATAATGATATTTCTGAAGAAGAAAGGCAAGAAATATATTCTATGAAAAGGAATGATTATAATAAGTTGATAAAAAAATGTAAAAAAAATGACTTAATTATAAAGGCAGCATTATTTATTTTCTTGAATAAAACTTGCTTTAATGGACTATATCGCGTTAATAGTGAAGGACTATACAATGTGCCAAAAGGGAAATATAAAAAACCTATTATTTGTGATGAAAGCAATTTAATTAAAATAAATCAAATGCTTAAAAATGTTATAATTAAATGTGGTGACTATGAAGAATGCGAAGAGTTTATTGATAGTAAAACGTTTGTATATATTGACCCACCTTATAGACCATTAACTATTTCCTCGTCATTTACATCATACACAAAAGAACAATTTGATGACAATGATCAACTAAGGTTAGGCAGATTTATTGATAGAATAAATGATAAAGGTGCAAAAATAGTTTTAAGTAATTCAGATCCTAAAAATACAGATAAAAAAGATAATTTTTTTGATACATTATATCAAAAGTATAACATTAAAAGAATAAATGCTAAAAGGGTAATAAATTCAAAAGGAACAAATAGGGGGACTATTACAGAACTATTAGTTGCAAATTATTAGGTGCATAAATGAAAAGAGATTTTGAAAAGTGGTTAAATACATTTACAGATACAATCGCAAGTTATGATTACTATGTTGACTTTGAAAAAGTGTATTCTAATGTAAATGATATGAAAGTAGAATTAAATATTTTAAATTCATTGATAGGAAGTAAAAATATAAGAAATGATTTTGAGAACATACTAAATAAATATCCAGAAGTTATTAAATGTATTCCAATACTAATTGCAGTAAGAGAAAAAGAAATAACTGCAATGGATGAAAATGGCAAAATAGTTTATAATTTTAAAGATTTTATTAATGATGTAAAACAGTATTCCTATTTTATGGAAAAAACAGGACTTTTTGACTTGCTACATAATCATATTATAAATAATTTATATGACTATGTTACTGGTATTGAAACAGGACTTGATTCAAATGGAAGAAAAAACCGTGGTGGTCATTTGATGGAAAATTTAGTTGAATCATATATAATTAAAGCAGGATTTGCCAAAAATGAAAATTATTTTAAAGAAATGTATATTAGTGATATTCAAAAAAGATGGAACATAGATTTGTCAAAAGTTTCAAATAATGGAAAAACTGAAAAAAGATTTGATTTCGTAATTAAAACAAAAAATATTATATATGGAATTGAAACAAACTTTTATGCAAGTGGAGGCTCAAAACTAAATGAAACTGCAAGAAGTTATAAACAAATAGCAGAAGAATCAAAGCACATAAAAAAATTTAAGTTTGTTTGGTTTACTGATGGAAAAGGGTGGATAAGTGCAAGAAACAATTTAGAAGAAACATTTAATGTGTTAGAACATTTATATAATATTAAAGATTTGAAAGAAGGGATAATTGAACAGATTATTAATGGCTAAAAAGAGTAAAATTAAAATAGAACCTGATAATTTTGAGCAAGAAATGACTACCATTTGGTCATTTAAAGAAAGAGGTAGTTGGGCGACTCATAATCCGAATTATAGAGGAAATTGGTCGCCATATATCCCAAGAAACATTTTGTTAAGATACTCTAAAGAAAAAGATTTAGTGTTAGATCAATTTGTTGGTGGTGGAACTACATTAGTCGAAGCAAAACTTTTGAATAGAAATTGTATTGGGATTGATATAAATTCTGAAGCAATAAAGTTGTGTAAAAAAGTTATTGATTTTGATATTCCAAAGGCTGGAAATATTACTTTGATTAAAGGAAATGCACAAAATTTATCTAAAATTAAAGATAAATCAATAGATCTAATATGTACGCATCCACCATATGCAAATATTATAAAATATAGTGATGGAATAAAAAATGATTTGTCGTTATTAAAAGTTAATGATTTTATTGATGCAATGAAACCAGTTGCTACTGAAAGTTTTAGAGTTCTTAAAGATGATAAATACTGTGCCATATTAATCGGTGATACTCGTAAAAATGGAAGGGTTATACCACTTGGATATAGAGTAATGAAAATTTTTTTAAATGCTGGGTTTAAATTAAAAGAAATCATTATAAAAGAACAGCATAATTGTAAAGCGACAGGTTATTGGAAATCAAGTAGTTTAAAATATAATTTTTTATTATTAGCACATGAATATTTATATATATTTGTTAAAGATAAAGCAAAAGTTATTAATAGAACCAAAAAAGAGAGATATACTGTAATTGACAATAAAACTGGTGAAACATGTAGTTTAGATGATTTAATAATTGATGGTATATTATAATTATTATTGCATAAATAGAAAGGAGCGATTATGACAATAACAAAAAATGAAAATGATGAGAAAATCACAATACTTTTGGAGGGAAGACTTGATAAGTTAAGTTCTCCAATTTTGGAAGAGGAGATGAACAAAGAAATTGAGAAGAAAAAGAACATAGTGATAGACTTTAAAAACCTTGAATACATTTCATCGGCTGGTCTTAGAATTTTGATTGCAAGTGAAAAAGAATTAAAAACAGTTGGGAAAAGTTTGGAAATCATTAATGTAAATGATGATGTTATGAACATATTAAATGTAACTGGGTTTATCTATATTTTAAATATAAAGAGGTAAATATTGCCATCATCATTAAAAAAATTAGGGAGCCATTTTTTTTTATATTTATTGGCATTTGTTTTATTGTTTTCATTCGCTATACTTTTAGTATTTGGAATTGAGACAAAAAGGATTAAAGACAATATCAGTGATTCATTTCAAGAGTTTAGTAATGATGTGAATGAAGTGTCTAAAGATGTGGTTAATGAAAATGATAATGCATTTATTAAAAATTATGTTGATATTGAGGCAAATGCATTTACTTATATTCTAAATCAATTAAAATCAGATTTGCGATATTTATCAGATAGTTTAACACTAAAGTATGAAAGTTATGATAAAGATAAAGACTATTATTTAGATATTGCTAATGATTATATGGACAAAAATAAGCAAAATAGTTTTTTTAAAGATGACAATAAAATTAAAGTTTTTTTTCAAGTTGGTGCTGATAAAAATGATGATGAAGTAAAAAAAGAACTTGGAATACTATGCGATTTAGAAGACAATTTGTTATTAACAATAAAAGATGCAGTGCAGGAAAGAAATTGCTTGATAATGACTGAAAATGGAGTTGCAATTATTGCATCAAATTACGATTTCAATAAAAGTTTGCATTATTCTGGAAATGAATTAGATTATAAAAATGATGAATGGTACAAAAAAACGATTGCAACAGATAGTATTATTTTTGATAATGCGTATAATGATGCATTGAGTCATCAAGATGTTATATCAGTTGAAAAATCATTTAAAGTAAACGGAGTAACTAAAGGGGTAATTGCAATTGATATATATATAGATTCGTTTAGTGATAGTAATTTAGAGTCTCCTGACGGCGTTAATATATTTATATCTGATGAAAATAGTAATATAATTTATAATATAAAAGATAAATTATTTGATGAAGAGATTGCTAAAGAAGGAACAATATTTAAGTTCTTAGATGATACTAAATTATCACAATCTGGAAATGGAAGTTACATGTATAATGGAAATGAGTATAGGTGTTTTTATAAAAAAATTAAAGATACAAATTTTACATTATATGTGTCTATAAGAGAAAATAGATTAAAAGAAGGCATTAATAAACTGCAAACCCTTATAAATACTAAAAATGATACATTGATAAATGTTGTATCACTGGCATTTAGAAATATGTATATTTATGTTTTAGTATTTGCTTCTTTAATAATAATCATTCAATTTTTTTTAGCAAAAAGAATATCAAAAACTCTTGAAGTTCCAATTAAAGAAATGTCAGAAGTATTAAAGCAAGCGAGCATAATACAAAAAGATATGCTACCGCATGAATTTTCTAACATTAGTAAACGAAAAGATATAGAAATTTATGCTGAAAATATGCCTGAAACAGAAGTAGGTGGAGATTTTTACAATTACATTATTAAGAATAACAAGTTATTTTTAATAATTGCAGATGTTTCAGGAAGTGGTATGCCAGCAGCACTATTTATGGCAAAAACAAATACACTTTTAAATAATGCAATTAAGTTATCAGAGAGTCCAAGAGTTATACTTTCATATGTCAATGCAGAACTATGCAAAAAGAATAAAGAATGTTATTTTGTTACAATAGCATTATACTGTATAGACTTAAAGACAAAAAAAGTTGTATATACTAATTCTGGGCATGAAGATTCTATCATTATAAAAGAAAACAATGATGTAGAATTAATTAAAGAAGTAAGATCAGCACCTATGGGGTTGGATGAGTATAATAATTATAGTGAGCAAGAATTTTATTTAGAAGATGGAGATGTATTGTTTTTATATACTGATGGAGTAGTAGAAGCAATCAGTAAAAACAATGAATTATTTGGTATAAAAAGACTTATAAATGAACTTAAATTAATAGGACCTATAGATACAAAAAGTATTGTACAAAATATAGAAAGAAAAATCACTGATTTTTCAGTGGGAGTAGAGCAATATGATGATATTACAATGTTATGCTTTAAGTTTAAAAAATTAGATGTTAATAACAGTAAAATATTAATCAATGAAAGAAAGTTTAATGCTGTTTATGAAAGTGTAGATAAAGTTGATGAGTTCATAAAGGAGTCACTTGAGACAGCATATGTTGATAACAAAATATATAATAACATTATAAGTCAACTTGAAGTCTGTATAGAAGAAATTGTTGTGAATATATGTGATTATGCATATGATAAATCAAATAATTCTGAAAATAGTTTCATTGCGAGAGTTGAAATTGATATGAATATTGACAGATTATTAATTAGTTTTATAGATTCAGGTAAAGAATTTGACCCAACAAAAATGAGAGAAGTTAATATATTAAAAGGTGTAGACAAACGAAATATTGGAGGTTTTGGCATTCATATTACTAAAAACATTGTTGATACATATGAATATGAACGGAAAGATAATAAAAATGTTTTAACTATAACTAAATATTTATGATTTTATATAAATAATATGGGGAGTTATTATGGAAAAAGTTTTAGCAAGTAAAATCCAATTAGGCATTTATATTGAAGAAGTAAAAAATGAAAAATCAACAAAATATAATTTGCCTTTTATTGTAAAACTTAATCAAAATATTGATATAAATAAATTTCTCTCTGCTATAAAAACTGTTATAGCAAAGAGAAAAATTTTAAGTGCAAAGTTGTTGTTTGATGATAAAGATAGTAATTTATATTTGACATATGATGGAAAGGCAATAGAACCTAAAATTATAAAAACAAACAATATTGATGAAGAAAAGTTAGTTAGAAAGTTTGATTTACTAAATGATTCCCTTGCTCGTTTTGAAATATATGAAACTAATAATGGCACATATTTTTTCCAAGATGTGCACCATATTATTTGTGATGGTACTACTATAAATGAAATATTTAAAGATATTGAAAAAGCATATGATACAGGTAATTTAGATTTGGAAACAATGGATTTCTTTAAATATTTAAGTGTAAACAAAGTTATAGATAATAATAAGAGAAATGAAGAGTATGAATATTATGACAACCTACTTAATGGAATTGAAACAGATAATTTAATATTAAGAGATAAATATGATGACAACCCAAAATCTGGAATTTTTATAAAAGATTTTGAATTAAATCTTGATGATTTTCTAAATACTTCAGATGTTAAAATTACTAAAACATCTTTTTTCTTAACTGCATTTACTTTCACATTATGTAAGTTTAATGCTACTAAAAATATAATTTCTAATATGGTTTACCATGGAAGAAACAATGATGTGTTAAGCACATATGGTATGTTTATAAAAACTATGCCATTTGTATTTTCATATAACAATGATGATAGTATTAAAGATTTATTACATAAATATACAGATGCAATAAGAGATTTGCGTAATAAAGATGTATTGTCATTTACTGATTTAGCAGATAAATATGGTATAGGAAATGAAATCAATTTTGCCTATCAAGATAATGTTACTGACTTTGAACTTATGAGTGATAAAGGATTAAAGACAAAAAGAATATACGATTCTAACCACATTGAAGAAAGTAAACTTGTATTTGAAATCTTAATGAATAATAAAAATAAGTATCAAGTTCATTTATTATATAGGGCAGATTATTATTCAGAAGATTTAATAAGCAGTTTTGTTAATTCGTATGTCAAAGTTGTTAATGAATTTCTTTTGAAAAAAACATTTAAAGAAATAGATATAGTAGATGAAGAAGAAGAATCTAAACTTAATAGTTTCTTTGGCAAAAATCTTAAATATGATGAAAATGAAACTATAGTTTCACTGATTAATAGAAGTATTTTAAATGGGAAGAACAATTTATCTGTAGTGGCAAAAAACAATAGTTTAACTTATGATGAATTACGAATAGAGTCTAATAAGTATTCTAATTTTCTAATTGAATCTAATGTAAAGAGAGGAGATGTTGTAGCAATCCTTATTGATAGGGATGAGATGACAACTATTCTTCCATTTGCAACTATTAAAATAGGTGCTACATATATGCCTATAGACCCAGCATATCCAGATGATAGAGTTAATTTTATGCTACAAGATAGTGGGACAAAAGTGTTGTTTACACTTTTGAAATATAAATCTAAAATCAGTAGTGATTTTAAAGGCAGTATTGTATGTATTGATGATAAACAATATATAGATAAAATTAATAATACTAAAGATGTAAGTATTAAAGTTAATGCAGATGACCGATTTATAATTTTATATACAAGTGGCACGACAGGAACGCCAAAAGGTGTTGAGATATTACATAAAAATATAGTTGCTACAACTATGTATATAAATAACATGAGAAGAACAAAGGAACAATTTTTCGGAAATGTTCGAGTGGCTGCATATGCAAGTTTTGGATTTGATGCAAATATGTATGATATGTATCCAACACTTACATCAGGGGGGACTTTATACATAATTCCTGATGAAATAAGACTTGATTTATATGCTATAAGAGAATTTTATAACAAAAATAAAATTACACATGGTTTTATGACTACTCAAGTGGCAAGACAGTTTATAGAACTTGGTGGATTAGATACATTGGTGGAATTTGGAACAGGTGGAGAAAAACTTGCAAGTGTTACACCACCAAAGTATAAATTTTTGAATTTATACGGGCCAACTGAATGTACTATATTTTCAACTTCATTTGAAGTAAATAAAGTTATGAAAGATATTCCTATCGGTCATGCAACGGATAACAATCATTTGTATATAATTGATGAATTAAACCACAGACTTCCTGTTGGTGCAAGTGGAGAATTAGTAATAACAGGTCCTCAAGTGGCAAAAGGTTATTTAAATAGACCAGATAAAACAAATGAAGTATTTGTTGATAATCCATTTTCAAATGCTAAACCATTTAATAGAGCATATAAAACTGGTGATGTTGTTAGATTTTTATCTGATGGCAATATTCAGTATGTCGGAAGACGCGACATGCAAGTAAAAGTTAGAGGATTTAGAATAGAATTATCAGAAGTTGAAGAGGTTATAAGAAGATTTAAGGATGTTAAAGATGTAACGGTTGTGGCTTATGATGATGCTGCTGGTATGAAATATTTGGTAGCATATGTTGTTTCAGACACAAAGATAGATGTGAAGAAACTGAATAATTTTATACTAAATGAAAAACCATCATATATGGTGCCAAGTATTACTATGCAAATTGATAGTATACCACTTACTCAAAATCAAAAAGTAAATAAAAGAGCATTACCAAAACCAGAAGTTGTAGTTAATAAAGAGATTAAGTTACCACAAAATAAAATGGAAGAAAATATTTACGATATCATTGCATCAGTTTTGGGTAGTAAAAACTTTGGCATAGATGATGATTTATTTATGATAGGTATTAATTCAATTTCTATGGTAAGACTTAATGTGCTATTAGGGAAAGAGTTTAATATACCTATTAGACTTTCAGATATTAAAGAAAATAATACTGTATTAAAACTTGAACAATTTATAAATAATAATAAAAATGATAATGCTATAGTTTTGGAAAATAACAAAATATTAGATAGGTATCCTATATCAAAGACACAGGAAGGAATTTTTGTTGAATCTATTGCAAATCCTAACACTACGATTTATAATATTCCAATTTTATTAAAAATTGATAATAGCATAGATATCATAAAGTTAAAAAAAGCAATTATTGAAACAATTGATGCACATCCATATGTTAAAGCGACTGTAAATATGGATGATGAAACTAATGAAATATATGTAAAAAGAAATGATGATTTAGATATAAGTATAGATATAGTAAACACAGATAAAATGCCTAATAAAAATACTCTTATAAAACCATTCTCATTAATGAATAAGGGCTTATGTAGATTTATTATATTTGATACGCGTCAAGATGGTAAATACTTATTTATTGAAATGCATCATATTATTGGTGATGGAATGTCACTGGTAATATTGCTGAAAGATATTGAAAAATCATATAGAGGAAATAAACTTAAAAAAGAAAAGTTTACTGGATTTGATTATGCACTTGAAGAACAAAAATTGTTAAATACTGATTCATATAATAAAGCAAAAGAGTATTATGAAACATTATTGAAAGAAGCCGATACAGAGTCATTAATTCCTAAAGATAATACTGGTATAGAAATTAAAGTAGCGGCAAACTTAAATCAAAGAATAAATATAAATAAAGATGAAATTGAAAGATTCTGTAGTGCTCACAATATTACTTTAAATGCATTTTTCAATGCCGTATTTGGATTTACTCTTAGTAAATACAACTACAAAGAAAATGTTGTTTATACTACAATTTATAGTGGTAGAAATGATTCAAGAGTAAATGACTCAATTTATATGCTTGTTAAAACATTACCTGTAGTATGCAAATATGATAAAGATACAAATATAATTAATTATTTAAAAGAATACAACAAACAAATATTTGATAGCATGACAAACGATATATACTCATTTCAAGAAGTAAGTAGAAACCAGCATGTAAGTGCTGATGTTATGTTTATATATCAAGGAGATAATTTTGGATTTGAAAGTTTTTGTGGACATAGAAGCAAACTTATAGATATTGATAGTACTACAGCCAAAGAACCATTTAAAATTGACATTAATGTTATTGAAAACTATTTTGTGGCAAAAGCAGAATTTAGGAAAGATTATTTTAATTCTGAAACAATTTCAGGATTTATTGAATGTATGGAGGCAGTAGCAAAAGAGTTTTTAATCAAAGAGAGATTATGCGAAGTAAGTTTATTTACTGATAAAACAAAAGATTTAGTTGAAAAGTTTAATGATACAGAAATTAATGTAGAAAATATATCAGAAGTTAAAGCATTTGAAAATGCAGTAGAAAAATATAGAGATAGAATTGCAGTAATAGCGAAAGATGAGAGTATTACTTTTGATGAATTAAATAAAAGGTCTAATCGCTTGGCTCATTCTCTTGTGAAATTAGGTGTTAAACTTGATGAGTTTGTAGGGCTCATGATTGATAGATGTGCCAATGCATATGTAGGTCGACAAGGAATATTAAAGGCTGGTGGGGCATTTTTGTCTATAGACCCAAAATATCCAGATGATAGAGTTACATATATTTTATCAGATTCTAAAGCAAAATTTTTGGTTACGAAAAAAGATATAGCGGAAAAAAGACAAGAATTACTTAATACTATTGGTGTAAAAGTATTATACATTGATGAATTATTAGATAATGATAATGATGAAAATCTTAATATAGAGATTACTCCAAATAATCTTGCTTATTGTTTATATACATCAGGCTCAACTGGCAAGCCTAAAGGTGTAATGGTTGAACATAGAGGAATTGTTAATCTTGCTACGGATTCAGAAAAGAGTATACATGTTAGGGTATTTACTATTGATTGTAAAGTTATTTTAGCATTAGCGGCTCTTACTTTTGATGTATCAGTTGGCGAACATATGATAGGACTTCTAAATGGGCTTACAGTTGCGATAGCATCTGAAGAAGAAATAACAAACCCACTATTACTTTGCCAAATGATAATTAAAAATAAAGTAGATGGATTTACATGTACTCCTTCATATATTAACAATATGCTTGACATTAAAGAGACATATGATGCTTTAAGGCAAATAAAAGGATTTCAAATTGGAGCGGAGACATTCCCTAAACAATTATTAAGAAAGATGAGGGATAATGGCATAAATGGAAGAATAACAAATAGTTATGGTCCAACTGAAACAACAGATTATTCTACAACGAATTTTATTGAAGATGAAAACTTTATAACAATAGGAAAACCACTACCTAATTATAAAATATATGTATTTGACAAATATGGCAATTCATTACCACCAAGAATAATGGGAGAAATTGTAATATGTGGCGTTGGAGTTGCAAGAGGTTATGTAGGTAGAGAAGATTTAAATAAAGAAAAGTTTTTCAAATATAATAATTTACTCGCATATAAGAGCGGAGATTTAGGGAAATGGAATTATAGAGGTACAATTGATTTTATTGGAAGGATGGACAATCAAGTTAAGTTCCATGGACTTCGGATAGAACTTGATGAAATATCAAATGTTATAAATTCATATAATAATATAAAGCAAAGTATAACAGTTGTTAAACAAGATGAATCAGGCGATGAATATTTAGCATCTTATTTTATTGCTTCTGAAGAAATAAATATTGATATGCTTAATACTTTTATAAAAAAGTCATTGACAGAGTATATGATTCCTACCTTTATCATGCAACTTGATTCTTTCCCTATGAATGTAAATGGAAAGGTAGACAAGACAAAATTACCTGAACCAAGCAAAAAAGAAATAAGTAAAGAAGTTAAACATGCAAGCGGAAAATTAGAAGAAACTATATTGGATATGTTTAAAACTGCACTTAATAAGAAAAACATAGGTGTTGATGATGATTTCTTTAAATGCGGAGGAACATCATTAACTGTGTCAAAGATTGCTATGAAAGCGATGACCCTTAAACTACCTATTACATATTCCGATGTATTTGATTATCCTACTGTTGAAAGTTTATCAAAACTTATAAATGAAAGATTAAATAAAAAAGAAGAAGATAATAATACTAAAATAGATGACTTATTAGTTAAAAATGAATCAAGCATAGACAATGATGAAGTTTCAAAGGCATTATCTAATAATATAATTAGTAATGTTGATAAAGTTAATGTCAATCAGTTCGGTGATGTGATTTTAACTGGTGCTACAGGTTTCCTTGGAATACATGTTTTAAAATATTTAATTGATAACACAGATAAAAAAATATATTGTTTCCTTCGAAAAGGAAGGATGAGTTCACTTGAAGCAAAAATGAAGAATTACTTAATGTATTATTTTGATGATTCTTTTGATAATTTATTTGGAAAAAGAATATTCCTTATATCAGGAGATATTACTGATATGGAAACCGTGTCACATTTATCAAATTATCACTTTGATGCAATATTTAATTGTGCCGCATGTGTAAAACATTTTGGAAATGATGATACTATATATAATGTCAATGTAAAAGGTGTTAAAAACCTTGTAGATTTTTGCGTTAAGAATAATAAAAAATTAATACATATTTCTACAGCAAGTGTGGCAGGGTCAACTTATGAAGGCTCTGATATAGCAAGTAAGAAGATAACTGAAAATACTTTAAATATTGGACAAGATATTTCTAATAAGTATGTAAATACAAAATATAATGCTGAAGAAATTATACTTACTAATGTCACAGAGAATAATTTAAAAGCAAAAATTATAAGAGTTGGAAATCTTATGAGTAGATTTAGTGATGGCGAATTCCAAATTAATAGCATAGAAAATGCTTTTATGAAAAAGTTAAAAGCATATTATTCTATGAAGGCATTCCCAATGTCAGAAATGGATACTATGTGTGAATTTTCACCTATAGATAGTGTAGCGGAATCTATAGTGAAATTAGCAAATACAAATGATGAGTTTACTGTATTTTTATCTTGTAATGAGCATTATGTGCAAATGGGAGATGTTATATATGCTATGAATAAAATTGGCTCAAATATACGTATAGTATCTGATAGTGAATTTGATGAGATTTTAAATGACTATATGAAAGATGAAACAAAAAATAGCCTTGTATCAGTATTAATTTCGTATAATCTTGATGCAAAAACGAAAACAGTATTTTTGGGTTACGATTGTAGATTTACAACAAAGATATTGTATAGAATTAATTTTAGATGGCCTATTGTCACTGAAGATTATATTGAAAAATCACTAATGTGCCTTAAAAGACTTGGATATTTTGATAATGATTTTGAAAAATAAAATTAAAGAGGTTAATAATGTCAGAAAAAATTTTAACAACTGAATATAGCGAGGAAATGAAAACAAGTTATATTAACTATTCTATGTCAGTAATTACTGCTCGTGCTATACCAGATATTAGAGATGGACTTAAACCTGTCCAAAGAAGAGTTTTATATGGAATGAATGAATTAGGTGTTCATGCAAATAATTCTACTTTGAAATCAGCAAGAATAGTTGGTGATGTAATGGGTAAATATCATCCACATGGCGATTCATCAATTTATGAAACATTGGTAGTGATGGCTCAAGACTTTAAGAGAATGATGCCACTTGCTATTGGGCAAGGCAATTTTGGCTCTATAGAGGGTGATAGTCCAGCAGCACAACGTTATACTGAAGCAAAACTTTCAAAGTTTGCTGATGAAGTTATGCTTAAAGACCTTGATAAAACAGTTAGTTTTATGCCTAATTATGATGAAAAATTAAAAGAGCCAACTATACTTCCTTGCAGATTTCCTAATTTCCTATTAAACGGGTCAGAGGGAATAGCGGTTGGTATGGCAACAAGTTCTCCTTCTCATAATTTGTCTGAAATATGCGATTTAGTAATTGAATATGTTAAAAATGAAAATATGACTTTAAAATCAATGTTAAAGATTTTAAAAGGACCAGATTTTCCTACTGGTGGAATAATTGCAAATATGTCAGAACTATCGGAAATATATAAAACTGGTACTGGAAAATTAAAACTTCGTGGTAAGATTGAATTTGAACCTGCAAAAAAGTCAAAAGATAAAGATAAATTAGTAATTACAGAGATTCCTTATACTATGATTGGAGATGGTATAGGAAAGTTTATGTCAGATGTTGGTGCTTTAGTTGAGCAAAAGAAACTTTTGGAAATAACAGATATTTACAATCATTCCAGTAAAGATGGAATGAGAATAGTGATGGAACTTAAAAAGGATGTAGACAAAAAAAGAATTGAAAATATAAAAAATATTTTATATAAAAAGACTAAATTAGAAGATACTTATGGTGTAAATATGATTGCCATAGTAGATGGTAGACCAGAAACAATGACTCTTAAATCTATTATGGAAAACTTTATAAAGTTCCAAAGAGAGTTAATAGCAAATAAGTATAAAAATTTATTAGATAAAGAAAATAAAAACAAAGAAATAGAAGAAGGACTTATAAAGGCTACAGATTTGATTGATGCAATAATTGCAACACTCCGCGCATCAAAAACTCGTGAAGATGCAAAAAACCATCTCACTACAGGTAAATGTAAAAATGTAAAAATTAAAGATAAAAAACTTGCAAAAATTGCAAGTAAGTTTAGTTTTACACCTTTACAAGCAGATGCAATACTTGATATGAGATTGTACAAGTTGATAGGACTTGAAATTACAGACTTAAACAATGAATATAAAGAAACTCTTGCAAAAATCAAAACATATAAATCAATTCTAAAAGAAAAAAGTAAAGTTGATGAATTGATTATTGATGATATGAAAAAAATAAAGAATGAATTTGGAGTTGAACGTAAAACTTCATTTGAAGATGCTGAAGATATAGTCATAGAGGAACCAAAAGCAGAAGTTATAGATGTAGTATATTGCCAAGATAAGTTTGGTTATTGCAAAGTAATGGATGTAAGTCTATATGAAAAGAATAAAGAAACAGTTGAAACAAATAACCAATATGTATTTAAGGCAAGGACAGATGAAAGAGCAATAATTTTTGGCAGTAAAGGATTTATGCATCAAATAAGATTAGATAAAGTCCCTATGCTAAAAACTAATGATAAAGGAAAACCTATAGATAATCTATCAAAATTTAAAACTGATGAAGAAACAATTGTTGGAGTTGAAACAACCAAATCAATTGTTGATGCGTATTTATTTTTTGTAACTAAAGAAGGTCTTATAAAATTTGCTGATACTAAAGAATATGAAACTGCAAATGCAAAAGTTGTAGCGACAAAAGTAAATGGAAATGATGAAGTTGTAAAAGTTTTACTTTGCTATGCCGATAAAGATATAGTTATAAGGACTAATGACAACTACTTTTTAAGATTAAAACCAGATGAAGTGCCACTTCTTGGGCGCGCAACAAAGGGGGTAAAAGGTATAAAACTTGGAAAAGGTGACTATGTTGTTAATGCTTATATATTAGATGATGACACAATAGTAAATATAGATGGAAAGAACAAAAATCTTAATATTTTAAAAAGAGGTAATAGGGCTACTAAGGGTAATAGAATATAGCCAATCATATAGTAAAACTATATAAAAAAAGTGAAAATTTATTGTTTTTTCTAAAAATATCTTAATTTTATGGCATTTTTTGCAAAATTTTGGTATTATATTAATTGATATAAATACCATTATATACTTTTTTGTGCTATACTAATAGTTGTGTGCTAAAATTAATAGTTAAATATTTAGATAAAATTTGGAGGTGGATATGAATAAAGATAGTATTAAAATTGCTGAAATTTTAGATTTAAATGAGACTGAATTTAGTTTCCTATTTAAAGGGCTAACATACCCTTTTGAAGTGTTGCCACTTATTAAACAAAAATTTGATGAGTGCGTTCGTTCTTTAAATACTTATGAATACAATAGAATTAAAGATGGAGTATATGTTCATAAGAGTGTTACTGTTTTAAAAAGTGTTTATCTTGGAAGAAATATTATTATTGGGAAGGATGTTGATTTGAGAAATGCAGCATTCCTTCGTGAAAATGTTATTATTGGTGATAATTGTGTGGTAGGAAATTCTTGTGAGTTAAAAAATGTTTTGATGTTTAATAAAGCAAAAGTTCCACACTTTAATTATGTTGGAGATTCAGTTCTTGGTTATAATTCGCATCTTGGGGCAGGTGTCAAGGTATCTAATCTTAGATTTGATGAAAAGCCAATAGTTTTAAATGTAGGAGATGATGTGATAGATACTAAACTTAGGAAGTTTGGAGCAATTATTGGTGATAATGTTCAAATTGGATGTAATGCTGTGTTAAATCCAGGAACTATTTTGGGACAGAATACTTTTGTTTATCCACTTGCATATGTTAAAGGAGTTGTTGAAAAAGATAGTGTTTGTAAAACAAGTGAATGTATCGTAGAAAGGAAATAAACATATGAAGAATAAAGGGCTTATAGCAACAATAGTTATTTTAGTAGCAGTTATAATTACTTTGATTGCAGTTGTTTTTCTAATGCAGATGCCAACTATTTTGTCAGGAGATAATATTGCAAGTAGGTTCTTGAATAATAAGAAAGAAACTACAATTATATCTACTACTGAAACTGTAGAGACAACTAAAGAAACTGAAACAGAAACAACTACGATACCATTACCAAAGGTAACTACTAAAATTGAGAATTTTAATGGTTATAATAATCATGTAAGTATTGATTACCCACAGATAGAAGGGATGGATGATTTAGATTTGCAAGCAAGAATAAATGAAAAGATTAAGACAAATGCAATATCAATAGTTCCTCTATATCCAATTTCAACAGCACTACAAAATCTTACTATTGCATGCGAAGTAAAAAGATTTGATGAAGATTATATAACTATAATTTATACTGGTAGAGTAGTAGGAAAAACAAATAAGGGCAACACATCAAGTGGCTCATCTAATAATAATACAGGTAATAGTAATAGAGTAAATGGGAAGGACCCTTATTTAGACGGTTTTATTGACCCACTTGCAGGTCTTCAGCAACAAACTATGAATATTATACCACCAAGTAGTATAACTAATAATGTAGAGACTACAACAAATAGGTCTTCAAATGTTGAGATTCATAAAGCAGGTGAAGGCTATAATACATCATCAAACTATAAAACAGGTACAGCAGATGGGGGACCAGTTGTTACTACTATACCACATCCTACTGCTGCAGCACATACTTCTTCTATGCATGTCTATGAAGATAATACAGCATCAAATAATCCTAAATACCAAGAAAATGCTACAAGTGTAGGTAATAGTATTGTTAATGCTGCTCCAAGTTATTATTCAGGTGCATCAAATAATTATCCAGTTTATGGTTATACAAATGTATCTACAGTTGACCAAAAGATTTTTTACACAAATACAGTTGATTTAAAAACAGGTTTAGATGTGACTTTATCGGATTATGTTGCTGATTTAGAGAAATTATCAAAATGGACAAGGTCAAGTAAAGTTGAGTTTTTAAATGTAGAAGATAGTGATAGAAAAAAAGTAAGAGAATATATTAATCTAACAGTTCAATCACGATATTTAGACCAAATGAAAAATGCAGATTTTAGAAATAAAGGACTTAATACTTGGCCAAAGATATTTAGTTATAAAGATGTAGATGGTACAGTATATTTTAGTGTTAAACTTAGTTCAAAACTTGGAAATTATGCAATAGTTAAATATAAACCATAGTTTATAAATATTATTATGTAAGGAGGGCAACATGATAAAATTTGATGAAAATGTTTATATTTTTGAACATCCACTTATCAAACATAAAATTAGTATTTTAAGGGACAAAAATACTGGGACTAATGAGTTTAGGAGTGTAGTTGAAGAACTTAGTATGCTTATGGGTTATGAAGCACTTTCTGACCTTCCAACAAGACTTGAAGATATAGAGACACCAATTGCTAAATGCAAATCTCCAGTTCTTGATGGTAGAAAACTTGCTGTTGTTCCTATATTAAGAGCAGGACTTGGAATGGTACCTGGTATATTGGCACTTGTGCCATCTGCTAAAGTAGGACATATTGGTATGTATAGAGATGAAGAGACTTTACAACCTCATGAGTATTTTTGCAAACTTCCAAATCCTATAGAACAAAGAGTTATACTTGTACTTGACCCAATGCTTGCTACAGGAGGTTCTGGTTCTGACGCGATAACATTAGTAAAAAATAGGGGTGGAAAAAAGATAAAGTTTTTATCTGTTATTGGTTGCCCTGAAGGACTTAAAAAAATCCATGGGGAACATCCTGATGTTCAAATATATTGTGGCGCTCTTGATGAAAAATTAAATGAGAAGGGATACATAGTTCCAGGTCTTGGAGATGCTGGAGATAGAATCTTTGGTACTAAATAATAGATTATCTAACTATATAGAATAATGCCGCTATGGCGAAATTGGTAAACGCACACGACTCAAAATCGTGCGGGAAACCTTGTGGGTTCGAGTCCCACTAGCGGCAATGTAAAATGGACTGCAGTGCTGCAAAAAAAAATATAAATAGTTTTTTAAGAGAAACTCTGATAGGAAATGAACTTCGTAGAACTTATTATCACTTAAAAGAATGTGAAAAATGTAGAGAAGTTTTACTTGATGAGTTTTCTTTTTATACAACATTTAATGATTTAGATAAAGATTTAGATTTTAATTATCAAAAAAAATTAAATGAATTAATGGATGCAACGGAAAAAAAGATTAAGTCCAAAGACAATAAAAAAACAAGAAAATATATTATTATAAGTATTGGCATATGTATAATTTTTGTTATATTGCTGATAATAGCATTAAGGATAACATATAAATGAGCAATGAAAAGTCAAAATTATTATTAATTGATGCATATAGCATTATTTGTCGTGGATTTTATGCACTGCCATTATTATCAACAAGTAATGGTTATCATACCAATGCAATGCTTGGTTTTTTAAATATATTATTTAGAACTATTGATGATGAAAAACCAGATTACATAGCAGTTGCTTTTGATGAAAATGCTCCTACATTTAGGCATAAAATGTATAAAGAGTATAAAGGTCAAAGAAAACCTATGCCAAGTGAACTTAAAGAGCAAGTTCCTTATGTAAAAGAAATGCTTAATGCTATGAAAATAAATATGTTTTCCAAAGCTGGTTATGAAGCAGATGATATTTTAGGCTCGCTTGCAAATAAGTTTTCAAGTGATAAATTAGAGGTAGTAATATTGTCAGGAGATAAGGATATGTTACAACTTGCAACTGATGATATAAAGATTAGACTGGCTAAAACTGCAAAAAGCAATTCTGATATTTATCCTTATTATGCAAAAGATGTAGAAAATGAATACAAGATGACACCTACAGAGTTTATAGACTTAAAAGCAATTATGGGAGACCCATCAGATAATATTCCTGGTGTAAAGGGCGTTGGTAAAATAACTGCAAATGAACTTATCACAAAGTATAAAAGTATAGATAATATATATAAACATATAGATGAAATAAAAAAACCAAGTGTTGTAAAAGCATTTACTGAAGGTAAAGAAGAGGTTAAACTTTATAAAACACTTGTTACAATAGTTAAAAATGTAGATATTGATGCAAATATTGAAGATTTAGAATTGAAAGATTTATTTAATAGTGATACATATAAAGTAGTTGAAAAGTATGAACTGAAATCATTATATAAAAGATTTGGGAAGGCAAATAAAACCTTAAAGGCATCTAAAAAATCTGAATCTTTGCTTGATGGCTTTGTTAGTATAGATAATAATTTTGATGATATTGAAAAGAATAATAAAAAATATGATGATAATGATAAAAAGTATGCATACAATTTGAAAAATAGATATAAGGAATTGGATGATAGTGATATATTTAATAAATATATACCTAAAGAAGGTATGGAAGATTTAACAGTAATGTCTTATATTTTAAATCCTATAAAAAAAGATTATGATGATATATATTTTATAGAACAAAAGAAATTGTATGATGAATCAATAAAGAAGATTAAGAATCTTTCACTTGAAAAAGTCTATAGAGATATAGATTTACCTCTTGTTAAAGTATTATATAATATGGAAAAACTTGGAATTGCAGTTGATGAAGATTTAATTAATGATTTTGGAAAAAAATTGACTAAAGAAATCAATAAACTTGAAGATAAAATTCATTCACTCGCAGGAGATGACAACTTTAATATTAATTCACCAAAACAACTTGGAGAAATATTATTTAATAAATTGAAACTTGACTATGAAAGAAAAAAAGGGGAAAAGCAATCTACTGGAGTAGAAGTATTACAAAAATTGGTGAATAAGCATGAAATTATTAAGCCTATTATGGATTATAGAACATATAATAAACTCTTAACTACATATGTTGAATCACTTCCTAAATATATTGTTGATGGAAGAATACATACCAATTTTAATCAAACTGAAACTGCTACTGGAAGGCTGTCAAGTGACAACCCAAATCTGCAAAATATACCTATAAGGACCGCTTTAGGTAGAGAACTTCGCAGATCCTTTATCCCAAGAAAAGGTTTTACATTTATTGATGCAGATTATTCTCAAATAGAATTGCGTATTTTGGCAATTTTATCAGAAGATGAAAACCTTATAAATGCTTATAAAGGAACTGCAGATGTTCATAGCAAGACTGCAAGTGAAGTTTTTGGTATAGATATTAAAGATGTAACACCTGAACTTAGAAGAAAAGCAAAAGCAATAAATTTTGGCATAGTTTATGGTATGTCTTCTTATGGACTTGGAGAAGATTTACAAATTGATACGAAAGAAGCAAAATTATATATTGATAAGTATTTTAATAGATATAAAAAAGTAAAAGAATATCTTGACAGTACTGTAGAAGCAGCAAGAAATAATGGTTTTACAAAGACTTACTATGGTAGAATAAGACCAATACCAGAGTTTAAAGTAGGAAATGCTATGCAAAAAGCATTTGCAAAAAGGGTAGCAATGAATTCTCCTATTCAAGGTACAGCCGCAGACATTATGAAACTTGCTATGATAGGTGTGGACAATGAATTGGAAAAACAAAAACTTGAATCAAGGATTGTATTACAAGTTCATGATGAGATTTTAATTGAATGTAAAAAGGGCGAAGAGAGCAAAGTAAAAAAGATATTGAAAGATAAAATGACAGATGCTTTTGATTTTAAAGTAAAACTTGAAATTGAAATTAAAGAAGGCAAAAATTGGGATGATGCACATTAAGTATGAGTATGAGAGAAGACTTAAGAATACCATTGACAATGTTAAGTATTAGTTTTTTAAATGAATTACCATTTAGTGGTTCATATAATGGTAAAAGATTTAGATTTGAAAAAGTAAAATCAAAGAATGATGATAATAGTGATAAGTTATTAGTATATGTTTGGAAAGATGTATTTAATTTTGAGAATACTGATAAAAAAGATATAATAGAAAAAGAGTTTGAGTATACGAGTGATGGAATAGAAAAAGGACTTAACTTTGTTGAGGAGACGATAGTTTAATGATTATTGGTATAGTAGGTAAAGTTGGGTCAGGAAAAACTGCTTGTACTGAATATTTAAAAAAGAAATATAATGCAATAGTTTTTTCTTGTGATAAAATAGCAAAAGAAATAATAGATAATAGAGAAACTGATTATATTCCATTACCTTCAGGTATTTTTTTTAGAAATGAAATCGCTCAAATGGAGTGTCGCAAAATTATTCATCCATTAGTATTTGACAAAATAAAAAAGCATATAAATAATCTTGAAAATGATGTTAAAACTAATGATGAAAAAACAGAAACATTAATAGTTATTGAATGTGCATTACCCAATGATACCCTATATGAAATTTGTGATAAGATAATTTGCATAACGAATTCATATGAAGATAAGTTAAAACTATTAAATGAAACACGTGGATATAGTAATGAAGCAGTAAAACTCATTTACGATTCTCAAAAATATTATGATAAATATTATAATAAAAGTGATTATTTTATTATAAATAATGGTTCAGTGATTGATTTAGAAAATAAATTAAAAGAGGTAATTGATGAGATTTATTTCATTCGCAAGTAGTAGCAAGGGAAACTGTGCACTGATTTCCCATAAAAATACTAATGTATTAGTCGATTGTGGAATATCAAGAAAAAGAATTGTAGATTCTTTAAACCGCTATAATTTAGGACTTGAAGATATTGATTGTATATTTATAACTCATAGTCATACTGACCATATTTTAGGGTTACAAAATATTTTAAAAGACTATGATATTAAGATAGTTTCGCAAAGAGACACATTAATAAATATTGCAAATAGTTTAGAAAAGAATAACATAAAAGTAAACTTAAATAATTTTAAAATTGTTTCACCTATAAATATACTAAATGATAATTCATATTTATCAGTTGGAGATATAAAGTTTTATCCTATAAAGGGTTGCCATGATGTACCATCACTTTATTATAAATTTGTATTAGGTGATACAGTTATAGCAATATTAACAGATATGGGAAAATATACTGAATATAATTTAAGAACACTTGAAGATGTAAATTACTTAATGCTTGAGTGCAATTATGATAGTGATATGCTTTTAGAAAACTCATATCCAGCAATTCTTAAAGATAGAATAATGGGGGAAGGCGGTCATTTATCCAATGTAGATTGTTCAAACATAATTCTAAATATAGCAGGGTCTAATTTAAAAGAAGTATACTTATCTCATATAAGTGCCGATTCTAATTCAGAAGAGTATGCTTATGAGTTTGTTACCAAATATATAAAAGATAACTATAAAACTAACAGTAATTTACAATTACCTAATATAAAAGTTGCAAAAAGACAAGAAATTACTGAAATAATAAATAATTTGGAGGATTAAATTATGAAAAAAATTGTTATTGTTATTTATGGAAAAGATAATTATGGTATACTTTATAATGTATCAAAGATTTTACATGATTATAAAGTAAGTGTAGAGAACATACGACAGTCAATAGTTTCAAATTATTTTAATATGATGGCAATAGTATCTGCTCCAGAACGAAATAAGTATGGTGAGTTCAAAAAAAAGTTAGAAGACTATGGTAAAAAATCAAATCTTATGGTAAATGTTATGCTTGAAGATGTATTTAATGCCATGCATCAGGTATAAGAGGTAACAGTATGGAGATTATTAGTATTGAACAAGCGTTAGAAACAGTTGAAATGTTTTCAAAAGAACATCTTGATGTCAGAACTATTACAATGGGAATTAGCCTATTAGATACAATGACAAATGATGTTGATAAACTATGTGATAACATAAAGAATAAATTGATGTATTATGCCAAAGATTTAGTTAAGGTTGGAAATGATATTGAGAGAGAATATAGTATTCCTATTATTAATAAGAGAATATCTATAACTCCAATGTCAATAATTACAGAATCAGCATGTAAAACTACTGCAGATTATGTCAAGGTAGCAAAAACTATTGATTCGGTTGCGCAGAAATTAAAAATAGATTTTATTGGTGGTTGGTCAGCCATTGTAAATGGTGGTATGACTAAAAATGATGAAAGATTTTTGAATGCTATTCCAAAAGTTTTATCTAAAACTAAAGTTTTATGTAGTTCAGTTGTTGTAGGTAGTACAAAGTCTGGGCTTGATATGGATGCAGTAAAATTATGTGGTAAAATTATTAAGGAAACTGCTAATTTAACTAAGTCAAATGATTCACTTGGATGTGCAAAGTTTGTTGTATTTGCGAATGCTCCAGATGACAATCCATTTATGGCAGGTGCTTTCCATGGTATAAGTCAAGGTGAAGCAGTTATAAATGTTGGTGTTTCTGGTCCAGGAGTGGTAAGAAAAGCATTATTGGAAGCCAAAGGCAAAGATTTTACTACACTTTGTGAAACAATTAAGAATATTGCATTTAAAATAACAAGAGTTGGTCAACTTGTGGGAACAAGTGCTGCTAAAAGACTTGGAGTTCCTTTTGGCATAATTGATTTGTCTCTTGCACCAACTCCAGCCAAAGGGGATTCAATTTCTGACATACTTGAATTGATGGGACTTGAGGTTACAGGTGCTCCTGGAACTACATGTGCTCTTGCAATATTAAATGACCAAGTTAAAAAAGGTGGCATAATGGCTGCAAAAAATGTTGGTGGTTTAAGTGGTGCATTTATACCTGTATCTGAAGACCAAGGAATGATAAATGCTGCTACAAAGAAATCATTAACATTAGAAAAACTTGAAGCAATGACCTGTGTATGTTCAGTAGGACTTGATATGATTGCAATACCTGGAGATACAAGTGAATCTACAATTTCTGGTATTATAGCCGATGAAATGATGATTGGTATTATAAATCAAAAAACAACTGCTGTGAGACTCATACCTGCATATGGAAAAAATGTTGGAGACAAAGTATTTTTCGGTGGACTTTTAGGCTATGCTCCAATAATGAAAGTAAATAACTATTCTTGTAAAGATTTTATTGATAGAGGTGGACATATACCAGCACCTATTCATTCATTTAAGAATTAATTGGAGAAAAAAATGTTAAGTGAAATCACAAAAAGAAATCTTGCCCTTTTGACAGATTTTTATGAACTTCTTATGATGGAAGGTTATTTTAGTTTGTCAAAAGCGGAAAAAAAGAATGAACCGTTAGTAACATTTGATGTTTTTTATAGAAACAATCCATTTGGCAATGGTTTTGCAGTATTTTGTGGTTTGAATGAAATTATTGATTATTTAGTTAGCCTTAAGTTTAATGATGATGATATAGAGTATTTAAGACAATATAATTTATTTGATGAAGAGTTTTTGCTTTATCTTAAAGATTTTAAATGGAAAGGTTCGGTGTATTCATTTGAAGAGGGAAGCATAATTAATAAAAAAGAACCAATTATAAAAATAGTTGCACCAATTAGTCAAGCCCAACTTATTGAATCGGCAATGCTCTGTGCATTTAATCATGAGACTCTTATAGCCACAAAAGCATATAGAATATGTGAAGCGGCAAGACCTTATGGTGTTATGGAGTTTGGATTAAGACGTGCAATGTCTTTTGATGCTGCCATTTATGGAGCAAAGGCCGCATGCATAGCAGGTTGTATAGGTACTTCTAATGTTTTAACTGCAAAAATGTATGACATACCTGCACTTGGAACAATGGCTCATTCTTGGATTATGTCATTTGAAAATGAACTTACTGCATTTAAAGAGTTTGCAACAAAATATCCAGATATGGCAATATTGTTAGTGGATACATATGACACATTAAAATCTGGTATTCCTAATGCTATTAAGACATTTGACTATATGAAGGAAAAAGGAATTAAAAGTAAAAAGTATGGAATAAGACTTGATAGTGGTGACCTCGCATACTTATCTAAAGTTGCAAGAAAAATGCTTGATGATGCTGGGTATAAAGATGCAGTAATATGTGCATCAAATGATTTAGATGAAAACCTTATTATGTCATTAAATATGCAAGGTGCTAAAATAAGTTTGTATGGAGTTGGAACAAAACTTATAACTGGAAATGGAGCAACACTTGGAGGAGTATATAAATTATCAAGTGTATATGATGAAGAAAAAAAGGTATTTAATCCAAAACTTAAGATTTCTTCAAATGTTGAAAAGGTAACTAATCCTGGTAATAAAGAAGTTTATAGAGTGTATGATGAAAATGATAAACTTTTTGCTGATTTAATTACATTTAATGATGAAAGTATTGATGAAAATAAAGAACTTACACTTTTTGACCCAGTTAATACTTGGAAGAAAAGAGTTATGGAACCAGGAAAATATAAAATAAAAAAAATGCTTAAACCTATTTTTATAGATGGTAAACTTGTATATGAGAAAAAAACAGTTACTGAATCTAAAAAGTATTTTGAAAATGAGTTAGGTACTTTATATGATGACAATAAAAGACTTACTAATCCAAAAGAGATATATGTTGATTTGTCACAAAAACTATATGACAAAAAAATAGAATTATTAAGTAAATACTCAAAATAGAAATTATAGAAGTTACACATTAAATAGTTTGTAAAACCCAATTTTCATAGTAGGGAGATGATTTATGAATATGATTAAAACACCTGTAAATGGGATGAAAGATATAGAACCACGTGAAATGGAAATTAGACAATTTATTCTTTCAAAAATAAGAGAAGTATATAGTAGATTTGGTTTTACAGAAATTGAGACACCAAACATTGAACATATTGAAAATCTTTTATCCGAACAAGGCTGGGACAATGAAAAGTTAATATTTAAGATTTTGAAGAGAGGCGAAAAACTTGATAAAGCATTTGAAGCAGGAAATATGAATGAAATTGTTGATTCAGGGCTTCGCTACGATTTGACTGTACCACTTTGTAGGTTTTATTCAAATAATAAAGACAAATTGACTATGCCATTTAAGGCTATGCAAATTGGGAATGTGTATAGGGCAGACCGCCCTCAAAAGGGAAGGTTTAGACAGTTTTGTCAATGTGATATAGATACATTAGGCGAAGCAACAAATCTTGGTGAGATAGAGACACTTCTTGCTACATCAACACTTCTCAAAGAAATTGGTTTTGATAAATATAATTTTTCTTTTGATATAAATGACAGAAGAATTTTGAAATCAATGACTATGTACGCTGGTTTCCCTGACTGTGATTTTGAGACAGTTTGCATTACTTTAGATAAACTTGATAAAATAGGATTTGATGGCGTAAAAAAAGAGTTACTTGAAAAAGGTTATAAGGAAGAAACTATTGATAAGTTCAATTCACTATTAGAAAATATATCAGCACCAAATAATTCTATAGGTGAAACACATAATAATAATGCAGTAGAAGCAATTAATAGTTTATTATCAAAAATTGTAGGAAAGAATGGTGCAGATGCCAATATAAGCAATAATGATTTAGATTTAGAATTAAGAAAAATATGCAATAATTTAATAGAAATAATTGAAACAGTTATAAAAAATATTGATGTAAAAATCAATTTTAATCCAACACTTGTTAGAGGAATGGGATACTACACAGGACCTATATTTGAAATTAAATCAGAAAAGTTTTCAGGTTCAGTTGGTGGTGGCGGTCGATATGACAATATGGTTAGTAAATTTATCGGTCAAGATGTGCCTGCTCTTGGAATATCAATTGGATTTGAGAGAATTATAGGAATTTATCTTGATGATGATTTTAAGATTCCAAGTACTATAAAAAAGATTGCTTATCTCGTTGAAAAGGGTATGCCTATAGATAAAAAAGCTGATATTATTAAAAAAGCCTTAGTTGAACGAAATAATGGCAATATAGTATATATTGCTGAACTTGCAAAAAATAAGAAGTTTCAGTGTGAAAAATTAGAAACTTTAGGGTATACTGAATTTGAAACATATAATATTTAAGTAGTTATTTGATTTTAATATGTAATATTTAATTGTATTAGGAGAAATGAAATGGCAGAAAGTATTAAAGGTTTAAAAAGAACAAAAAGGTGTGCAGAGTTTAGTGAAAGTGATATTGGAAAAGAAGTAGTTGTAATGGGATGGGTAGAGAGGTCAAGAAATAAAGGGTCTCTTATATTTACTGATGTTCGCGACAGGTCAGGGCTCATACAAGTTGTATTTGATGAGGCAACTACAGATAAGGCAATATTTGATAAGGCAAAAGAATTAAAATTTGAGTATGTTGTAGCAGTTAAGGGAGTTGTGCAAAAAAGATCTGATATAAATGAAAAACTATTAACTGGTACTATTGAAGTTATCCCAAATGAACTTCGTATCTTGTCAACTTCTGATGTTTTGCCATTTCCAATTGAAGACGAAATCCCTACTCGTGAAGAGTTAAGACTTGAATATAGATATCTTGATTTAAGAAGAGCACCACTTCAAAAGAATCTTATGTTAAGGTCTAAAGTTACTGTGCTCACAAGGAAGTTTTTGTCTGATGAAGGCTTTATAGAAATAGAAACTCCAACTTTTTGTAAATCAACACCAGAGGGTGCTCGTGATTATCTTGTTCCTTCTCGTGTAAATCCTGGGTGCTTTTATGCTTTGCCACAAAGTCCACAACTTTATAAACAACTTCTTATGGTCGCTGGAATGGATAGATATTTTCAACTTGCAAGATGTTATAGAGATGAAGATTTACGTGCCGATAGACAACCAGAGTTTACACAAATTGATATGGAATTATCATTTGTAGATATAGAAGATGTAATAGATGTGAACTCAAGGTTTTTAAAATATTTATTTAAAGAAGTTTTAGATTATGATTTGCAACTTCCTATTCAAAGAATGAAATGGATAGATGCTATGAATGATTATGGCTCTGACAAACCTGACACAAGATTTGATATGAAATTAATTGATGTAACTAATGTAGTGAAAGATTGTGGTTTTGGTGTATTTGCAAATGCTGTAAAAGATGGTGGTGTAGTAAAAGGTCTCTGTGTAAAGGGTGAGGCTACTATGCCAAGAAAGAAAATTGATGCACTTGTTGATTATGCAAAAGATTATGGTGCTAAAGGACTTGCATATCTTTCTATAGAAGAAGATGGCACATATAAATCATCATTTAGTAAGTTTATGACAGAAAATGAACTTAATAATCTTGTAAGTGCTATGGGTGGCGAAAAAGGTGATTTATTATTATTTGCTGCTGATAAAAAGAAAGTTGTGTGGGCAGTTCTTGGTGCACTTAGACTTAAACTTGGAGAAGAACTTGGGCTTATAGATGAAAAAAAGTTTAATTTTTTATGGGTAACAGAATTCCCACTATTTGAATATAGTGAAGAAGAAAATAGGCTTGTTGCTATGCACCATCCATTTACTATGGTAATGGATGAGGATGTAGAAGATTTCTTTAAGAATCCTGAAAATTGCCGCGCAAAAGCATATGATATAGTTTTGAATGGAAATGAGATAGGTGGTGGGTCTATTAGAATACATCAACCAGAGATTCAAGAAAGAATGTTTGAAATTTTAGGATTTACAAAAGAAAAGGCTCATGAACAATTTGGATTCTTGTTAGATGCATTTAAATATGGTGTGCCTCCTCATGGTGGACTTGCATATGGACTTGATAGAGTAGTTATGCTTATGGCTAAAGCAAAATCTATAAGAGAAGTAATCGCATTCCCTAAGACAAAAGATGCAAGTTGTCTAATGGTAAAAACTCCAAGTAAAGTTGATGATAAACAACTAAAAGAACTTTCTATAAAAGTAGATATTAAAAATGATTAATTAGAGAAGATTATGAGTAGAGAAGACTTTTTAAAAACTTTAAGGAATTCATTAGAATTATCATTAGAAAAAGATGCGATAAAAGAGCAACTTGACTATTACGATAAGTATATTTCTGATGAAATAAATAAAGGTAGAACAGAAAAAGAAGTTATAGATGAATTAGGTGACCCAAGACTTATTGCAAAAACAATTAAGACTGTAAGTGGCAGTGATGTTATTACAGATAGTACAACTGATAATGAAAATAAAAATGATTATCAGTCAAATAATGCTAATTCTAACAGCCAAAATAGATATAATAGAGAGTTTAGTGGATATGTAAATAATAATAATACTATAGGATGCATTATTTTTGGACTTGTGATATTTATAATAATATATAGTATATTAAGATTTATGGGTAACCTTGCTTATGGGGTTGGCACAATAGCATTTAGTGGTCCAATAGGCTTTTTACTTGTTTTAGCACTTTTTTACTTGTTTTTTGGAAGAGGAAGAAGATAAGCGGCATAACATAAAATAATTGAACTTGACAAGAAAACTTTTTTTTAGTAAAATAAATGAGTTAAAAGAAGATGTCCACATCTCACCAAGGAGCAAAAGCGACTTCGGTACTATAGTTTTTTAAGGTGGTCATCTTTATGTCCACTATTTTTTTGCCTTTATGGCATATATGAAAGGAAAGGTGAAAGTTATAAACGAAAGAGACATACAAATTAATGATAGGATAAGAGATTCTGAAGTTAGAGTAATAGGTCCAACGGGTGAACAACTTGGTATTATGTCAAGTAGAGAGGCATATAATAAAGCCGCTGAAATGGAACTTGATTTAGTAAAAATTTCACCAAATGCAAATCCACCAGTTTGTAAAATTATTGATTTCGGAAAATATCGCTATGAACTGATGAAGAAAGAAAAAGAAGCCAAAAAAAATCAGAAACAAGTTGAACTTAAAGAGATTAGAATGACACCAAATATTGATACTAATGATTTAAATACAAAGATAAATGCTGGTAGAAAGTTTTTGACCAGTGGGCATAAATTAAAAGTAACATTGAGATTTAGAGGTAGAGAGATGGCTCATATGAAAGATTCTGAACATATACTTACTGATTTTGCAAATGAACTTTCAGATTGCTCTAATATTGAGAAACCTTCTAAAGCAGAAGGTAGAAATATGAGTCTTGTGCTCGCACCTAAAAAGTAATTGGGAGGCAAATATGAAAAATTACAAAATGAAAACTAGTAAGTCTGCTGCTAAGAGATTTAAGAAAACAGGAACAGGTAAACTTGTCAGAATGAAAGCAAATAAATCTCACATCCTTAACAAAAAGACTACTAAAAGAAAAAGAAATCTTAGAAAAGATGTAGTTGTTGATAAGACAAATGTAAAGACAATGAAGAAGATTATGCCATATTTATAATGTGGTAATATTTTAAAAGTAGGAGGAGATAATTATGGCAAGAATTAAAGGCGGTATGAATGCCAAAAGAAAGCATAAAAAAGTTTTAAAACTCGCAAAAGGATTTAGAGGCTCAAGGTCTAAACAATATAGAGTTGCTAAACAAAGTGTAATGAGAGCACTCACTGAATCTTATAGAGGTAGAAAAGAGAGAAAAAGACAATTTAGAGAGTTATGGATAACAAGAATCAATGCAGCATGTAGACTTAATGATATTTCATACAGCAAATTTATGTATGGTCTTAAGAAAGCAAATGTAATATTAAATAGAAAGATGCTTGCTGAACTTGCAGTATCTGATGAAAAAGCATTTGCAAAATTAGCTGAGACTGCTAAACAAAATATTAAATAATTTAAATATAATTTGTATTGCTTATGATATTGATATTATAAGCAACAATTATAATGAAAATTGCCGCTGTGCAATTATCAAAACTGTAGAGGCGGAGAGTATCCGCCTCTACGACTATTATATAAATTAGTTATTAATTTAAAAGGTAAATATGATAAACATTGAAGAATTAAAAGAAAAAGCAATAACTAAAATTAAAGAAGCAACTTCATTAAAAGAATTGGATGATATCAAGGTTAATTATTTAGGCAAAAAAGGTGAAATAACCGCTATCATGCAGACTTTTAGAGATATGGCAGAAGAAGATAGAAAAAAACTTGGTAAAATAATTAATGATGCTAAAGTTTCTATTGATGAGTTGATTAGAGAGAGACAAAAATCATTTAATGCTGCTATTTTAAATGAAAAATTAAAGATGGAGTCTATAGATGTAACTTTGCCTTCAAAAAAAGTAGGCATTGGCCATTTACATCCATGCACTATAGTTTTTAATGATGTAAAAGATATATTTGAAAAAATGGGTTATACTGTAGTCACTGGTCCTGAAATTGAATATGATGAATACAATTTTGAAAAATTAAATATAGAAAAAGGACACCCAGCAAGAGATGAGCAAGATACATTTTATATAAATGATAAAGTGTTACTTAGAACACAAACCAGCCCTGTTCAAGCAAGAGTTATGGAAAAAGGCAAATTGCCTATATGTATAATTTCGGCAGGAAGAGTGTTTAGGTCTGATTCAGTTGATGCAACTCATTCGCCTACATTTCACCAGATAGAGGGGCTTGTGGTGTCTGATAATATTTCATTTGCTGATTTAAAAGGTACACTTACTACATTTGCAAAATCATTTTTTGGAGAAGATATAAAGACAAGATTTAGACCTCATCATTTCCCATTTACAGAGCCAAGTGCTGAAATGGATGTAAGTTGTTTTAAATGTGGTGGCAAAGGCTGTAGGTTTTGTAAAGGTGAGGGATGGATTGAGATTTTAGGTTGTGGAATGGTCAATCCAAGAGTATATGAACTATGTGGTCTTGATAAAGATAAATGTCAAGGTTTTGCATTTGGTATGGGAATTGAGAGACTCGCACTTCTCAAATATGAGATTGATGACATGAGACTTTTATATGAAAATGATGTGCGTTTCTTAAGTCAATTTGATTAAAGGACATTTAGGTGATATTATGAAAGCGTCAGATAAATTTTTAAAATATTATGTTAAAGATTTAGATGTTTCAGGGAAAGAGTTTGCTGAAAGCATAACTTTGACTGGAACAAAAATTGAAACATATGAAAAACTGGATAAAAATCTTGAAAAAATAGTTGTTGTAAAAATTGAAAAAATTGAAAAACATCCAAATGCTGATAAATTGCTTATTTGTAAAGTTAATACTGGAAATGATACTATACAAATTGTTACTGGTGCACCGAATGTATACGAGGGAATGCTTTGTCCTGCTGTTCTTGTAGGAGGTAAAGTGGCAGCATCTGCACATGACAGTAATGAATATCCAAATGGCATAGTAATAAAGGCTGGTAAACTTCGTGGCGTTGAATCATATGGTATGCTTTGTTCAATTGGTGAACTTGGTAGACCTGCTGATTTATATGGTGGAAATAATGAAGGTATTTTTGATATGTCAAATATTGCCTGCAAACCTGGTGATGATGCAATAAAAGTTTTACATTTAGATGACACTTTATATGATTTTGAGATTACTTCAAATCGTATAGATTGTTATAGCATCATTGGTATTGCAAAAGAAGTTGCGGCTACATTTAATAAAAAGTTTTATGAGCCAAAAACAACATTTAAGCCATCATTTAAAGATGATAAATATATAGAAATAGAGGTTAAAGATAAAGATTTATGTCCATTATTTTCAACAAGATTTGTTAAAAATATTAAAATTGAAGATTCTCCAGAGTGGCTTAAAGATTGTCTTCGTGCTGTAGGTATAAGACCAATTAATAATATTGTAGATATAACTAACTTTGTAATGATGGAATACGGTCAGCCAATGCATGCATATGATTATGATACAATACGTGGAAAAAAGATTGTAGTTAAGAGAGCAAAAAATGGTGATAAGTTTACTACACTTGATGGACAAGTCCGTGAACTTGATGACAGTATGCTTACAATATGTGATGGAGTTGGAGTAATAGGACTTGGTGGTATAATGGGTGGAGAAAACTCAATGATTACAGATTCTTGTAAAAACCTTTTGCTGGAAGCCGCAAGTTTTAATGGAACTAATATAAGACTTAGTGCAAAAAAACTTGGACTTAGAACTGAAGCATCAAATTTATTTGAAAAGGGACTTGACCCAAATAATGCTATAAAGGCAATTAATAGAGCCTGCTCGCTTATAGAAGATTTGAAATGTGGAGAAATATGTGAAAACTTTATTTATGTATATCCAGATGAGAATAAAAATGTAAATAAGAATATTGAAGTGTCGGTTTCAAAAGTTAATAGTTTACTTGGAACTAATATTGATAGCAAAATAATGAAAGAGATTCTTGATAAGATAGATTTAAAAACAGATTTAAATGGCGACACTATGACAATTAATGTTCCAACCATCAGAAAAGATATAAATAATTTTGCTGATATTGCTGAAGAAGTTATGAGATTCTATGGATATGATAAGGCAGATGAAACTCTACCAAATGTAAGTATTATGCCTCATACAAAAACAAAGCAAGATATCATAGAACAAAATGCTATGGATATTGCTATTTTCAATGGATTTAATGAAGCGATGAATTATTCTTTTGAATCTAAAAAAGTATATGATATGCTTTTATATAAGAGTGATGATAAGGAAAGAAACTTTATAACTATATTAAATCCACTTGGTGAAGATTTTCAAGTTATGAGAACTCAACTTGTAAATGGTATTCTTAAGTCATTATCTATAAACTATAATAGAAGAATTAAAACTGCAAAATTATTTGAACTTGCCAATATTTATTTACCACTTGATAAAAACATAGAGGTTTTACCAGATGAGAGAAAAACATTTATTATGGGAGCCTATGGCAAAGATATAGATTTTTATGTATTTAAGGGCTTCGCAGAAGAGATACTGACAAAATCTCATGTAGTTGGTAATGTATCGTTTGTAAAAAATGAGAACATTTCATATATGCATCCAGGAAGAACTGCAAATATATTTATTGATGATTTGTTAGTTGGATATGTTGGTGAGGTTCATGAAATTGTTACAAAAGATTATGAAATAGGCTCTAAAGTCTATATTTTGCAATTAGATATAAAGAATATAATTGCAAAATCTGACTTGACATGTAAATATGTAGAGATAAGTAAATTCCCTAAATCAGATAGAGACTTATCTATGACAGTCCCAAAAGATATTACTGTAGATAAAATTGAAAATGTATTCAAAGAAAAAGGTGGCAAATTACTTAATAATTTTGAATTATTTGATATATATGAAGGCACACAAGTTGCAAATGGATTTAAGTCTATTGCTTACAATTTGTCATTTGGAGCAAATGATAGAAGTCTTACTGATGAAGAAGTGGATTCTGCTATCAAAAAAATTGTAGATGGGTTAAATACCCTTGGAATTGAATTAAGAAAGTAAAGCAAAGTTATATATTTACAAATTATATATTTTTTGTTATAATTTATACAAAGAAGGGAGTGAGAAAATTGTCAAGCGTTATAGTAAAAGAGAATGAAACTTTAGATAATGCATTAAGAAGATTTAAAAGAAATTGTGCAAAGGCTGGAATTCAACAAGAAATTAGAAAAAGAGAATTCTATGAGAAGCCAAGTGTAAAAAGAAAGAAAAAATCTGAAGCAGCACGTAAAAGAAAGTTTAGTTTTTAATTTTTTGCCCTATTCATATGGATAGGGCACATTTTTTATGGATAATAATAATAAAAATTATATTAGTGAAATTAGCATCAATAATGAAATATTGCCAAAAATATTTGGTAGTTTTGATGTGAATATAAAAATAATAGAAAAGAAGTTCAATGTTTCAATAGTCATTAGAAATGAAAAAATTAAAATTATAGGCAACAAAAATGATGTTGAAAATGTCAATGAACTGATAGACATATTAATTTCTAAAGCAAATAAAGGAAACGAAATTAGTGAACAAGATTTAAATTATTGTATGGATACTTTATTAAATAAAAATGAAAATAATATTGAAATTAAAAATAATATTGTAGACCTTGATGACAATGTTTTGTCAAGAACTATTCAAGGTAAGCCTATAAAACCAAAAACTATTGGACAAAAGAATTATGTTGATAGCATAAAAAATAATATGATTACTTTTGGCATTGGTCCGGCTGGTACAGGAAAGACATATCTTGGCATGTGCATGGCTATTGAAGCATTTAAAAAAGGTGATGTGACAAAACTTATATTGACAAGACCTGCGATAGAAGCAGGTGAAAAACTTGGATTTTTGCCTGGAGATTTACAAAGTAAGATAGACCCATACTTAAGACCTCTATATGATGCTCTATATCAGATTATGGGGGCTGAAAGTTTTCAAGCAAACCTTGAAAAAGGACTTATTGAGGTGGCACCACTTGCATATATGAGAGGAAGAACACTTGATAATGCATTTATAATATTGGATGAAGCACAGAATACAACCATACCACAGATGAAAATGTTTCTTACAAGAATTGGTTTTAATTCAAAAGTAATAATTACAGGTGATGACACACAAAAAGATTTACCAAGGGATGTAAAGTCAGGTCTTGATAGTGCTATAAAAGTTCTTAAAAATATTGATGGAATAAGTTTTATAAGGTTATCATCTAAAGATGTAGTTCGACATCCATTAGTTCAAAAAATTGTAGTTGCTTATGAAAATTATGAAAAAAGAAAGAAAAAGTAAAATTATAATTAAATATGAGACTCTAAATAATTTTGTATTTGAGTTTAATTATAAAACTCTTTCTAAAAAAATATCGAGAAAACTATTTGAATATTTAGATTTAAATTATGATTTTTCGTATAATATTTTTGTGGTCGATAAAAAAAACATAAAAAAAATAAATAAAGAACAGAGAAATGTTAATAAAATAACGGACGTATTGTCATTCCCAAATATTGAGTTTAAAAAGCCCTCTACTTTTTCAACATTTATTAAAAAAGATGTTTATGATATATCTATACTTGATTTAACAACTAATACTATATTTTTAGGTGATGTAGTTATGTGCTATGATAAAGTTATATCACAAAGTATTATGTATAATCATTCAGTAAAAAGAGAGTATTCATTTTTGTTATTACATTCATTACTTCATTTATTAGGATATGACCATACAAATGTAAAAGATGAAAGGAAAATGTTTGAAATTCAAGATGATGTTTTAAACTCTTTAAATATAGTGAGATAATATGATTAAGTTTCAAGATAATAATAATAAAACTTTACATAAAAAACATCATTTTTTAATGCAGGGTAGTATTTTAGCAGTTTCTGGAATTATTGTAAGAATAATTGGTCTATTTTATAGAATTCCAATGATTAATATTATTGGTAACAAAGGAAATGGCTATTATACATCTGCATATAGTGTGTATTCTTTATTTCTTATTTTGTCATCTTATTCTTTCCCAATTTCTATTTCAAAAGTTGTCTCTGAAAGACTTGCTGTTGGTAGATATAAAGATGTAAAAAATGTTATAAAGGCATCATTAATCATTGCATTATTTGTAGGACTTATAATGTTTCTTATTATGTTTTATGGTGCTGAATTTATTAGTAATATTTACAGGAAACCTTTGTTAAAGTTTGCGTTAAGAGCACTTGCACCTACACTCTTTATTATGTCCTTCCTTGGAGTATTTAGGGGACTATTTCAAGGAATGGGTAATATGATTCCTACTGCAATATCACAGATTTTTGAGCAAATTGCAAATGCAATTACAAGTATACTATTTGCATATATCTTATTTAATAGAGGTGTAATTGCAAATATGATTTATGAATCAACTGAATATTCATATGCTTTTGGTGCAAGAGGTGGTGCCATTGGTACAGGTATCGGTGCTTTTACTGCACTCGCATTTTTATTTTTTGTATTCTTGTCATTAATGTCTAAATATAAAATGTTGTTGAATAATAATAACTATTATGAACCTGAATCAAGAAATAGAATATTTAAAGTATTATATCATACTATGATTCCTATAATAGTATCTGGGACAATATATAATTTAACAACTGTTTTAGATGATTTGATATTTTCAAATGTTTTGACAATTATGAAATCAGAACTAAATATAGTTATTTTATGGGGAGTATTTGGGAATTATCATTTATTATTTAATATTCCAGTTGCTGTAGCAAATAGCCTTACTTCATCGATTATACCTTCTATATCAACATCTGTTGAAAAGAATGAAGTTAGAGAAGTTGTGCTTAAAGTAAAGTATTCTATAAAATATACTATGCTTATAGTTACTCCAGCATTTGTTGGTCTTATAATACTTGCAGACCCTATTTGTAGAGTGTTATTTAAAGAAAACCTTGACATACTTATTAATATGTTAAGAGCAGGCAGTATAGCAGTTGTTTTTTTCTCATTGTCAACTGTAACTATTGGTATTTTGCAAGGACTGGGACATTATACTAAACCTTTAAAAAATACTTTAATCGCTCTTATAATTCATATAATTGCTTGTTTAATATTTTTAATTCCATTGAGACAAAATATTTATGGCATTGTATTTGGTATGATAGTTTTTGCAATGGTGTTATTTATTTTAAACCAAAGAGATTTAAATAGAATAGTTAGATATAGAAATAGTAGTTTCCAAAGAAGATACATTTTAACATTTACACTTATGTTTTTAAGCGCTGCACTTATGGGAATTACTACATACTTCATCAATAGATTTTTATTAAAATATGTATTGACATCTGGGAGTTATTTTTCTATGCTACTTAGGTTATTGATATGTATAATAATTGCAACATTTGTTTATTGCTTCTTTATAATTATGCTTGGTGTTGTAAGGAAAAGAGATTCTGATTATATACCATTTATTTCTAAATTTGAGTTTTTGTTGAGAGGCTAATATGGACATTGGGATAATTGGAGGCGGTGCAAGTGGTATGATTCTTGCGAGTAAACTAAATAAACATAATGTAACTATATTAGAGAAAAATAATAAACTTGGAAAAAAATTATTACTTACAGGAAATGGCAAATGTAATTTTACAAATATGGATTTTAACAATTTAGATTATATATATAATTGTAAATTTGCTAAAACTATATTTAAAAGATATGATAACTATTCGTTTATTGAATATTTAAATAGTTTAGGCATTGTATCAAAAGTTGAAACTCATAAAAATATTGATTATGTATATCCAAATAATAATAAATCAACAAGTATATACTATGCATTATACGATAAGATTATAAATAATAAAATAAACATAGAATATAATTCAAATGTAATAAATATAATTAAAAAAAATAATAAGTTTTTTGTCTACACCATTGATAATAAAAATTATGAATTTGATATTCTTATATTTGCTTTTGGTGGTAGTACATATGCTAAAACAGGTTCAGATGGTTCTTGCTTTTCTATTGTAAAAAAACTTGGGTTAACTGTAAATGATGTTTTACCTGGGCTTACCCCCTTAAAATACAAAATTGATAATATTGATGTTAATAAAATTAATTTTACAGGATTTAGGGTAGATGCTTATGTATCTATAAAAGATAAAGATAATAATGTATTATCGGAATATGGTGAAATACAGTTTACAAAAGAAAATGTATCTGGAATACCAATCTTAAACTTATCAAGCAAACTTGCAAGAATACAAAGTTCATATAAAAATGATATTGATATTATTTTTGACTTTTCATGCAATTTAGTAAATAGTGTTAATGTAAGTAATAAATCTTCATATTTTAATTTAAGTTATGAAGAAAAAAATAATAAAGTTATAAACATTTTGAAATTAAGACGTAACTTAATACCATATAAAAAAATAGATGATTTTCTGTGTGGATATTTACCGGATGAATTAAACTTAATTATTACATCATTATTAAATCTTAAAAATAAGAAAGTTAGTGATTTAACTGATGATGACTTGATAAATATTTCAAATCTAATTATTAGTTTTAAAATCAAAATAATTAAACAGAATAATTATGAAAATGCTCAAATATCTGTTGGAGGAATTGACACAAATGAGTTTTACGAAAATAGTTTAGAGGCAAAAAAAATAAAAGGTTTATATGCTATAGGTGAAGCACTTGATATAGATGGTATATGTGGTGGTTATAATTTACAGATGTGCTATTCATCGGCATCAGTGGTATCAAATCATATTTTAAATATGGAGGGATAATGGAAAATAATCTAATGAATAAAGTTAATAGGCTCAATGAATTATATTTAAAAATTGAATCTGGAAATGAATTGAGTGCTGTTGAATTAAATGAAAGAGCAATTCTTAGAGATGAAATTATTAATTATTTTAAGTTTACTATTGATAAATTAAAGGGTTCAAGTTCAAAAAATACCTAAAAAAATGCTAAAATATCATTATTTTTAACTATTTTTACTGATTTTTTTGTATTTTTGATTGATTTTTGAGTGTTTATTTAGTATAATTTATATATGAGGAGCGAGTTATCGCTCCTCAAGTTTTTATATATATTTTTTGGCTATATGCCGGAAGGAATAAATTATGAATAGGGAATTAAAGGATGCATTAGAAATTTTAGAAAAGGAAAAAAATATAGATAAGTCATTGATATTAAAATCTATCAAAGAATCACTTGAGTATGCTTATAGAAACTATTTGGTAAGAAAAGCAAATAAAAGTGGTGATAAAGTTCTTGCTCAAATGATTCAAAAAGACCAAAATTATATCAATGTTGTAATTGATGAAGATAGTTATGATTATGAAATATTTTTGGCTAAAGAAGTTATACCTGATGATTTAGATATTATTAATGATTTGACTGAAGTGAAACTTAGTGAAGCGAGAAAATATGATGAAAATGCACAAGTTGATGACCAAGTTTATATTGAAGCGCCACGAATTGACCTTGGTCATATTGCAATTCAAAATTCTAAAGGACTTATAATAAATAAGTTAAGAGAACAAGAAAAGAGTTCACTTTATAATGAATTTAAAGAAAAAGTCGGAACTATTGTTACAGGAACTGTAAGTAGAAGGTTAAAAAATGCATATAATATTAACCTTGGTAGAACTGATGGAATACTTTTAGATTCAGAAAGAAATAAATCTGAAAAATTAGAATTTAATAAGAGAATTAAAGTTTATATACAAGAAGTTACTGAAACATCCAGAGGACCAAAAATTAAAGTATCAAGGTCTGACCCAAATCTTGTAAGAAAACTTTTTGAACAAGAAGTTACTGAAATTAAAGATGGAACAGTTGTAATTAAATCAATAGCAAGAGAAGCAGGGTCAAGAACAAAGATGGCTGTATATTCATATAATCCTGATGTAGATGCAGTAGGTTCATGCATTGGTGTAAACAACATAAGAGTAGATGCGGTAGTAGATGAATTAGGTGGAGAGAAGATTGATATAGTAAATTGGGACGAAGATATTAGTAATTTTATTGGCAATGCTCTAAATCCTGCTAAATCAACAATTATTGTTGCAGATGAAGATAACAAGGCAGCACTTGTAGTTGTGCCAGACTCATTATTATCACTTGCAATAGGAAAAGAAGGTCAGAATGCAAGACTTGCTGCTAAACTGACAGAATATAAAATAGATATTAAGTCAGAATCACAAGCAGTTGCACAAGGTATATATGATAAATTTGGTGTTGAGTATGACCACAGTAAGTTTAAAGATGTTTTGGATAAAGTAGAACAAGAAAAAGCAAGTGAAGAAAATAATGCTGATAGTAATGATACAGTAGACACAGAAAGTGCTGATGAATAGTATGAATTATTAAAATGACATTTTTCAAAATAAGTATAATTCTTTTCGGAGGAAATAATGACTATAAAGGAAAAGTTAAAAGATAATGATATTGATACAGTTAAGTTTAAAGATTTTGTTGACGAAATCAAAAATGAACTGGCTGCAAAAGGAGAGAATGCAACAAAAATTACTAATAAACTAACTTTGGAAGGCGAAAAAATAGTTGATGCAATGATTCTTTCTTTTAAAAACAAAAATCGTAGAACAACTGTAAGTAGGCCGACAACTATAAAAAATTCCGATAGTAAAGTTGATGATAAAAATATAGAATCTGAAACTAACACTGTTAAACCTGATAATAATTCAAAAGTAGAAAAAGATTCAACTAAAACTGATAATTCATCACAAAAAAGTTTTAATTGGTCAAATGCTAATACAAGTAACTTAATAATTAATGTGCACGGAACTAATAAAGAGTCTAAATCAAAAAATGCTTCGCCAAATGGTAGAGCGCTTCCTTTAAGTACGATTGAAGAGATTAAAAAGAAAAAAGAATTAGAAAAACAAAAAGACTTTTCTAAAACGAAAGCAAAGAATAATAATCAAAATAATAAACCATTTAACAATACAAATTTTAAAGAAAAACAACAAACTAATAATCATCAAAATAATAATAATCAACAGAATAGATTTAATACACAAGGTAATAAACCTAAAAGACAATCTGATTTTAATAGTGGAAATATTAAAACAACTTTTAATGCTTTAAATACTGGTATAGCAACAGGTACTAACAAAAGATATGAAGGTAAGATAAAAAAAGACCAATATGGTATTAAAAATGATGAAAATAAAAAGAGCAAGAGCAAAAAGGGTGGAAAAGATAAGTTTGATAAGTATAATAAAAATTTATTAACTTATAGTGAAAATGAAAAAACAAGAACAATTAAAAAGACTGGTGCAGGTGCATTTATAAAACCTGAACCAAAAGTTGAAGAACCAAGTGAAGTTATTAAGTCTATTGTCATACCAGAAGTTATAACTATCAAAGAATTATCTTCTAAACTTAAAAGAGAGCCTGCTATGATAGTAAAAAAACTTTTCCTTACTGGTAAAATTGTTAATGTAAATACTGAATTATCATATGAAGAGGCTGAAAATATTGCTCTTGAATATGATGTTTTGTGTGAAAAAGAAGTAAAAGTTAATGTTATTGAAGAATTATTAAAAGAAGAAGCCGAAGACCCAGCAACTCTTGTTACAAGACCACCTGTTGTAGTCGTAATGGGACATGTTGACCATGGTAAAACTTCTATACTTGATACAATTAGAAATACTAATGTAATAGCAAAAGAGGCAGGAGGAATAACTCAACATATTGGTGCATATCAAGTAAAAGTAAAAGATAGGCTTATTACATTTTTAGATACTCCTGGTCATGAAGCGTTTACGGCTATGAGATTAAGAGGTGCAAAATCAACTGACATTGCTATATTGGTAGTTGCTGCTGATGATGGAGTTAAGCCACAAACTATTGAAGCCATAAATCATGCCAAGGCTGCAAATGTAGAGATTATAGTTGCTATAAATAAAATTGATAAACCAGAAGCAAATGTTGAAAGAGTAAAGCAACAATTATCAGAATATGAATTAGTACCTTCTGATTGGGGAGGACAGACAACTTATTGCGAAGTGTCAGCAAAAAATAATATTGGAATTGATAATTTACTTGAGATGATATTATTAACTGCTGATGTATTAGATCTAAAAGCAAATCCAAATAGAAAAGCAAGAGGAATAGTTATTGAGAGTTTACTTGATAAAGGGAAAGGTCCAGTCGCAAGAATACTTGTTCAAAAAGGAACACTTCATATAGGGGGCTATGTTGCTATGGGAAGGAGTTTTGGAAAGGTACGTGCGATGACAGATGCAAATGGAAATAGACTTAAAGAAGCAAAACCTTCTACTCCAGTTGAAATACTCGGATTAAATGATGTCCCACTTGCTGGTGATACATTTTTATGCTTTGATAATGAAAAAGAAGCAAGAGCATTTGCAGAGACTTTTGTATCTGAAAATAAAATTAGACTTGTGGAAGAGAGTAAGCATAAAGTAACTCTTGATGCTCTTTTTGACCAAATTAAAGCAGGTGAACTAAAAGAATTAAACATAGTTCTTAAGGCTGATGTTGCAGGCTCATCTGAAGCAATAAAAAATAGTTTAGAGAAATTATCTAATGATGAAGTTGTTGTAAAAGTCATTCATGAAGGCGTTGGTAATATAAATGAGTCTGATGTCACTCTTGCAAGTGCTTCAAATGCTATAATAATTGGATTTAATGTAAAACCAGAACCAAATACAAAATCAATAATTGAAAAAGAAAAAGTAGATTTAAGGCTTTATAATATTATTTACAATGCCATAGATGATGTAGAAAAAGCAATGAGAGGTATGCTTGCACCTATATTGGAAGAAAAAATAATTGGTAATCTTACAATAAGACAAATTTTCAAAGCATCAAATGTAGGTAATATTGCTGGTTCATTTGTAAATGATGGAGAAATTAGGCGAAATGCTAAAGTGAGAGTAAAGAGAGGCGAAGAAACATTATTTGATGGTCCTATACTATCACTTAAAAGATTTAAAGATGAAGTCAAAGAAGTTAAAGCAGGTTTCGAATGTGGTGTAGTTCTTGATGGATTTAGTAATTTTGCTGTTGATGATGTTTTAGAAGTCTATGTAGTTGAAGAAAAAAAGATTGATAATGAGAGATAAAAAGAAAAATGCAAAACCATATAAGTATGATATGATAAGTTCTGAAGTTGAAAGGATTATTTCAGAAGTTGTTTCATATGAAATACAGGATAAAAGAGTCTTGGGAAATGCGAATGTCACAGGCATTAAACTTTCAAGAGATTTTTCGCATTGTAAAGTTTATGTAGATATATTTAAAGATGATAAAAAAGAAGTTTTGGATGGATTGAAAAATGCTGCTGGATTTGTTCGGCACATTATTGCTGAACAACTTGATATGAGAAAAACACCTGAAATTGCATTCTATTATGATGAATCTATTGAGAAAGCAAAAAGGATAGAAGAATTACTTGAAAAAATTAAATAAACGAAACTACATCACTTATATTACAATTCAGTGCCTTACAAATGTTTTCTATAGATTTTAAAGTAAGGCTTTTATTATTTCTAATTCGTGATAAAGTCCCACTTGGTATTAAATAATCGTTAATCAGTTGATATTGTGATATTTTTCTTTTTACTAATGTTTTAAAAAATGGTTCATAACTAATCATAATTATATTATAGCATTTATGAGGTTATATATTGTTAATTTTAAATAATAAAATAATGATTTTTGCAATAATATTTTTTACCCTTATTATTATAATTTTTATTATTTCGAATTATGAGTGTAAACGCTATAAAATAAGCACTTTTAATGTTAAAAATATTAAAAACAGTAAAAAGTTACGATTAATTTTTATATCAGATTTTCATAACAAATATTATAAAAATAACTATGATAATATAATTAATGATATTTTAAATACAAAACCTGACTATATAATTTTAGGCGGTGATTTCATTGATTTTTCAAAGTTTCAAAGTCTAAATAATAAAATTGGAATTAGTAATACTTATAGTTTTATAAAAGAATTAATTGAAAAAATAGATAATAATAAAAATTATAATTTAAAGGGAATTTTCTTTAGTTTTGGAAATCATGAATTAAGGCTTAAAAGTCGTATCGATAATGTAGATTTAGTAAATGAATATAGTAATTTTATAGAGTTTATTAAAAATAATAATATAAAACTTTTAGATAATAATATATATAAATTGGATGAAGGGATAAACTTATCAGGGCTATCATTATTTGATGGTTATTATAGGAATGTATTTTCAAGAAAAACAAAATATACTCATATAGAGAATAAAGTTTTAAATAATTATTTTAAAAACATTGATAAAAATGATTATAATATAATTGCTTTTCACAAACCTGATTATGCTACCGATTTAATTGATTATGGTTTTGATTTAGTTCTATCTGGTCATTATCACGGAGGTTTAATAAACTTTCCAATAATAGGACCAGTCTTTTCACCAGATTTTAAACCATTCCCAAAGTATAGTATCGGTAAATATGAATATAGAGATGGTAATATAATTGTTAGTGCAGGTTTAGGAGAACATTTTTTAAAAATTAGAGTTAATAATATACCTGAAATAGTGGAAATAAATATAAATTAATGGAAAAAATATCTTATAAATTAGAAAAGTTTGAAGGTCCCCTTGATCTTCTTTTACACCTTATAGAAAAGAATAAGGTTGATATTTTTGACATTCCTATATCTGAAATCACAAGTCAGTATTTAGATTATATAAAAAATATGCAAGAAAATAATATGGATTTATCTTCTGATTTTTTGGTTATGGCATCAACTTTGCTTGAGATAAAGTCTAAAATGTTATTGCCACTTGTAAAAAATGATGAAGGTGAAGAAATAGACCCAAGACAAGATTTAGTTGAAAAATTGCTTCAACATAAAATGTATAAAAGTCTTGGTTACGAATTATATGACTATGAAGATGATGCTCCAGAATATATGTTAAAAAAACCAACTATCCCACAAGATGTAAAATCATATATTCCAAATATTGATTATGATGAGTTACTAAAAGGTATAGATATTAACAAATTGAATGAAGTATTTACTGAAGTTTTAAGAAGGAAAAGAGATAGCATAGATACAATGCGTGCTAACTTTGGCAAACTTGAAAAAGAAAAAGTTCCTCTTAAAGATACAATTATTTCAGTAATTAAATATGCTAATGAAAATAAAAAATTTGGCTTTAGAAAAATGCTTGAGAATCAAAATGATAAGACACATGTAATTGTTAGTTTTTTAGCAGTGCTTGAACTTATAAAAGTAGGTAGAATTAAGATAACACAAGAAAAAAACTTTGATGAAATATATATAGAGGTGGTAGAGGGTGCCACCGGTTTTGTTGACTTTAATCTATTGGAGGATGATTAGTATGGGGAATCAGTTTACGAGTTCCACGTATACGTTGCTGGAACAAGAAAATATTGTTGAATCCATATTATTTATGATGGGAGAGTCTGTGTCTGTAGATACGTTAGCGACTGCTATCGAATCTACTGTTGATGTGGCAAAAGATGCTGCAGAAAGACTTTATAATAAGTATCAAAATGAGTACCAAGATAGAGGTATGAAAGTCATAAAACTCGGAAGTAAGTATCAAATGGTTTCTAATAATAAGTATTTTAAGAACTTGGTATTAGTTGCATCTCACCCTCAAAAACCAGTTATTACAGAATCAATTCTTGAAACTTTATCAATTATCGCATATAAACAACCAATATCTAAACCAGAAATTGAACATATAAGAGGAGTTAAATCAGATTATGCTTGTAACAGATTACTTGAGTATGGACTTATAGAAGAAAAAGGAAGACTTGAAACTGCAGGTAGACCAATACTTTTTGGAACTACAGAAGAGTTTATGCTTCGATTTGGTATTGAATCACTTGATGAACTTCCTATACTTGATGCAACTAAATTTGCAGAGATTGAAAATGAAGTTGAAAAAGAATTATCTGAATCATTAGGAGAGCCAGTTGTTATTGATAAAGATTTATATACTGAAAATATAACAACTAATTTAAAGAGTGATATTTCAGATATTAATGAAGATGAAAATAACGAAAATGTTGAAAACGATACAAAAGATGCTACTCAAAATGATGAAAACATACAAAATAATGAGAACAATTTAAATGATAACAATGTTAATGATGATATAAATGTAGAAAATAAAGATACTGAAGATAGTAGTGAAGATAAGATAAATCAAAATGTAGAGAATAAAACTGGTGATGAATTTAATGATAGTTTAGTAGATGTAAGTAACAATAATAATGATGTTAATGATTATACAATTAATAACAATAATTTAGATACTATAGATAACAATGATTTTTTTGATAACCAAAATAATAGCGATATAAAAGGGGAGGCGCCGCGATGAGTCAAGAAGGGGTTGCTAGGTTTCTTAAAATCAGTTTGGCAAACTTTAATAAGGATTATAAAGAAAATTTTCCACTTGGACAAGAATACGGACTAAATGATATGGAAATAACTGCAGTATATAATTCTATTAAAATGCCGAATAGAGCAACCAAATATTCTGCAGGTTATGACATATATAGTCCAATTGATGTTCATTTGAAAAAAAATGAAACTATAAAAATGTTAACTGGTCTTAGATGTAAAATGGATGATGATATTGTCCTTATGATTTACCCAAGGTCTTCACTTGGATTTAAATATAGAATGATGCTTGAAAATACAGTTGGTGTAATTGACAGTGATTACTTTAATGCTAAAAATGAAGGACATATTATGATTAAGTTTACTAACCATAGTGACAAAGATTTAGAGATTAAAAAAGGTACAGCATTCGCACAAGGTATATTTACTAAATATTATAAAACTATTGATGATTGTGTTGATAATGAGAGAATTGGTGGAATAGGAAGTACAAATGAAAAATAATGTATTAAAATATGGTATTTTTATAATATTAGTTTTAATTTTCACTTCATGTACCAATAAAAAAATATTGCAATATAAAAGTTATGGAATAGATTATCTTGAAAATGCAAATTATGAAGAAGCATTATCATATTTTGATGAAGCGTTAAAACTTGGAGATGGACAAGTGAGTTCGTTGCAGTATGAATTATTACTTTATAAAGCGGAATGCTTGTTTATGCTTAATAGATATAGTGATGCAAAAAAGGTATACGAAACATTAAAGGTAATTGATAAAAACAATAAATCATTTAGTGAATTATATGAAAACTTAAGTTCCATCGTAAATCTTGTAGACTTTAAAACTGCTGTTGATAATGGAGAGGTGGAAAGAGCCGATGAGATATTATTAGAGTTAAAGGCAATAGGTCTTGAACATGAGAAATCCGTTATGTTTAACCAAGCGGTACTTTATGAAAAAAAGGGAGAATGGAAAAATGCACTAAATGCTTTTAATTATTATTTAAAGCAATACCCAGGGGATGAAAAGGCACAACACGAGATAGATTTTATTAGTGCACAATTAAACAATGGAAACAATTAGAGAAAAATTAGAAAAAATTGAAGAACAGACTCTTTCAAAGTATGCGTGTTTGTCAAAAAATAGTCTTGGAAGAGATGTGATGGAAGAAGAGTGTAGTCTTAGAACAATTTTTCAAAGAGATAGAGATAGGATAATTCATTGTAAGTCATTTCGTAGACTAAAACATAAAACACAAGTATTCTTGATACCAGAAGGTGACCACTATAGAACAAGGCTTACACATACTCTTGAAGTGAGTCAAATAGCAAGGACTATTTCAAAAAGTTTAAGACTTAATGAAGATTTAACTGAAGCAATAGCATTAGGACATGATTTAGGACATACTCCATTTGGACATGCTGGAGAAGCAGTTTTAAATAAACTTTTACCACAAGGTTTTGAGCACTGTGTACAGAGTGTTAGATTAGTTGAAAGGTTAGAGCGTGGCGGAGAGGGATTAAACCTTACCAAAGAAGTGAGAGATGGAATACTAAATCATAGAACAAGTGGAAATCCTAAAACATTAGAAGGTAAAGTTGTAAGAATTTCTGATAAGATTGCATATATAAATCACGATATAGATGATGCAATAACAGCAAATATTTTAAAAGAAACAGATTTGCCAAAAGATGTTACTGATGTTATTGGTAATACTGTTAAGTCAAGAATAGATTTCTTAATAAAAGATATTGTTAAAAACTCTTATGATAAAAATGATATTATTATGACTGATGAAGTGAATGTAGCAATATCAAAATTAAGAAAATGGTTATTTGAAAATGTCTATAATAATAATAACGAAAAGAACATAGCAAAAAAAGAAGAAAAGAAAGCCCAAAAAGTTGTAGAGATATTATTTAATTATTATAAAGAACATATTGATGATATGCCTGATGAATATGTAAAACTTATAAACAAGGGCGAAGAAAAATTGCAAGTTGTTGCTGATTATATATCTGGTATGACTGATGATTATGCAATTTTTAAGTTTAAAGAATTGTATGTTCCAGTTGGATGGAAAGTTAGATGATATTTAAAGAGGCTATAAATGAAATATTTAATAGAGTAAATATTGTTGATGTAGTTGGTGAATATGTTCGTTTAAAGCGAGTTGGCTCTTATTATATGGGGTGTTGCCCATTTCACAATGAAAATACACCATCATTTTCAGTAGATGAAAATAGAAAAACTTACTTATGCTTTGCTTGTCATAAAAGTGGCAATGTGATAACATTTATACAAGAAAAATTAGGTTTATCTTTTGGAGAAGCAGTACGTATGCTTGCTAAAAGAATAAACATAGATGTTGATGATGAGTTTAACGATGCTCATAGCAAAGAATTAAAAGATAAAAGAGAAAAGTTGTATGCACTTTTTAAAGATGCTGCAAATGAGTATTATAAGGTATTATGGTCTGAAAAAGGGAAAATAGGATTAGATTATCTTAAATCAAGAAATTTATCTAAAGAAACAATAAAAAAGTTTGGGCTTGGATTTGCACCTAAAGATTATGCATTTATGTATAACATTATGAAAGAAAAGGGATATGACGACAGTATATTGTTTGAATCAAAACTTTTTAGACTTTATAATGATAAACCTGCAGATACTTTCTATAATAGAGTTATGTTTCCTCTGGTTGATATATATAAGCATGTAGTTGGATTTCAAAGTAGGTCTCTTGAAGCAAAACCTGAAATACGTAAATATGTTAATTCAGAAGATAATTTAGTTTTTCATAAAAGAAGTTTTTTATATGCTATGAATTATGCTGCTTTATCACAAAAAAATTATTACATATTGTGTGAAGGAAATATGGATGCTATAACACTCCATCAATCTGGATATGACAATGCTATTGCAACCATGGGAACTGCTTTTAATGAAAAGCAAATTAGTTTACTAAAAAGAAAACTAAAAAAAGTATATTTATGTCAAGACACTGATAGTGCAGGAGTTCAGGCTATTATTTCATCATATAGACTATTAAATAAAGAAAATATTGAAACTTATGTGATAGATTTAAAGCCTTCTAAAGATGTTGATGAATTAATCAATAAATATGGTATAGAAGAGTTTAATAAAAGAGTTAATAACCCAATACCAACGCTTTTATTTATAATTTCTACTTTTAAAGACAAATATAATATTTTAGACCCATATGAATTAAACAAGTATTTAAATGACATTGTAAATGAAATTTCAAATATTAATAATGTCTTTATAAGAGATGAATATTTAAAAAAAATATCAATTAGTGAAAAATTAGATTATTATTCATTAAAAAAGATGCTTGATGATAAACTTAAGGGCAATAGTATAAAGGCTATTGAAAATATAAAAATTATTAGCAAAGAAAATAATGAATCACAGTTTGTCCCAACAAAACTTGACTCTAATTTTATAAATCTTATATATTTATTACCTGATAAAGTTAAAGAAATTAGTAATGTTTTAAAGCCTGAAGAGTTAGTTGATGATAATTATAGATTTTTGTATAATTGTTATTTAGATGGAAAAGAAAAAGGTATTATTTTTTCTGAAATTAATGATAAAGATGAAAAGTTTAAAAAGAACATTGAGTATTTATTAAATGAAAATGTTAATATTAATGAAGATAAAAATGATGATATAATTCTTAGTTTGAATCAAATTATAAAACAAATAAAAATTAGATATATAAAAAATACATATGATGAAAATAATAGTATTGAAAGTAAATTTAAAGTAAAAAAATTAATTGATGAAGTTAACAATAGTAAATATATTTAGTTATGAAGTTAAAATTATCAAAAAGATTAGAACTGATTATAGATATGTGTGATTACTGCGATACTATAATTGATGTAGGAACAGATCACGGGAAAGTACCAATTACTATAGCAAATAGAGGACTTGCAAAAAATGTTATTGCTATAGATAATAAAAAAGGACCACTTAAATCTTGTGAGGAAAATGCTAAATTATTTTTAATCAATAAAGAAGTAACTTTCAACACATTACTTTCAGATGGATTATCTAATGTAGAGAAAGATATTTCATGCGCAATTATAATTTCTGGAATTGGATATGACAATATGATAGAAATTTTACATGACATTGATGAAAGAAATTTTACATATTTAATACTTTCACCTCATACAAAGATAGAAAAGTTTATAGAATTTTTATCAAGTAAAAAGATTAAAATTGTTGAACATAGACAAATATTTGAAGATAATAAAAATTATAATATTATTAAAGCAGTTAAAGATAATATATAATTTTATGGAGTGACTTTGATAATAAATGATATCATTAAACAAATTGAATATGATTTTCCATTAGTTTCTTCAATGGATTTTGATAATTCTGGCTCAAATGTAGTTAATTTTGGTGATGAGTTATCTGGCATATTGGTTACACTTGATGTTACTTTAAGTGGAATTGAGTATGCTAAAGAAAACAATTTAAATCTTATTATCTCTCATCATCCTATGATTTTTAATAAAATAAGAAATCTAAACAATGATATCGTTTCAAAGAGAATAAAATTATTGAATAAATATGATATCAATGCATATAGTTGTCACACAAATTATGATGTAAATATAAAAAATGGTATGGGTACTAATTTAGTAAACCTATTATTTGATAAAGTTGATATAAAAGAGCATAAATTATTAGAAAATTATATTATAAATAATAATAATTATGGTATGGGGAATGTCATTGCATTAAAGGATAGTATCACTTTTGATGAATTAAAAGACAAACTAATTAATACACTTAAATTAGATAATGAAAAGATTAGTTTTTATAAGTATAATGATATTATTAATAAAATCATAATCATACCTGGAAGTGGTAGCAGTGATATAGATTTAGTAATTGATGAAAAGCCAGATATTCTTATCACTTCAGATATAAAGCATAACCACATACTTGACTTGAAAGATTCTAATATTTCATATTTTAATGCAACTCACTATGGGTTGGAAAATATTTTTATAAATTGTTTTTATAATTATTTAAAAGAATTAGATAGTCTAAAAAATATTAATATTTTAAAATTTGATATAAAATTATAATTTTTAGGAGGTATTATGGAAAGAGAACATTTAAAATCAAGACTTGGTTTTATACTTCTTAGTGCTGGATGCGCAATAGGAGTAGGCAATGTGTGGAAATTCCCTTGGATGGTTGGACAATATGGAGGCGGAGCGTTTGTTTTAGTTTACGCAATTTTCTTAATCATTCTTGGTATCCCTGTTCTTACTATGGAGTTCTCAATGGGAAGGGCAGCACAAAAAAGCCCTGTTCGTATGTATCAAAAACTAACTCCAGATAAAAAAATTTGGAATATTCATGGATATTTATGTTTCATAGGAAATGTAATATTAATGATGTTCTATACAGTTGTTGCTGGTTGGCTTCTTTATTATTTTTATTCTATGGCTACTGGCAAGTTTACTGCTCTTGATACTGAAGGAGTTAATAATTATTTTGGTAATATGCTTGGAAGTCCAAATATACTTGTGTTATATATGATTATAATATGTGTAATTGGATTTTTTGTAATATCTTTTTCTCTTAAAGGTGGTCTTGAAAAAGTCACTAAATTTATGATGATTGCACTTTTAGTAATTATGTTAATGGTTGCGGCAAATAGTTATATGCTTCCAGGAGCAAAAAAAGGTTTATCATTTTACTTAATACCAGATTTTTCTAAAATAAGTATTGATGTTGTTGTTGCGGCTATGAATCAAGCATTTTTTACTTTAAGTTTAGGTATAGGCGCTATGGCAATATTTGGTAGTTATATAGATAAAGATAGAGCGCTTACAGGTGAATCTATAAATGTAATTTTACTTGATACTTTTGTTGCTATTGTTGCTGGGCTTATTATTTTCCCAGCATGTTTTACTTATGATGTAGAGCCAGGGGCTGGACCATCACTTATATTTATAACACTTCCAAATATTTTTAAGAACATGCCACTTGGAAGATTTTGGGGTTCATTGTTTTTCTTATTTATGACGTTTGCAGCATTTTCTACAGTTCTTGCGGTGTTTGAAAATATTTTGGCTTGTGTCCGTGATATTACTAATTGGTCAAGAGGTAAAGCATCTATTATATGTTGCATCGCTATAATTATATTATCTATTCCATGCGCATTTGGATTTAATATATGGTCTAATATAACTCCATTAGGCGAGGGAACAGGTATAATGGATTTAGAAGATTTTATTGTCTCTAACTGTTTATTACCTCTTGGTTCGCTTATATTTGTCATATATTGTACCAGTAAATTTGGATGGGGATGGGATAATTTTATAAATGAAGCAGATACTGGGAAAGGTATTAAGTTTAATAAAGCATTATACTTATATTGTAAGTTTGTATTGCCAATAATTATATTTATTATTTTTGCACTTGGAATTAAATCAGTTTTCTTTAAATAACTTGACAAAAGTAAAAAATATGATAAAATATATTATTGTTTGTGTCTGTAGCTCAGCTGGATAGAGCAACGGCCTTCTAAGCCGTGGGTCGGAGGTTCGAATCCCCTCAGGCACACTTAAAAAGAAATCGCAAGATTTCTTTTTTTGTGATATAATATAGTAAAGAGAACTTAAAATATGTATTTAATTAAAAAAAATATTTTCATATTGCTTAGCCTATTTATATTGATGATTTATATTTTTGCGTGTGGTAAAAAAGAAATCAAAAAAGACATATTAATTCGTGATTATTTAACAAGTGATTATAAAGATTTAACAATTAGTGAGTTAATTAACAATGCTAAAAATAAAAAAAAATCATCTAATTACACTTATTATGATGTGCTTGACTGTGAACCATTTGAGATTATTGTTCCAAAAAATCAATCCAATGCACAAAGTTTATCTATTGTTATAAATGATAATTGTGGTCATCTAATAGTTTTTGATGGTGGAAGAGTTGAGGATGCAGATTATCTTTGTGATATAATCAAAGATAATGGAGGGATTGTAACATCTTGGTTTATAACTCATATTCATGATGACCATATTGGAGCACTTTATGAAATTCTCAATAAAAAAAGAACAGATATAGAGATTAAAGAAATAATATATAAATTTGCTGATTTCGATTGGTATTATAGTAAGATGGGTAATGATGCTGGAATATATTATTTATTTGAGAATGTAATAAAAAATTATAATGAATATCTAAAACTTAACAATTTAGATGAAGTTAATATAATAAATCAAAATAATATTAAAAGCAATTCAGGTTTATATTTGTTTGATTATAATGTAAATGTTAAGGATACATCACCACTCTTTATATGTGGGAATTCATCAAAAGAAACAATAGAAGAATTAAATGAATTAAATAAAAAAGAACGATACTCTAAACATTGTATAATGAGGGTAAGTATATTAAATGATTTATATTTATTAGACCAAGACCCTATAAATAATACATCAATAGTGTACTACATAAACTTTTTTGAACCGAAAAAATTTGGTATGTTAATATTTGGTGATTTGGGATATGAAGGTGGTAATTTATTATTTAGTAACTTTAATTATGATGATAAGACTAAATTTAAAAATAAAATATTTTTTGATGATACTAAAATTATAGTTTTATCACACCATGGTCAAAATGGTATAGACCCAGAATTATATAAAAAGTTTAATCCGAAAGTAGTGATATGGTCTACTTCAAAAGATATATATGAAAATGTGCATGGGAAATACTATACTAATGATACCAAAAAAGTATTAAGTGAAATAAATAGTATTGAGTGTCAAATTAAATCATATGAAGAGACAGCAGTAATAAGATGAGAGAGATAGTTAAAAAAAATAAAATAATTTATAATTATAAAGAGCATATTATTTCTGATGGAGTAAAAGTAGCCATTTTATTATATATTATATCAATACTTTTACTTATAATATCTATACTTGTCTCATACTTATATATGGGAGAAGCGCCACCTATAGTTGCGGGGATAGGAATGTCATCAATAATTTTTAATTTAGGCTCAATGGTCTCGGTAATACTTGAAATATATTTATATAATAATTTTCATTCGGAAATTAGAACTATGTTGATTTTGCAACTTATAGTATTTTCAATTTGGATATTTATAATATGATTAAAAAGATTAAAGAATTAAATTTAAGAACAATAGCGAACTCTGGTCAGTGTTTTAGAATGTATGAACCAAGTGAAAATGAATTTGACATATATTCATCTGATAAGCATTTGCATGTTAAAGTCATTAATAACGAAACATTTGACTTTGATTGTAGTGACAAAGAATTCACGTATTATCAAAACTATTTTGATTTAAAGAATGATTATAAAAAGTATGCTAAAGTATGTAAAAAAAATGACCGTTTTTTAAAAAAGTGTATTGACTTTGGCAAAGGGCTTCGAATATTAAATCAAGATAAGTTTGAAGTTATTATTTCATTTATTATTTCCCAGAGGAAATCCGTAAAAGCAATTCAAACTTCTATTGAAAGGCTTTGTAGATTAGCAGGTAAAAAGATTAAAAGTAAGTATGGAGATTATTATTCATTCCCAAGTGCTAAAGAAATATTAAAATTACCAAAAGATAAACTTTTAACTTGTGGGTTGGGTTATAGGACAGACTATATTATAAATTTTTGTAAAGAATATTTATCTGATAAATATGATTTAGAGAGTCTTGAAAAGTTATCAGATGATATGCTAATTGATACTCTTTTAACTATTAAAGGTGTTGGCATTAAAGTTGCATCTTGTATTGCTCTTTTTGCATACCATAGGATGTCAGTTTGTCCTATAGATGTGTGGATAAATAGAGTCCTTGAACAAAAATATAATGGTAAAATACCTAACACTTATAAAGAATATGCGGGGATGATACAACAATATTGGTTTAATTATACAAGAATTAATAAATTATAGTTATACTATAAGCATATATATTATATTGGCTGTTATAGCAGCCAATTTTTATAATTATATTTTACTATGGCATTTTATGTTATTTAATGCTATAATAGATAAAGTGAACCAAGTTATTAAAAACGAAAAATTGGTTCAATTTTTGGCACATATGTGTCATTGTTTTTTGTGTGGGAAGGTAATATGATTGATAAAAAACTTATAAGTTTTGTTATACCTTGCTTCAATGAAGAAGGCAATGTAGAAAACATATCTAAAGAAATAATTAAATTGTTTGATAATGATTTATCAAACTATGATTATGAATTGCTTTTTATTGATAATGATTCAAAAGATAGAACAAGAGATATTATCCGTTCATTATGCTCAAATAATAAAAAAATAAAAGCGATATTTAATGTAAAGAATTTTGGACAGTTCAATTCACCATATTATGGGATTTTAAATGCAACTGGTGATGCTATAGTATCTATTGCGTGCGATTTTCAAGAACCAATTGATATGATTCCAAAGTTTGTAAAAGCATGGGAAGAGGGATATAAAATTGCTATAGGTGTTAGAAAGACATCTACTGATAATATAATTTTTCGTTTATTTAAAAATATATATTATAGTTTAATAAAGAAGTTCTCAAATGTTGAACAAATTAAAATGTTTACAGGGTTTGGACTATATGATAAAGAGTTTATAGATATTTTAAGAAAACTTGATGACCCAACACCGTTTTTTAGAGGGTTGGTAGCAGAACTTGGATATAATATCAAGCAAATACCGTTTGAACAAGGTAAGAGAACTAAAGGTAAGTCATCAAATAACTTTTATACATTATATGATGCTGCAATGCTATCATTTACAAGTTATACAAAAATAGGATTAAGGCTTGCTACATTTTTGGGTGCCATCGCATTTATTGTTTCACTTATAATTGCCATAGTCTATCTCATATTAAAAGTATTATATTGGGATAGATTCGCTGCTGGTATGATACCAATACTTCTTGGTATGCTATTCCTTGGTTCTGTACAGATACTTTTTATTGGTATCATAGGAGAATATGTGCTTGCTATAAATCAAAGGTCTATGAAACGACCACTTGTTGTTGAAGAAGAAAGGATTAATTTTTAATTGATATATAAGATTGATATAAAAAGAATATCTGATGGTATGATTCACATACAAGGTTGGGTTTTACCAGAAAATCCAAATAGTCAGGTTTCATTTGATGTGACAAATGAGAATGATGAACACATTGAGTTTAAACTTGTTAGACTTAAAAGAGAAGATGTATCAGAAGTTTATCTTAAAGGTTTTAATGGTGATAAAAACTTTGGATTTGATATAGAGTTTAACTATGAAGAAAATGATTTATCTACATATTATTTAATTATTAAGACTAAAGAAAAAAGGGTTACAGAAAAAATCAATAAAAGAATAATTGATAGTTTTAATACAAATGATAGAAAGAAAAAAGAATTATTTTTTGCATATTTTAATCGCAATACATTTAAGAGAGCATTTGATTTTTTACTGAAAGAAGGACCAAAAGAGTTTTTTAAAAAGACCAAAAGAAAGATTAAAGGATTGAATGTTGATTATGATTACTCTGAATGGTATGAACTAACAAAACCAAAAGAGAATGAAATAAATGAACTCAGGGGCACTAATTCACAAGGGGATATAAAGTTTTCTATAGTTATACCAATTTATGATACAAGTGATGAGTTTTTATATTTATTATTTGAATCTATATTATGTCAAACTTATACTAATTTTGAAATTTGCATAGTTGATGCAACTAATTATAATAATTGTAAAAATAATCCAAAAAAGTTTTTTGAGAAATTACTTGATAATAATAATCCATTAAAAATAAAATCTTTAAAAAATATATATGACAATGATGTTATTAAGATTAAATATATAGATGAAAATAAAAGTATTGCTGACAATACAAATATAGGCATAGATATGGCAACTGGCGAATATATAATATTATGTGACCATGATGATGCACTTACCTATGATGCTCTATATGAGATGTATAAAGCAATTATTTCAAATAAAAATGCTAAATTAATCTATTCTGATGAAGACAAAGTTGATACTAAAAATGAATCATTTTTTGAACCTGCTTTTAAACCTGATTTCAATCTTGATATGCTTTTATCTGTAAATTATTTTTGCCATTTAAGTGCTATAAAAAAGTCTTTGCTTGATAAATTATATAAAGTAGATAATATGTATGAGCGACCAGAATACAATGGTGCTCAAGATTATGACTTATTTTTACGACTTGTAAATATTATAATTAATGATACTTATAATGATGGGAAATATGATACAAGTAGTATTGTTCATATACCAAAAGTTTTATACCATTGGAGATGTCATAAAGAATCTACTGCTAAAAACTACGACAGCAAAATGTATGCATTTGAAAATGGTGAAAAAGCAGTTTTAGATTTTTATAAAAATACAAAAATAGATTTTCCGAAAGTTTTAAGAGTTGAAAAAGGACATGATTTTGGTTTATATCACACTGTATATGATAAAGGAAATGATGAGCCATTAGTTAGTATTATCATACCTAATAAGGACCATATAGAAGATTTAGACAAAGTATTAAAATCTGTTTCTGATGGAAATTATAGTAATATAGAGTTTATAATTTGTGAAAATAATTCTACTAATAAAGGAACATTTGAATATTATGATAAGTTAAAGTCTGATAATAGAATTAAAGTTGTAAATTATAAAGGTACATTTAACTATTCTAAAATTAATAATTTTGCAAGACAAACTGCTACTGGAAAATATTTATTATTTCTAAATAATGATGTTGAGATGATAAATGGTGATAGTATTTTTGAGATGATATCATATTTAAAAAGAAGTGATGTCGGTGCAGTAGGTGCAAAATTACTTTATAAAGATAACACTTATCAACATGCAGGTGTAATCATTGGTATAGGTGGCATAGCAGACCATGCATTCAAGGGAATTAGCATATATGATAGCACTTATATGAATAGAGCAGAAATCGTTCAAGACTTAAATGCAGTTACTGCAGCATGCATTATGATAAAAAGTGATATTTTTGATAAGATAGGTGGTTTTGATGAAAAACTTGAAGTAGCATTTAATGATATAGATTTGTGTTTAAGAATTAGAAAAGAAGGGTATTTGGTAGTATATAACCCATACAGTGCATTTTACCATTATGAAAGTAAAAGTAGAGGACTTGAAGACACTAAAGAAAAAGTTGCAAGATTTAATAAAGAGTTTGCATTTTTTGTAAAGAGATGGGAGAAAAAATTAAATAATATTGATGAATACTATAATCCTAGTTTAACACTTAGACAAAATAATATGGCACTTAGAAATCTAAAATATGAAAAAATAGGAGAGCCATTTCCTATCCCAGATGAAATAAAGGAGTTAATGAAAAATATCAATGAGTAAAACTCTTGTAATAATTCCACATTTTAATAAATTGCTTCTTTTGAAGGAGTGCTTGTTTCATTTGGATAATCAATCATATAAAGACTTTGATATTATGATAGTTGATAATGGGTCAACTGATGGGTCTACTGATTTCATATATAATTTATCAAAAGAAAAAGCAAATTATCATTCTATTCTGTTAAGCGAAAATATGGGATTTGCATATGCAGTAAATAAAGGATTATTATATTCAATAGAAAATGGATATAAATATTCTATACTGTTAAATAATGATGCATATGTTGAAGAAAGTTTTGTGAAAGAATTAGTTTATAGTATAAGTAATTATGATAACTGCTTTGCTGTTTCATCTATGATGATAAATTATCATAATAAAAATGTAGTTGATAGTTTTGGTGATTATTATAATATACTTGGTTGGTCTTTTCAGGGACATATTGGGGAAAATGTAAATGACATAAATTATAATGAAAATTGTTTTAGTGCATGTGCTGGAGCGGCTATTTATTCAAATAGCATTTTAGAAAAGATTGGCTTACTTGATGAAAACTTTTTTGCTTATCTTGAAGATGTTGATTTATCATATAGGGCAAGATTATATGGATACAATATTAAAACTTGTTTTACAGCAAGATGCTATCATCTTGGAAGTGCAACAAGCGGTTCAAAATATAATGAGTTCAAAGTAAGAACATCTGCAAGAAATAATATATATTTAATTTACAAAAATATGCCATACATACAAATACTCATTAATATTTTTCCACTTTTTATAGGCATAGTAATAAAACAAGTATTTTTCTCACTAAAAGGTTTTGGACTTGATTATTTCTTTGGTATATTTGATGGATTTAAAAATATCAATCTTATTAAAAAGAATGATTTTAATAAAATCCCTTTAATTAATATTTTGTTAATAGAAGTTTATCTTATAGTTAACACAATAAAATATGTTATAAATTTTATTAAAAGAAAAGTTTAGTTATTTTTATGAAGAATCAAAATGAACAACTTAATAGAATATTTTTTCCTTTAGATATATTACTTATATTTATATCATACTTTCTATCTTGGTATTTCATTATATTTTCAAGAGATGATATTGCAGTAGGTGTATTGCCATCAAATATTTATTTTGGTGCACTTATAATAATTATACCCATATATTTAATCTTATATACAGTTTTTGGATTATATAGGTCCAATAGAACTCTTGGAGTTTTCACTGAATTATCAAGAATTATTGAAGCAAATATACTCGGATTACTTGTTATAAATACAGTTTTATTTGTCGGAAGTAAAAATCCTTTTTTGTCAAACTTTTCAAGAGTAATGATTTTTTCTTTTGGCTTATTAAATGCACTATTTGCATTTGTTTCAAGGAATTTAATTAGATACATACTTAGATTATTTAGAAAGAAAGGTTTCAATCAAAAACATATATTGTTAGTCGGTTATAGTGATGCTGCATTTAAATTTATAGATAAGGTATTTAAAAATCCTGGATGGGGTTACCATGTATTTGGAATAGTAGATGATAACCATAAAATTGATAGTGACTATAGAAATGTTAAAGTTATTGACAACATTAATAACTTAAAAGAATTAATTGAAAAAAATGACTTTGATGAAATAATTATAACTTTAGGATTAAATGAGTATGATAAATTAAGAAATGTAGTTTCTGTGTGCGAGAAAACTGGTATTCATACGAAGTTTATACCTGATTATGGAACTATTATACCTACTAAACCACTAACTGAAGATTTTGATGGTATGCCAGTTATAAATATAAGAGCAGTTCCACTTCAAAATTTATTTAATAGATTTGTTAAAAGAACAATAGATATAATTGGCTCAATAGTTGGCATAATTATTTTTTCACCTATTTTTTTAATTATATCTATTGCAATTAAATGCACATCTAAAGGACCAGTTATTTTTAAGCAAGAGAGAGTTGGTCTTCACAATAAGATATTTACTATGTATAAATTTAGGTCCATGATTGAACAATCTGATGTAGAAGAAAAAAAAGGATGGACTACAAAAAATGACAGCCGTGTTACAAAAGTTGGTGCATTGATACGAAAAATCAGTTTTGATGAATTACCTCAATTCTTTAATGTTTTAAAGGGTGATATGTCGCTGGTAGGACCAAGACCTGAAAGACAACAATTTGTTGATGAGTTTAAAGAAACTATTCCGAGATATATGATTAAACATCAAGTTAGACCGGGAATGTCTGGATGGGCTCAAATTAATGGACTTAGAGGAGACACAGACATAGATAGAAGAATTCAGTATGATTTGTGGTATATAGAAAACTGGACTATTGGATTAGATATAAAGATTTTGTTTTTAACTATATTTTTTGGATTTATAAATAAGAATGCATATTAGATATAGTTTTTAAATATAGGAGTGATATGTCTTTAATTAGCAATCGTGGTAGATTTACCAAAGATAATGAAAAAGTAAATATTAATGAAGAAGAAAAATCTTCGTTATCTTCTATTGGGGTTAATCCTTCAAATATGTTTGACATTTCAAATCATCCAAATAATGAGCATACTGAAAATATTGATGTTAAAGAAAAGTTGAGTAAGATTAATTCATTAGATTTAGATGATGATTTTGTTGTCTCAAAGCATAAAGAATATAATGATAGATTAAATAGACTAAATACAAAAATTACCAATAATGAAAAAAAGTTAAAAGAATCATTGAATAAAGGAAATTGGAAACCAGGAATTAAAACATTTATAGCAATGTTTGTAGTAGAAGTTCTGACAATAGCATTAATAGTAATGTTTGGTTCTATTGTTAGATATTCTAATTTAACACAAGAGATTCCATTTGATATAAAAAATGTAGATAATACAAAAAATATTTCAGAGTCCACACTTGCAATTATGAAAGGATTTAAAACTGTGGCTGTATTTGGTGTTGACTCAAGAACTGGTAGTGTTGATAAAGGAAACAATGCTGATGTAAATATTATTGCAAATCTCAATCTTGAATCAGGTGAAATACAACTTGTATCTGTTTATAGAGATTTATATTTAAGTGTGACAGATGATAATTTATATACCAAGTTAAATGCAGCATACAGAAAAGGTGGACCTGAACAAGCAGTAAAAACTATTAACAAGAATTTTGATTTAAATATAGATAGTTATTTTGCATTTAACTGGAAAGCAGTTGCCGATGGAATCGAACTCCTTGGCGGTATTGATATTGAAATAACTAAATCAGAGTTTAAGTATTTAAATGCCTTTATTCATGAAACTTGTATTGCAACTGGTATTGATGCAAAAAATCCTGCTGCGCATTATATAAAATCATATGGATTTCAACATTTAGATGGTATTCAAGCAGTTGCTTACGGAAGACTTAGACTTATGGATAGTGATTTCCAAAGAGTTGAGAGACAAAAAAAGATTGTAGGACTATGTCTTGAAAAAGCAAAAAATATAGATATTAATACATTGAAATTAATTGTTGAAGCAGTTTTACCACAAATAGGATATGCTTTTGATATGAATGAAATATTTTCGCTCATAAAACTTGTTAAAGTAGTGCATATAACTTATTCAACAAGTTGTCCTGAAGTAAGTGGTGTTAGAACAGTTCAAATGGGTAGCAATGGAGATTGTGTTGTCCCACTTAATTTACAAAAATCTGTAACGGAACTTCACAAAATACTTTATAATGTTGATAATTATAATCCTTCATCTTCGGTTAAGAATTATAGTGCAAGAATTATTGAACTTCGCCGTAAATATGAAGAAGAAAATAAATTAAAAGAATCATCTGTTGATGGCAGTGAAGAAGGCGAAGAAGAAAATGGTGAATCTGAAAGTGCAACTGGTAATGCAACAAATACAACAAATAAAACAAAGAAAAGAGTTGCAACATCATCAAGTGCAAAATCAACTAAAAAAGTAGTTGAAACTGCACCTAATGATTTACCTATTGTAGATGCTGACAGTGATAAAGACTTGAGTATAGAACCAGAAGAGGATAATAGTGTATCTGTATCAAGTCCAAATAATGATATAATAGTTTATGATGCACCTGGTGTACCTTCTACTACAGCAAATAACAATGCTATTCAAGCGGCACCAGGTAGCAGCGCTCCTATATCTCCATCAAGCACACCTATGAATGGTGTTGTAGTTTCTGGACCTCCAGGTGGAGATTTATCACCTTACAATAATGGTAATAATAATGATATAGTGCCAATTATTGGTGCTCCATATTAACACATAATTTTTATATTTTATACATATTTTGTTCACAATTATTTTGTAAAATATTTATAATTAAATAGTATATTTATTGTGGGAGGAAATATAAATGAAAAAGGTATTAACAGTTATACTATCGGCTATAGGCTTTGGTCTTATTGCTGGTCTTGTATTTACAGCAGTAACATTAGTATCTACAAAGACAGGTATCATTAATAATGATACTATAGTAAAAAGTGTAGAAAATATTGAAGAAAATTCAGCAACTGAAACTCAAAAAAAAGAAGAACAAGCAAGTAGACCTGCTGTAAATAATTATAGCAATCAATTTGAAGACATAACAGATTTAATTCAAGATGTTATGCCAACTGTTGTTTCTATAACTAATATGCAAAAGTTTACTCAAAATGGTTATTCAATGTTTGGCTTCAGAGTTCAACCTCAAGAGTATGAAGCACCTGCTTCTGGAAGTGGAGTAATAGTAGGAATGACTGATGACCAAATAATAATTCTTACTAATAACCATGTAGTGCAACAATCAAACAGTTTATCAGTTACATTTAATGATTCTAAAACATTTGATGCATCAATAAAAGGAACTGATTCATCAAAAGATTTAGCAATAATTTCTGTAGCAAAAAAAGATATTGATGCTGATATTATAAGTAGCATAAAGATTTCAAATATTGGTAATTCAGACAATATAAAAGTTGGTGAACATGTAGTTGCTATTGGAAATGCACTTGGTATAGGACAATCAGTTACATATGGTATAATAAGTGCTAAAGATAGAGAAATTGATGAAATTGGTAATTCTGCTAAATTGATACAAACAGATGCTGCTATAAATCCTGGAAACTCTGGTGGAGCACTTATTAATCTTCGAGGAGAATTAATAGGAATCAATGTTGCAAAGAGTTCTGGTAGTGCTATTGAAGGTATGGGTTATGCTATACCAATAAATGTTGCTAAAGAAGTTATAGAGACAATGTCAAAGAGAAAAGATAGAGAGACTATACCAGAAGAAGAACAAGGACAACTTGGAATATCTGCAAGAAATATTGATGCTCAAACTGCTTCAAGTCTTGATATGCCAGAAGGTATATATGTTATGAAAATTAATGATGATGCACCTGCAAAGTCATCTGAATTAAAAGAAAAAGATATAATTATATCATTTGATGACCAATCAGTAAAAACTGTAAGTGATTTACAAGAACTTTTGACATATACAAGAGCCGGTCAAGAAGTTTCTATAAAAGTAAAAAGACTTGATGGTGGAGAATATGTGGAAAAAGAGTTTAAGGTAAAACTTGCAAATAAATCAATTAATCAGCAACAGCAAAAACAACAAAAGCAAAACAATAATTCAAACAATAATAATAATGAACAACAACAACCAAATAATGGATATTACTACGACCCATTCCAAGATTTTGATGACATATTTAGAAACTTTGGAAATGGTATGTGGCCATAATATAAGTTGTATATAATTTTTAGGGGCGATTTAGCCCCTATTTTTATGCAATAATATATAAAATGTTTTTTGACATTATATAAAAATTATGTTAAAATAATATGAAACAAATTTTGTTAATTTTAAGGAGATTAATATGCTAAAAAAAATATCTTCAGTTTTTTTGTTGTTATTTATTATAGCATCATTATTTGCTTGTAAAAAAACTGATATAAATGAAACAAGAGAGTTCCCATTTGAAACGGCACCTTATTATGGTGTATCAAACGAGGACTATAATTTAGATTTTACTGATATGAATAATTATGTTATTGAGTATTTGAATAGTGAATTTATGCCATTCTTTTTTGTTAAAAGTAATAAAGATGGACTTTTAAGTGGAGATAATGAAAAAAAACTTATAACTGTTACTTGTGTATGCACAAAAGGCACAACTGTCAATGATGTTGATTTGTTTTTATCTATGTTACTTAATGGTATAGGATTTAATGCTGCGGAGCAAGATTATAGATTTAAAAATCCTACAGTTGGTTCAGATGGTTCATATACTGATTTTGGAACTGTTTTCAATATATATAATTTAAAAATTGATGCAAAAGATGAAGATGGAAAAGTTCTTCGTGATGATTATATAAAAGCAACTGAAAGAATTCCTATAGACCCAAGATATATAAAGGAGTAAGTATGGGAAAGGTTAATGTAAAAGTAAAAAAAAGGGAAAGTTTATCAGATATATTTAGAAATATCGCAACAGGTGTTACTGGATTTTTTGTATTTTTGATTTTAACTGTTTTCCCACTTTATACTCATGATATGTATTTTGATATTTTAAAATCGAGATATGTATTTTTTAAAGTTTGGACATTAGCGCTTGTATTCATTTTATTAGGTCTTGGTATAGCATATTTGTTTATTGATTATAACAATAATTCATCATCACCAAGTGCTATAGAGAGATTTTTAAGTGCTTTCAAATTAAAAAACATCAAAAAACATATAATAATAACAGATATATTTTTTGTAATAATGCTCTTTTGTGTTATTATTTCTGCTGCTGGTTCAAATTTTAAGGAAGAGGCATTTTTTGGAACATCAGGAAGATATCAAGGTACTGAATGTTGGATATTATATTTTTTAACATATGTTGCCATATCAAGAACATTTAAGTTTAAGATTATGTATCTTGATTATGCAATTATTGCAGGTATATTTTCTTGTATATGGGGAATAACAGATTTCTTATATTTAGATGTATTTAATTTTTTTGCAAATGTAAGCGATATGCAAAAATCAATGTTTGCATCAAGTGTAGGAAACTTAAATACTTTTACAAATTATACTGTTATGGTATTTGCGGTTTCTGCATCATTATTTATTATTGAAAAGCAAACAGTGAAAAAAATATTTTATCTATTGGCTACATTGGTTGCGTGCGCTGGTTCAATCTTTGGACTTGCTGATAATGCTTTTCTTGGACTCGCTTCATTCTATTTATTTATACCAATGTTTTGTGTAAAAAATAGACGAAGCCTATTAAGATTTTTTATTACTATTGATGTATTTTTAGTTTCTTTATATTTATTTTGGTGTGGAATGAAGTTAAACCATAACCCATTGCAGGCATCTATTATTATGGACTTATTAAATCAACATTCAATAGTTGCATATTTATTTGTTCCATTTACAGTATTTATAATTGTTTTGTATTTTATACTTAATAAGTTAAAACCAAATTACGGAGAAATGATTGATAGTAAATTAGTGCCACTTGATTCATACTTACCAAAGAATTTGGTTAAAGTTTATTACATAGTAATTATTTCAATAATAGCATTTATTGTATTTATCCTTATTCAAATAAATATAGTAAAGACTAATGCAGATTTTTGGTTAAGCAGAGTTCCTTCTTCTCATTTATTTGTGCTCAGTGATGATTGGGGTACTCACTGTGGACATAACTGGAGAATAGCATTTACTAATTTTACTCAAAACTTTAGTATATTCCAAAAACTTTTTGGCTATGGACCTGATACATATCTAATTGTATCTGAAAGAACTTTCTATGAAGAAATGGTTTCAAGATATGGCGAAGTATATGATAGCGCCCACAATGAATATATAAATTATCTTATATGTGAAGGTGCTGTAGGTTTAATTGCTTATATGGGTATATTAATTTCAAGCATAAAACTTGAAGTTAAGAATATGAAAGAAAACCCATTTGTTGTTGCATGTGTTATGGCTGTAATTGCATATGCCGTTCAAGCAATTGTTAATATTGCCATACCTATAACTACTCCAGTGTTCTTTGCACTTATGTTCATATGCGCAAGTGAAGAAATTAATAATAAAAAATTATCTATAAATAATGCTTTATATTCATAGGTATTGTATTGAATTCAAGTTTAAACAAAATAAAAAGTGAGAGTTTCTTAAAATTGGCACTAGTGATAGTGCTAATTTTAGTAGAAGGAATACTCTTTGTTAATTGTTGGATATCTAATTATAATTATTTATTAAGATTCCCTTATATAATGAAAGGTAATATATTCCTTATGTTTATGTATATGGGCCTATCTTATATATTTATGATTTTATTTGATTGTAATGCTTTATCAGAATATAGACCGGCTACACTTATATTTTCTGAAATGTTATCAATAACAGCATGTAATATTCTCGTATATTTTGTAATTATTATACCGGCTGCAGCGCTTGGGCTTATGCCAATATTACCTATTATACTACTTACAATATCAGACTTTATTGTAATTATTTTATGGGCATTAATTGTTAACTTACTATTAAAAAAGTTATTGCCACCAAAAGAACTATTATGTATATCATCTAAAAGTAATTTAGATTTGATTATATATAAATTTATAAAAAGAAATGATATATTTATTGTAAGAGATAAAATAGAGTATAATGAAAATAATTTAGAGTATATATATAACAAATGCAATTTATATAATGACATATTGATTGGGGACATAACTTCTGAAGCAAGAAATGATATTATAAAACATTGCTTTAATAATTCAAGAAATATATATGTTATTCCTAAAATATCTGATATATTACTAAAGTATAGTGATGATTTGCTTATATTTGATACCCCGCTTTTCTTATCATCTAATTTTGGATTATCTATTGAATTAAAAATAATTAAAAGATTGATTGATATTATATTTAGTTTATTTGTTATTATATGTTTTATGCCAATATGGATTATAGTTGCAATAATTATAAAGTTAGAAGATAAAGGACCAATATTCTTTACACAAGAAAGAGTGACTATAAATAAAAAATTATTTAAAATAATTAAATTTAGGTCTATGAAAGTATCAAATAGTGATAGAATAATTCCTACAATAGAAGAAGATGATAGAATTACCAAAATTGGAAAATTTATAAGAAAGTTTCATATAGATGAAGTTCCTCAATTTATAAATGTTTTACTTGGGGATATGAGTATAGTGGGACCAAGACCAGAAAGAAAAGAGCATGTAGAATTATATTCAAAAGAAATTGTAGAGTTTGACTATAGATATAAAGTTAAAGCAGGAATAACAGGTCTTGCACAAATATATGGAAAATACAACACATCACCGATTGACAAATTAAAACTTGACCTTGTGTATATAAAAAAGTGTAGTTTAATGTTTGACCTTGAATTAATAATGAGAACATTAAAAGTATTAGTTATAAGTGATAACACAGAAGGCTTTGATATAAAAACAAAAGATTATATAATGAATAATGCAAAATAATGAAGTAAAAATTTCAATAATAATGCCCGTATACAATGTTAAAGATTATTTGACAAAAGCGGTAGATAGCATTTTAAATCAAACATTTGATGATTTTGAATTATTTTTAGTTGATGATGGAAGTACTGATGGCTCAAGTGACATATGTGATGAATTAAAGTTAAAAGATAATAGAATTATAGTAATCCATCAAAAAAATCAAGGCGCTCACAACGCAAGAAATAATGCACTTAAACTTGCCAAAGGTACATATGTTTGCTTCTTTGACAGTGATGACTATATTGAAAAAGATATGTTAAGAGATTTATATGATTTGGCAAATAAATATGATAGCGAATTAGTAATTTCTGGGTTTTATATCAATACTTTTTATGACAATGAACATTTTATACAATTAGATTATATTCCAAATATTGATAGTGATGTAAAAAAATATAATAAAATAGAATTTAGAAAATATGCTTATAAAAACTTTGATAAAAATATGTTTTATTCTCCTTGGAATAAACTTTACAAGTTATCATATTTAAAAAAATATAACATTACTTTTCCTATAACTTATAGAGATGATTTCCCATTTGTATTAAGTGTAATTAAAGATATAGAAAATGTAACATATACTAAAAAGCAATATTATAATTTTATTAGAAAAAGGTCAGATTCAGAGACACAAAAATATGTTGCTACTCTTTATGAAAAAAGAGAAGAAGAACATAGATATATGTTAGACCTATATAGTTATTGGAATTTAATAGATGATTATAATTCTATGGAAATGATTTCAAGGCGATATATTGATAGACTTATAGAATGTATGGTAAACTTATTTAACAAACAATGTACTTTATCAAATAAAGAAAAAGTTGAATTAATAAGAACTTATTTATACAATGAAAATGTAGATAAATGTTTAAAGTTAGCAAGACCAAGTAAATTGTATTTAAAACTTATGTATATACCGCTAAAGATTAAAAATGTGCACTTGCTATTTATGATGTCAAAGTTTATATGCTTTGTAAAGAGCAAAAATATTAAATTATTTTCAGTTTTAAAAACAAATCGATGATTGATAATCAAAAAAAAATTATAACTGTAATTGTGACTTATAATAGAATTAATCTTTTGAAGGAATGTATTACTGCGATATTGTCATCAACAGTTGTTCCTGATATTTTGGTAGTAAATAATGCAAGTACTGATGGAACTAAAGAGTATTTAGATGAAATAATTAAAAATAACAAAAATATTTTTGCACAACATATGGATACTAATTTGAATGGTGCAGGCGGATATAATTATGGATTAAAAGCAGCATCTAAAAAGGATTACGATTATATATGGCTTATGGATGATGACACTATAGTAAATAATGACTCCCTTGAACAATTACTAAATGTTGCAAATGAATTAAATGATGATTTTGGATTTTTATCAAGTAAAGTATTGTGGTTAGATGGAAGTATATGTAAGACCAATGTTCAAAGGAAAAAAGTTGCAAGAAAAATTAGAGATTTTAATTCAAAACTTGTAAATGTAGATTTTGCATCATTTGTATCGTTATTTGTTAAAAGAAATGATGTCTTAAAAGTTGGGCTTCCAATTAAAGAGTTTATTATATGGACTGATGACCTTGAGTGGACAAGAAGACTGACATTAAAAAGAATCAATCCAGATGCTAAAAAAGGATATCTCTGTAATGATAGTATTGTGACTCATAAATGTAAAAATAATTTTGGAGTTACAATAGTGAAAGATACAAGTGATAGACTTGATAGATATGAATATATATATAGAAATGATGTTGTGTGTTTTAGAAGAGAAGGCATAAGGGGGCATCTATTTATGCTTGTTAGAAATGCCTACCATATAATAAGGGTGCTTCTATTTTCAAAAAATAATAAATTTAAAAAAATTAAAACTATAGTTAAAGGATATATAGATGGGTATAAGTTTTATCCCCAAATAGAATTTGTATAAAAGGTATATATGAAAGTAATAATTGTTGGTTGCGGAAAAGTGGGTTCTACAATAGCAAGAAGTCTTGTATCAGAAAATCATGATGTAATATTGGTAGATAAGTCACAAAGTCTTGTGGATGCTGTGTCATCTGACATTGACTGTATGGCAGTTGTTGGAAATGGTGCCATACAATCTGTTTTAATTGAAGCACAAATAGAAACTGCAGATTTTTTAATAGCGTGCACAAGCAGTGATGAAATAAATATATTGACTTGCTTTCTTGCAAGAAAGACTTCAAAATGTAGAACAGTTGCAAGAATAAGGAACTTGGAATATGCTAAACAAATTGAATATATTATGAAAGAACTTGATATTTCTCTTACTATAAATCCAGAACTTGAGACTGCAAGAGAAATAGCAAGAATACTAAGATATCCTAAGTCTATATCATCAGATACATTTTTCAATGGTAGATTTAATTCTTTGATGATTAGTATTCCAGATGATTCTAAAATTATTGGAATGAAACTTAAAGATGCAAATATATTACTTCATTCAAATGTTTTAGTATGTGCTATTGAAAGAGGGGATGAAATTATAATTCCAAATGGTAATTCAGAAATAAAAAAAGGTGATAAAATCTTATTTGTCGCAGACCACAACAATGTAGTTAGTTTCTTTAAAGCCATAGGATATGAATATAAGTCACTTAAATCTTATATGATAATTGGTGCGAGCCGTATCACATATTACTTGATTGATATACTAAATAAATACAATTCAAATATAAATATTAAAGTGTTTGATAAAGATATAAAAATATGTGAAGATTTAGCCAGTAAATATCCAAATGTTTCGGTAATAAATGCAGATGCCACAGAAGGAAATATATTACATCAAGAGGGAATAGATGATACAGATGCATTTATAACTTTAACAGGAATAGATGAAGAAAATATAATACTTGCACTACTTGCTAATAACAATGGCAAAACAAAATCAATTGCTAAAGTTAATCATATGAACTTTGTTTATGCAATTAGAAAACTTGATGTAGGAAGTATAGTAAATCCAGAAAGAGTAGCAGCAAACTTGATATCATCTTATGTTCGTGCTGCAAATGACAGTGGTGAAAGCAATATTGAGACACTATACAAATTATTTGATGGAAGAGTAGAGGCGCTTGGTTTCAAAATAACATCAAAATCAAAAGCAACTGATGTTAAATTAAAAGATTTAAACTTAAAATCAAATGTAGTAATTGCAGGTATATATAGAAAAGGTGCTGTTATAAGACCTACTGGTTATGATGAATTAAAAGTTGGAGATAGTGTGGCTATAATTACAAAAGATAATGTATTAAATGATATTGTAGATATAGTTGCATAGAGGTTTATGAATATAAAAAAAGTAATAAGTTTTATTGGTATAATGATGATGATAGAATCAATTCTTATGATTTTACCATTTATTGTGTCAATAATTTATAAAGAGTCTGATGGAAAATATTTTTCATATGTTGGCTTACCATTATTAGTTATTGGCTTTTTGTTATATAAATTTTTCAAGACTGATGATGATAAGTTTTATTCGGCAGAAGGATTTGTAACTGTATCTATTGGATGGATTGTTTTATCGGTGTGTGGAGCATTGCCATTTTGTATTTCAAAGGCAATTCCTAATTTTATAGATTCGCTTTTTGAAACAGTTTCAGGTTTTACTACAACTGGTGCAACTATACTTACTGATGTGACTCAATTATCTAACTGTATGTTGTTTTGGAGAAGTTTTACTCACTTTGTAGGCGGTATGGGCGTGCTTGTTCTTATGCTTGCAATTATTCCAACTAAAAGTGAAAATATGCATATTATGAAAGCAGAGAGCCCAGGACCAAAAGTTGGAAAACTTGTATCAAAAGTTTCTGATACTGCAAGAACACTTTATTTAATTTATGTAGTTTTAACTATAATAACAATTTTATCTTATAAATTGAGTGGTATGCCACTATTTGATTCTATCTGTATAGGATTTGGAACTGCAGGAACTGGTGGATTTGTTGTTACAAAAAATGGATGTGCAGATTATAATACTTTTAGTCAAACTTTAATAGGTATATATATGTTAATTTTTGGAGTTAATTTTAATATATATTATTTAATACTTATTAAAAAAATTAAAGATGCCTTATGTTCAGAAGAACTAAGAGTTTATCTGGGTATAGTATTTATGTCTATTGTGCTTATTGTTTTTAATATTTATAATTTGTATAATAGTATAGGAGAATCAATACATAATGCATTTTTCCATGTTTCTTCTATAATAACTACTACAGGTTATGCTATAAGTGATTACACAATTTGGCATGATTTCTCGCAGGTAATGTTACTTCTTCTTATGATATGTGGCGCATGTGCAGGTTCTACGGCGGGCGGGCTTAAAGTTTCAAGAGTTGTAATTTCTGTAAAGTCAGCAATCAATGAATTGTATATGCAACTTCATCCAAATAGTGTAAAAGTAATAACATTTGAAGATAAAGTTGTTGATAAAAATACTAAAAATACTGTTATGTCTTATGTTATAATATATATATTAATTTGTTTACTTGGTATACTTCTTATATCACTTGACGACTTTGATTTTACAACTACAGTATCGTCTGTCATAGAGACATTTAATAACGTAGGACTTGGTTTATCAAAGATAGGACCAAAAGGTAATTTTTCAATATTTAATCAATTTTCAAAAGTAGTATTTGTTATACTTATGCTTACAGGACGACTTGAGATTTTTCCAATGATAATTTTATTCTCTAAGAATACTTGGAAGAGGTCAACTTAATGATAATTAGTAAGACACCATTTAGAATATCTTTTTTTGGAGGGGGAACTGATTTCCCAGATTTTTTTAATGAATATGGCGGAAAAGTAATTTCAACCACTATTGATAAATATTGTTATGTAAATGTTAGACCACTTCCAGAGTTTTTTGAATATAAAGATGAAATAATTTATTCTAAAATTGAGCAAGTAAAAAATATAGAAGAGATTAACCACCCTATGGTTAAAAACTGTCTAAAACTTCTTGATATAAAAAATATTAAAGTATATTATGATGCTGACCTTCCTGCAAGAACTGGTCTTGGTACTTCATCTTCATTTGCTGTAGGGCTTATAAATAGTTTGCTTCGATTAAAGAATGATGAAATATTTAGAATTATAAATACTAAAGAAGGAATGATAAAATACAAAACAAAACTTGCTGATGATGCAATACATGTAGAAAGAGTTATGTGTAATGAAGCAGGAGGAATACAAGACCAAATCGCAGCATCTTTTGGAAACTTAAATATAATTAATTTTGGAAAAGAATATAACAATGGATATAATGTTCAAAATATAAATTTAAGTTATGATGAAAAGTCTAAATTCAACGAAAACTTAATTATGTTTTTCACTGGTATATCAAGAAATTCATTTGAGATACAATCTAAAACTCAAAGCCAATTAGGTAGTAATGTAAATAGATTACTTGAGATGAATAAACTTGTTGATGATGCATATTCATATCTTCTGTCAAAAGATTTTGATGAGTTTGGAAAGCTTCTTGATTATACTTGGAAATTAAAAAGAGGTCTAAATAATAATATAAGTAATAGTTTTATTGATGAGATATATGATGAAGCGATAAACACCGGTGCATATGGTGGAAAACTTCTTGGGGCTGGTGGTGGTGGCTTTATGTTATTTTATATAAGAAAAGAATTACAAGATAAATTAAGAGGGCGTCTAAAAAATTTACTTGAAATCCCATTTAAGTTTGATGAAGAAGGGTCAAAAGTAATTTATCGCACAGTATAAGGAGATAAAATGTTTAAGAAGGTAAATACTAATTTAAATTTTGTAGAAAATGAACACATTATTGAAAATTATTGGAAAGATAATGATATCAATAATTTATGCTTAAAGCATAATATAGAAAATAAGGATGCTAATTCTTATGTATTTTATGATGGACCTCCAACAGCAAATGGTAAGCCTCACATAGGTCATGTTGAGACAAGAGCATTTAAAGATTTGATTCCAAGATTTCATGCTATGAACGGAGCATATGTGCCACGAAAAGCAGGATGGGATACTCACGGTCTTCCAGTTGAACTTGAAGTAGAAAAGCAACTTGGAATTAATGGCAAAGAGCAAATTGAAGATTATGGCATAGAGCCATTTATTGAAAAGTGTAAAGAAAATGTATGGAAATATAAAGCCATGTGGGAAGACTTCTCATATAAGGTGGCTTTTAATGCAGATATGGATAACCCATATGTTACATATTACAATGACTATATAGAGTCAGAGTGGTGGGCACTTAAAACTTTATTTGATAAAGGACTTCTCTATAAAAGTTTTAAAATAGTGCCATACTGTCCAAGATGTGGAACACCGCTTAGTAGTCATGAAGTAGCACAAGGTTATAAAGATATAAAAACTAAAACAGCAGTAGTAAGGTTTAAAGTTAAAAATAATGCTCATGTAGTAAAAAACAATGAAGATGTTTACTTCCTTGCTTGGACTACAACTCCATGGACTTTACCATCTAACCTTGGACTTTGTGTTAATCCTGATTATGAATATGTAAAAATTAAATGCATAAATGGTTTTACTTATATACTTGCAAAAGAACTCGTAAATCAAGTTTTATCTATAATTAAAACAGAAAATGAAAATGATAAAAAGTATGAGATACTTGATACATATAAAGGAAAAGATTTAGTCGGTATAGAGTATGAACCACTTTTCTCTTATGCCGTAGATATAGTAAAAAAGCAAAAAAAGAAAGCCTTTATAGTTGTTGCGGACAGTTATGTTACATCAGAAAATGGTACAGGAATAGTTCATATAGCACCTGCCTTTGGTGAAGACGATAATCGTGTATGTATGAAAAATGACATAGCATTTGTGCAGTTTGTAGATTCAAAAGGAATGATGACTGAAGAAACTGATTTTGCTGGCAAGACAGTTCTTGAAGCCGACCCACTTGTACTTAAAAATCTTTCTGATAGAAATCTTTTATTTGATTCACCAGTTGTGGAACACTCATATCCACATTGTTGGAGATGTAATACACCGCTTATTTATTATGCAAGAGAGTCTTGGTTTATCAAGATGACACAAGTTAAAGATGAACTTATAAAAAATAACAATTCAATAAACTGGTATCCTGAAAGTATTGGTAAAGGTAGATTTGGTGACTGGTTAGAAAATGTGCAGGACTGGGGAATATCAAGAAATAGATATTGGGGAACTCCACTTAATATATGGGAGTGTGAAGAATGTGGACATAGAATTGCTATAGGAAGTAGAGAAGAATTAAAAGAAAAATCTATTGAAAAGATTGATGATGAAAAGTCAATAGAACTTCATAGACCTCATATTGATAACATACATATTAAGTGTCCTCATTGCGGTAAATCTATGACAAGAGTAAAAGAAGTTATAGATTGTTGGTTTGATAGTGGAGCAATGCCATATGCACAGCATCACTATCCATTTGAGAATAAGGAACTCTTTGAAAAAGAATTTCCGGCTTCATTTATTTGTGAAGCAGTAGACCAGACAAGAGGATGGTTCTATTCACTTCTTGCAGAGTCAACACTTTTATTTGGAAAATCTTGTTTTAAAAATTGTCTTGTGCTTGGTCATGTGCAAGATGAACACGGACAAAAGATGTCAAAGAGTAAAGGTAATGCTGTAGAACCTATGGATGCACTTAATAAGTTTGGTGCTGATAGTATAAGATGGTTTTTCTATACTAATTCATCACCTTGGCTTCCAAAGAGATTTTCTGAAAAATCTGTTCTTGAAGGACAAAGTAAGTTTTTAGGAACACTTCATAATGCTTATGCATTTTTTGTGTTATATGCGAATATAGATAATTTTAATCCATTAGTTCATAAAATAGATGTTGCATCACTTAATAAAATGGATAGGTGGCTACTATCAAAACTTAACATAACTATAAAAGAAGTAACTGATGACTTAAATAATTTTAGAATAACTGAATCAACTGTTAAGATATTTAGATTTGTTGATGAGTTGTCTAACTGGTACATAAGAAGAAATAGAGAGAGATTTTGGGCTTCAGGAATGGAACAAGATAAAATTAATGCATATGCAACTTTATATAAAACCTTAGTAGAGTTTTCAAAATTAATTGCTCCATATGTGCCATTTATAAGTGAAGAAATATATACTAATCTCGTATTGTCTGTAAATGAAAATGATATTAAATCAGTACACTTATGCTCTTATCCAAAATGCGATGAAAGTATGATAGATGAAAAACTTTCAGTTGAGATGGAGATGGCTATTAAACTTGTTGAACTTGGAAGGTCAGCAAGAAATGAAGCAAAGATAAAAAATCGCCAACCTTTAAGAAAGATATTAGCAAAATCAACTATACCACTTGATAATTATTATACTGAAATAATTGCTTCAGAACTTAATATAAAAAATGTTGAGTTTAAAGATGATTTATCTGAATATACATCTTACATATTTAAGCCACAACTTAAAACAGTGGGACCAAAGTTTGGAAAATTATTAAATGGTATAAAAGAGTACTTAACTAATACTGCAAGTGTAAATGGTGCTAAAACTTATGAGACACTTAAAAAAGATGGATTTATTTCTTTTGATGTAAATGGTGAGACTGTAGAATTAAAAGAAGAAGATTTACTTATAGAAGCATCTAAAAAAGAGGGATATGTAACTGCAATCGATGGACAAGTGACAGTAGTTATGGACACTACACTTGATACAGAACTTATAGAAGAAGGATATATAAGAGAAATTGTTTCCAAGATACAGACTATGAGAAAAGAGTCAAACTTTGATGTTATGGACAAAATAAATGTATATATATCTGACAATAAAAAAATTGAGGATATAGTAAATAGGTATAAAGAACTCCTTTTAAAAGATATTATGGCAAATACCGTAATAGTTGGAAGCGTAGATAATGGTGCCATCATAAAAGAATGGGAAATTAATGATGAAAATGTTAAAATTGGTATTAAAAAGTAAAAAGATATTTATTGCAATTATATTAACTTTTTTAATTAATAATGTTTTATTTGCATCAAATATCTACTATAATTATAACTATCTGCCATCGGGACCAGTTGCACTTAAAGATAACACTCTTATAGTTACGGGTGATTCGTTTGCTGGAAAGTTTTGTGATATGGAATCAGAAAGAGAACTTAATATCATTCCATATGCTATAGCAGGCAATACAATAGACCAAAATAAAATAATAATGGCACTGGCTCTTAATTTTGAACAGAAAAATGTATTATTTTCTATTGGTGTAAATGATATGTTTGTAGAAACTGTGCCATATTATTTTGAATCAGTTTTAAGAGAACTTATGGTTATTGCAGAGTTTAATAAGAAGAATGTCATAATGCATAGTTATCTAAGATTTTTCTCTGAAAATTATTATGAGAAAACATATGATGCATTTATGTATGACAGTATCATAAGGAAAATATGTGATGAATATGAAAATGCCTATTACATAGATGTTCATGATTTAGAAAGATATGAATATATATCCGAAGATTTAATGCATTATAATAAACTTTTTTATGATGAACTATATAATAGAGTTTTCCAAAAATTATATCAATTAGAACTCACTAATCAATAAATATAAGTATTATGGCGGTATAACCGCCATTTTTTAATAAATTTTTAATAAATTTTACCAATAATAGAGTATAATTATCGTGGGTTTTAACAAATTATCCTATAAAAATTTGTTAAAAAAGTAGTACAAAAAAAGGAACACCTGATATATATTTATAAGTGGAAAAACAAATAAATATAGGAGGTGTTCCCCATGAATAGGGA
>JAGBKB010000002.1 GCA_017934175.1 Lachnospiraceae bacterium | reverse complement strand
TCCTAAATATTATAATGCTATACAAGCAGAACTAACAGAAGAAGGTAAAATACTTAAACATTTGGGAAAGTTTTACTAAAAGCCAATTATAAATATATATATATTTTGCTATTTTAACCCATAATAACTTGACACTATCTACATCAACAAAAATGATTGCAAAATGCTTCAAAATGATGTATAATTGCAACATAGATGGAGGTATTTATGTCTACAATCAGTTTAAGATTTGATAAAGAAACAAAAAATGAAATTGACAAATTATGTGAGAAATTAGGTATTTCTATAACTAATTTTTTTACTGTGTTTGCAAAAAAAGCGATAAGAGAACAAGCAATACCATTTGAAGTTAGTGCAAAAGATACTGAATACTCATATAAAGATATGATGTTATCAATGAAAAAAATGCAACAGAAAGCAGTTAAAAATGGTACTGCTGATATGAGTCTTGAAGAAATAAACAAAGAGATTTATGGATAAGTATACTAAAATATGTATGTAGTAATTGACACAAATGTAATAGTATCAGCATTTTTATCTTCAAAGCAAGATGTGGCAACGGTTTTAGTTTTAGAAGCACTGTATAGTGGTAAGATTAAAATGGTTTATAGTGATGAAATCATTGCAGAATATGAAGATGTTTTGAATAGAGATAAATTCAAGTTAGATAAGGATGAAATAGAGAAGTTTATCGGATTTGTTGTTTATAAAGGCATTAAAAAAGAATCAAAGAATACAGGAGTTATATTAACAGATGCTAAAGACCAACCATTTTATGATTTAAAAAATGTTTTGGCAGATACAATATTAGTAACAGGAAATATCAAGCACTTTCCAAATGATAAGTTAATAATGTTACCAAAAGATTTTATTAATAATTATATTAAATTTTGTGAATAAATAATATCAATTAAATAATATGAAATGTTTTAAATAGTCCAATGTCAAGAAGGGCTATTTTATTTGTGATAAATTCGTCGCATATAGCCTGTTATAAATTTAAATAAAAATAGATAGTGTAAATATATTATAAAAAAAAGAGTTTTATTAATAGTAGGGCAAAAAGGATACTTGTTGAGTAGGGAATAATGAAGTCCATCCTTATTATTCATCACACATTAATGTGAAACCTACATTATCATATATATTAAAGTCCCACACAAGATACTTATAATTGAATTTCTTGTTTTTGCTTGAAGAACTATAACAAGAATAACAGCAATTATTTCTTTTATAGCAAAAGGATATTTTAATAGTTCTATATCTTTAAGACAATATACAACGAGCATTCCAATAATCGCTGTTGGAAGAACTTGTCCTAAATATTTTACAAAAGGCGGAGTATTTTTTTTAAACACTATAAATGGCAAAAATCGTGTGAACATAGTAACGAGTGCCATAATAATTATAAGTATAACATTATGCATTTCCTACCTCCATATTAGGTTTTATAAAAAAAAGAATAAAAGTAATAATTATCATTGAAGGTATTAAAAAATTTTCTTTGCCAAAAATGAAAAGACAAATCAGTGAACAAAAAACACCAACAATAGCAGGCAAATGATTCTTATTTGTAATCCATTGTTCAGTAAAAGTAGCGACAAAAAGTGCAGTCATAGAAAAATCTATTCCTGTAGTTGAAAATGGCAAAAATCTACTTATCACATTTCCAAGAGTACATCCCATTATCCAGTAACAATGATTAAAAAAAGTTACACAAAAATAAAATAAGTTTTTATCAATGTTGTCTGCGATTTTTATGTCACAAAGAAGAGAATAAGTTTCATCAGTAAGTCCAAATACAAGATATGGTTTATAAGGTTTTGTATCTTTATATTTTTCTACCATTGAAACGCTGTAAAATATGTGTCTTGCGTTTACCATAAAAGTAGTTATGGCTGTAGTGAGAAAAGATGCAGTCCCCACCAACAAACTTACTCCAAGATATTGTCCTGTACCAGCATAAATTATTACACTCATAATAAAAGACATCAAAATACCGTAACCAGCATTTTCCATAAGTATTCCAAATCCTCCTCCAAGGAAAAGGTAACCCGCCATTACAGGTATAGTTTTTATAAAAGCAGTTTTGACAGTTTTAATTTTCATGTTATAATTATATCATATTTTTAAAAAACTTTGACAATAAATATTATGGTAAAAAATATTAAAATTAATGGCAAAGTCTATACAAAAGAAATAGTTCACACACATACACATAATCATTATTTAAATGAAAACATTCATAGACATAAACATATTGCAACTTAAAAATATAGTTTTTAACTTAAAGTAGTAGGTTTTAGAGATGACACACAACATATAAAATTGACTAAAAGGAAAAAAGGCACTATAATATACAAGATTTATGTTTGAAATAATTTTCACAGGAGGAGAAGGTGGCAATGAAGTTATTATAACTGGAGAAGATGGCGCCGAAGCAAATCTTAAGAATATTATTGATGGAAAACAAACGATGACTGCTTACAAAGCAATTAAAAATGAGGCTACAGTTACAGTGGAACTTGGTGAAGCGCTCATAAAAGGTGAAAAGCCAGATAGCAGTTTCATTTCTAATTCAAATTGGGGTTTTGACTGTACATATGATACATCAACATATAACAATGGAACAGAAAATGTCCCATCATATATTTTAGTTCCAACTGTTGTGACTAAAGACAATTTACAAAAAGAATTAGTTGACACTGGATATTATCGTATGGAGAATGGCTATCCTAAATTAAATTAGTTTTATATTTGAAAAAAGAATTTGATTATGAAAAATCTAATAAGACCAATGGAAATAGGGGATAAAAAGCAAGTCATTGATATGATGAGAGAGTTTTATTTATCTCCTGCTCTTATTACAAATGGTTCTGAAGAGATATTTAATGCAAATGTAGATAACTGCATAGGCAACTCTCAATATGTAGAGGGATATGTATTTTGTGATGGCGATACTATTCTTGGTTATGCAATGATAGCAAAGAGTTTTTCTACAGAATTCGGCAAGCATTGTATATGGATTGAAGATTTATATATAAAAGAACAGTATCGCAAACAAGGAATAGGCAGTTCATTTTTTAAGTTTATTGAAGAAAAGTATGAAGGTTATTTATTTAGATTAGAAGTAGAAAAAGGAAATGAAAAAGCAATAAACACTTATAAAAGAACAGGCTTTACAGAACTTCCGTATTTAGAAATGAAAAAGTAAGTGAAGAAAAAAGTTGATTAATTTTGTGGATTTAATGAAGTAAAAAAAGAAAATATGCCATAATAAAGTGTTTTATAAAAACGGAGAATATATATGTGTAAGTTAAAAATATTATTTATTTCAATTTTTGCTACGATGTTATTGGTGGCAGGAGTATTTGCTTGCAGTTTAAATAAAAATATAAAGAGTGATGGTAATAATATGAAATTATTAATTGACAATGTAGAAGTAGAGGTTGAGTGGGAAAATAATGAATCAATAAAACAAATTTCAAGAATTGCAAGTAGTAGCGATATAATAGTTAATACACATAGATATGGTGGGTTTGAACAAGTAGGAGAAATTGGACAAAACATAGTAAGCAATAATGTGCAAATGACTACAGAGCCAGGTGATATAGTTTTGTATAGTGGTAATAGTATAGTAATTTTCTTTGGTAGTAATAGTTGGTCATATACTAAACTGGGAAAAATTAAAAATAAAGATTTAAATGAATTAAAACAATTACTTGATAAAAGCAATGCAACTATAATGATAAAAAAATAGTAATAGTTAAGGGGTATATTAAAATGAAAAAAGTAACAATTATATCATCAAGTTTTAGAAAGAATAGTAATAGCGAGATTTTAGCAAATGAATTTATAAGAGGTGCTAAAGTAAATGATAATGAGATAAATTATATAAGTTTAAAAGATAAAAAGATGGGATTTTGTATAGGATGTCTTTCTTGTCAAAAAACTCAAAAGTGTGTATTGAAAGATGATATCACAAAAGAAATGCTTAAAGAAATATGTGATAGTGATGTGATAGTATTTGTGACCCCTGTTTATTATTATGCTGTTTCTGGACAATTAAAAACATTTATAGATAGAATGAATCCAGTTTATAATATGAATTATAAGTTTAAAGATATTTACATTATATCAACTGCAGCAGAAAATGAAGTAAGAACTTTTAAAGGAATAAAAGAAGACATAAAGGGTTTTATAGATTGTTATGAAGGAACAAAACTCAAAGGCACACTTTTTGCTGGTGGCGTCAACAATCCAAATGAAGCAAAAAAGAATAAAGATTTATTAAAGAAAGCATATGATATGGGCTGTAAAATAAAGTAAACTAAAAAAAATAATCCATTGCAACTTATTGTAAAGGATTATTTTTTTATTTGCAAAAATTATAATAGATTTAAAATAAGCTGTAAAGGGTATATTTATGAGTAGAGAAAATATTAATGTTTTTACAAGTAGAGGGGTTGTACTTAATGGGGTTTTGTTTAAAAGTGGTAATGCTGACACTGTTTTAATAGCAATAACGGGTATTCATGGCAATTTTTATTCAAATCCATTTTATTATAATTTTGGAGACACTTAAATTAAGAACAAAGTCTTTTAGAGTTTAAGGGTTTTAATTGTTTTGACATTAAAAACAATAATTATGATATAATAAAGGTGCCCTAAAAATAAAGTAAACTTTAATATGTTCACATGAAAAGTAAATTAAAATGACAGAAAATAGAGTAAGAATAATTTTTGAGAGGTAAAAATATGAAAAAATTTTTTGGTGAATTTAAAACATTTATTATGCGCGGTAATGTGCTTGATATGGCGGTTGGTGTAGTTATCGCTACTGCATTTGGCAAAATTACTAATTCGCTTGTGAGTGATATCATTATGCCAGTCATTGGTAAATTAACAGGTGGAATTGATTTAAATTATTTTAATATAACAATTAGAGAAGCAGTATTAGATGAAGCAGGAGTGGTAGTGCAAGAACCAATAAAGGTAGGAATAGGCAATTTTCTTGTCACAATAATTGATTTCATAATTATTGCATTTGTAATATTTATTGTTATAAAAGCGATAAACAAAGCATCAGAAAAATTAATAAATAAAAATAAAGAAGAGGAAAAAGCAAAAGGTCCTACTGAAATCGAATTACTTTCAGAAATATTGAATGAAATAAAAAAGAATAAATAAGAAAATTAAGGGCACTTAGAAAAAGAAGAAAATAGATACTTTTTCGAGGTGCCCTATATGTAGATTTGAGTAAAAAGCTTAAATCAACCATAGTAGGCGGAGACACTCTCCGCTTTTTTATTTTTAGTATTATATAACTAATAATAATATTGGGGAGGTTATGGTATGAATGACAAAATAAAATTATTCAAAAGGCATTTAATAGAAGAAGAAAAGGCTGAAAACACTATTAATAAGTATTTGCGAGACATTAAAGAATTTTATGAGTGGCACAATAATGTGAATATTGTTACAAAGGATGACTTGCTTGATTATAAGGAATATTTAAAGAAATCAAAGTTAAAAGTTTCAAGTATTAACTCAAAAATATCATCTCTTAATGCTTACTTTACTTATACTGAAAATGAAAATTTAAAAGTTAAAGTTCTTAAATGTCAAAAATCCTTATTTGGTAGTAAAGAAAAGGAATTGACAAAATATGAGTTTAATAAATTATATGAGGTAGCAAAAAATAATGATAGATTAAAATATCTAATTGAAACAATAGTAAAGACTGGAGCAAGAGTGTCAGAAGTAAAATTTATAACAGTAGAATCTATAGAAGTTGGTAAGGCTATAGTTGATAATAAAGGTAAGATGAGAATAATTTTAATCCCAAGAAAACTTTGTATAAAATTAAATGACTATTGTAAAGAGCAACATATTAATAAAGGACCTATATTTTTAACTAAGAAAGGAAAGACAATAAACAGGAAACAAATCTGGCAAATGATGAAAGATTTAGCTGATAAGGCAGGAGTTCCAAAAGAAAAAGTTTTTCCTCATAATTTGAGGCATTTATTTGCAAGAGAGTTTTATAAGCAAACTCATGACATTGTCAAACTTGCCTCAATCTTAGGTCATAGTAGCATAGAAACTACAAGGATTTATACTAAAGAAACGGAAGATGAATGTAGAGAAGATTTAGAAAAATTGGATTTTGTGCGAGATTAGGTTATGACATTATGTTTCTACTATATTTTTTATAAAAGTCTTTTCTGAAATCACTTTTGCTGTGAAATATATATTGCTCAGATTTAGTTAGGTTATTTGTTTGGATTTTTTTATTTATTAATTCTAAAGTGCAAACTAAATCTGCTACTTGAAATAATTTATAATCATTGGGATTGATTTTTCTAGTTTCGTGATTATCAAAACACATAGACATAACTATGTTCATTGTTCTTGTAATACTTTGTTGACCATAGTCATAATATAATATTTGTTTATTAAATCTTTTGAAAGAGCTATTATTAAAAATGAAACTAGAAATATCTTTGGCAATTTGACTTTCTAATTTATATAGGTTGTTAAAATTTAATTTATTGTATATAAATGTTTTGTATTGGACATTTGATTTGAGCATAAAATAGTATAATTTAGTAAAAAGAGTTTTTCTTTCGTCTGGTAGTAAATATTTATATGGGTGCTCACGCCTAATTAATGGACCAGTATGAATTAACTGATTCTCATAACCATAATTTTTAATTGCATTGTCTAGTTTTTCAATTTTCTTTGATAAATCATTGCTTTGGTCATGAAATACTAAGGATACTAGATAATATGGTGAATGCTCACTATATGGTCCTACATCACCACTTTCATCACAAAATATGCTTAAAATTTTGTCCATACATACCTCATAAAAAATGGCGGAGATTCTCCCCGCCCATGGTGGGACCAAGGCTTTCGCCAGCCCCTATACAATTATAATAGCATATTTCACAAAAAAGTCAAGAACTAAGAGAAAGATGATAATACCTATATATAAAAAGAGCTAATTTGTAAGACATAATAATAATTATGTCCAACAATGTTTAACCTATAAACTTAAATATATATAATTTTACCAAAAAGAGCTATTTTAAGCAATAAAAACATCACAGATTTTAACAATTATCAGTAAAACATCTATTCATTTTTGAACAAAGATTGTCAAAATTGCAAGTCAAGAGAACATATATGTGAAGTTTCACTATATGTATTATTTATGTGGAACAAAAATTAAAATTTACACTTTTGTATATTATTAGCGACTCAAAAATCTTGCAAATATATCATTTGCATTTATTTTTTAGCATTTGATATTGGACATAATTATTATTATGTCTTTTTGAAAAATAAATTATGCAAAAACTCATTATAAAAAAGTTTGGTAAGTAAATAAGTAAAGGAAAGAAATTATATGAAATGGATGGATTTAATTTTAGTAGGAATTACATTGACTGTATTTTTTATCACACACAATTCAGTTTTATTCTGGATTATGTTAATTGGAACATGTGCATATTGTTTGTATACTAGAATAAAAACTAATAATGAAGCTATTGAACGAGGTGAAATAATTAAACGAGATATTAAATATTTCACACAAAGACATAAATTTTTTACAAGTATTAGTGATATTAATATTTTGTGGAATAGTGTGGATAAGAGTGTATTAAAAAAATATGGTGTAAAAGTTGCTTTTGGCGAAAATAAAATATATTTCAAAGTTAGTGATACAACAGCATTATTATCTATGTATTTAGAAGAAAATAAAAAAATCTATGAATTTAGAGTTATAGAATACAGAAGTTCTAAATATGGTGTTAGTGGCTTTATGGAAACCAATGTTATACTTACAGATATAGAGAAGACAATTCTAAGATTAGATCCTGAAGCAAAGATAGAGAGACTTCATAATCCAATGAAAACAAAATTATTTTGATAAAAATAAATTATTAATTTATAGAAACCAAAACATAATATTTAAATTGTAAAATTTCAAAGCGAGGAGATTTATATGAAAGATTATATTCTAATATTTATATTGTTGTTTGTAATTTTATTAGTATTTTTTATTATCCCATTTATTGAAAAATTAGGGTATAGGTTCTTTGATAATATCGAAAATAAGTATTATCAAAAAAGAGAAAAAGATAAAAAACCTAAAATTGAGAATCTTAAAGACTCATATAAAAATTAAGTAGCTGATTATAAATTTAGTATTCTTGTATTAATTTTATTTAATTAAACTATGGCAAAAAGTATTATAAAATTTTTAACAGTAGTTTTATATTCATTGCATTTGTTTGCAATTCAAATCTTGTTAAGAATATAATTGAAAACTTAAACATTTTAGTTGTATTGAATGATGACGGTTCAGCAAGCATTACACAAGAATGAAGTGGCAAATTTGATGAAGGCACTGAGTGCTATTTGGCCATAGATAATAATTCTGTAGTGTAAAATTTTTCTGTGAAAATGAACAATATAAATTTAGAAATATAAAATCGGATGTCAATAAAAGTTTTGAAGATAAATCTTATAAATGTGGCATTAATAAGACTGACTTTGGAGTTGAATTATGTTTTGGTATTTCTAAAATGGGCAAAAATGTTTACATATACAAATACAAGAGAATATGTACTAGTTAATATAGAATTAATACCTAAAAATAAATTTTTAATAGGCGGATTGGATTATCTTGCTATTAAAGATGTAGATGTTTTGTAATTTAAATTTAAAATGGATATAAAAACATAAAATATGAAGAAGGTAGAAAATTGGAAAAGTTATATCTTTCCTGCAATTATAGGATTTATAGGTATAAAGTCAATATTTAATAAAAATTTAGGAGGGTTTATGAAAAAAATATTTTATTTTTTAGTATTAGTTGTTACCTGTATGTTGTATGTAAATACAATATTTGCTGGACAGTGGAAAAAGGATAGTAGGGGTTGGTGGTATCAAAATGATAATGGCAGTTATCCAAAATCTTGTTGGCAATGGATAGATGGAAATAATGATAATTACTATGAATGTTATTATTTTGATTATTATGGTTATTGTGTGCTTGGACCTAAAACAATAGATGGTTATCAAATAGATAACAATGGAGCATGGGTAGTTAATGGAGTTGTTCAAAAAAAGTCTGTTGGTCCTACTTCTTCACTTAGTGGAATATTATCAAACAATAGCTATAACTCTGATAAAACTTTTTCAAATAATAGTAGAACTAAAATGAATTTAACAAGCTTACAAGTAACAACAAAATCAAGTTATGTAAATATTGTTGATTCTGATGAAACAATGTTGGATGGTTCTTTTGGAAAATGTATTGTATTTAGAAATTCAGTTGGAAGTGGTAATGGAAGTTTGTATATTGAGTTTTATCTTGGATATAATTATGATACACTCAATTTAACCTATGCACCACGAAAAGGAATGAAAGAAGATAATGTTGGCATTATTGAAGTATATGGAGATGATGTAGAAGGTGATTTATTATTTGAAAGTGAAGATATTAATTATAGAACTCACAGTAAAACAGTAAATATAGATGTGTCAAATTGTGAATTTGTTCGTATTAAATATGGTTGTAATACAAGTTGGGATCATGGAAATGTTTTAATAAAAGGTTCCGTAGAATAAATGATGTGTTATATATTAAGATTTCAGCAGGCATCAAAACTTAAAAAACTTTTAAAGTTGAACTTTTTAAGTGCCATTATTATGAGGTTAAAAAAATGAGAAAGAATATTATTCAATTTGAAATGTTAAAAAAATGTATAATTGTTAAATGTTTACTTATTTGTATACTTATTTCAACTTTTTTATATAAAGTTTCTTTTGCTGATAGCAATTGGAGTGAATGGCAAGATGAAGTTGTTGAAGCGACTGACAGTATTAAAGTTGAGACTCGGCAAGTTCCATCATCTTATAAGATGATAGTTTATGTTTGTACAGACAATAATAGTCCTTCTTTAAGGTCTTATTATAATCAGAGGAATGGAACATTGAGAGCAAAATGGGAGGAACAATGGTCTGTAGAACAATTTGAGTCTGCTCAAAAAATATCTAATGGTACATATTGGAACTATGCAAATAATGTAGCTGGGTATATTAGAAGTGGGGATGCATATACTTTAGATTATATGCCTTATTACATTGATAAAATTGAGTATAAAACACAATATAGATATAAAGAAGTTACAACATATAATGAAACAGTAAATAATGTTATTAAAAATGATGTAATAGAAGAGAGCACAATAGTATATTATTTTGATGAAGAAACAGAAACTACTGAAAGTAAAAAGAAACAACAAAAAAAGAAAAAGCAGAAAGAAACTACTACTCAAAATCAGATAGATGATAATTATACTAAAAGTGTGTCGGATAGTGGTAATTATATTGTCATTGAAGAAGTAATAAATGGAGAAGATGTTATTACCAAAATTCCTAATATGAATATTGTTCCTCAAGAAACAACATCTGCAATACAGTCAAAACAAGGACAAACAATATATCCAGGTATTGGAGGAGTTACTGTTGAATCAACTTTAGATGTACATAGTTTAAGTGAAATGGCAAATACACTTGGGAAAACTGATAATGAGCCCTGGTTATATTGGAGGTTCAACAAATTTATAGATAATCCTGAATATAGACATGGTGTTACTTGGAGTGAAAACCAAACACCAAAAGAACATCCTTTGGGTGCTGTGGCTTGGGGTTGCTGTGCTTATTGTTATGATTTTGTCTATAAATGTTATGATGCAAAAGTAAAGCCAAGTTTTGCATCAAATGAATATATTGGCAATCAAAATGAAATTAGAGCAGGTGATACTATACATTTAAATGCAGGAGGAGGAAATCCTGAACATTGGTTTGCAGTTTTGTTTAGAGATGGAAATAGATTATATACAGCTGAAGGTAATGCGAAAATTGATGGGCTTAATGATAAAAGAGTAAGGGTTGGTTGGAATTATACTGTTGGTAGTATTCCAAGATTTGATACAACATATAGTCGCCATCAAATAAATTTAAATGAACTATCGTTATTGGAAAGAATAATTCCAGATGATGACAATGATTCAAAAATATATGATATTACAAAAATTTTAGATGGTCGTAATGTAGCTATTTTATCTAAAGAAACAGGAAGTTTTGTTTCAAATGAGTTGGGAACTGTACATGCTGATGGAGAGGAAGGAATAGGCTTCTTTAATTGCAAATATACATCTGATGGTTGGGTTACATTTCAAAATCCTGCAAATTTGTTCTATCTTAGTGTTAAAGACCAAGGGTATGTGAGATTGGAAGGAATGAATGTTTCAAACGGAGAAAAATTTAAGGTTTATAGAAAGGGCAGAGATTTGTTTTTACTTAATCAAAAAGAAAATAAATTTGTACAAGTAATAAATGATGGTATTCAAGTTACAAAACCACTTCAAGCAGCAAGAAATATAAGCGATGGTTTAGATGGTGCATATTGGGAGAGATTTGATATTCGGTTTGTTGATGGAAAATAAAACAATGACACAATATATAAGTTTAACGAGCATTGGAATATGAAAAAAATATTATTAATTTTGGATAAAATAAGATTAGAAGAGAAACGACCATTATGGAATTTATTAAAAATTTAAAACGAAAAATTAAACAAGTAGGTATAGAGAGTAAAAAATATCTTGCAGACCCAAATCATCCTTATCACGAGGCTGCAGGTTTTTTAAAATTTCAAATTATTTGTGGATATATAAGTATAGTATTACTTGCAATTTATAACTTAATGATAATATACTATTTTTTTAAATTTGATTTTATAAATGCGATAAACATGGTAGGCAGGTATCTAGGGATTGTAGGTTCTTTTTTTACAGTATTGTTTATTTTATATGTAGTAATAGATATTGCAGTTTTTACTTTTTGCATAATTTTTCTAAAGAAACTTAAAAACAGAGATTCAGACTATTTGTTATTTTATCATAATATGTGTGCTGTTTGTTATGTTGTAATGTTAATTATGCTATTTTTTGATTTTAAAGATACTTTCTTTATGATAATATGGTTTACAATAATTGTGGCAGTTTATACATATTATTATTGCACATCTGTAAAAGTAAGAGTTTATTTTGGTGGAGATGATTTTTTAAAGAAGGACCATTATATTCATTTCTTATTAGAAGAAAATGATAATGAAATTAATAATAACGATAATACAAGAAACAATAATACAATTTTAAGCCAAGATGAGTTTAATAATAAAAATAATTCTATACAAAATATAGACAATGGCGAAATTAAAAATAGTATAGACAGTAAAGATGTAGGTATTGTTATCACTAATTCACAAAAAAGCAAAGATGGTAAAAATAAAAATATAGATGATAGTAATGTACAAAATAACAATAAAATCAAACATGATAATATATCTAATAATAAAAAAGAGTTAGAACATACAATAAATAATGAAACAAAAAATAATAAAGTAGTTGAAACCGATAGTGAAAAGAAAAAAATAGCAAGATTATCAATTAATTCAAATGATAAAGTAGTATCAAAACAAATTAAGTTAGAACATAACAAAACCAATAATGCAGCAAGACAAGATAATACATATTATTATAATCTTAATAAAAAGAAAAAAAGTTCAAGTTTATTTGTAAGAACTTTCAAATTTATACTATTAACAATAATTAAGCTAATAACATTAGTAATATTAGTGCTTACATTGATTAATTATAATAATAAATATAGAGTATCCGATATACCATTTTTTAAACATGTTTTTGTTTTTGTAGATAATATATCCAGTAATTTATTTAAACTTAATACACGTCAGAATAATATCACAAGTGAAACATCAAATAAAAAACAAATAAATGAAAAAGAGATTACTATAATTAAAGATGAAAGCATAAATCTTGTAAGAGAAACATATGATAGTACTAGCATTTCATTTAATTTGGATGAAACGGAAGAAATTGTAGCAGAATATCGTGAGGCGATAGAATTATCAGAAAGCATCAAAAAAATTGATTTAAAAGGGGCAAAATGGCAATTTAATAAAAAGCAAAATGCTTGGAATTTAATTTTAAACAATATAATAAGTAAAGATGTTATTTATATAATAGATTATATTAATCCAATTACCTTAAAACCTTGTAGTTCGACATATGGATTTGATGGTGAAGGAAGAATGATTGTTGGCTGGGGTATAGATAAAAATGGAGTATATTATTACTTTGATGATGATACATATAATGTAGGTAAGATGTGTACTGGTTTGAAACTAATAGACGATAAATATTACTATTTTTTGGATAATGGAAGATTACTTGTAGATGAATATACTCCTGATGGGTATTATGCAGATATAAATGGAGTGTTAGATATTAATGATAGTAATAAATACAAAATTGAATAAATAAAGAAAGAATAAATTAAATATATGTGGAACAGCATAATATATAGGAATCTAATAGCCTAGCCATATGGTTGGGCTTTTTAATTTAAAAGAATTGAAGAGTCTTTGAAATAATTATTTTTTGTAAATAAAAATAGAGTTTTGTGGTATAATAAAAAATAATATTTTTACGACTGGCAATTGGCTAATAAAATGAATATAGATTTGTAGGTAATTATATGGATAATAAAAAAGAAGTATTTAAATATATTGAAAAGAAATATAAAGCGAAACCTGAATATTTGTGGCGAAGATTCCCTAATTATGCCATTTTCAGGCACTCTGATAATAAAAAATGGTTTTCTCTTATAATGGATGTAGAAAAAAAGAAACTTGGATTAGTTGGGGAAACAAGAGTTTATATTTTAAATATTAAAATTGATGATGCAGAATTTAGAGATGCATTAATTTGTAAGAAAGGATATTTTAAAGGTTATCATATAAGTCGTGGGAATTGGGTTACAGTTCTACTTGATGGAACAGTTGAATTAAAAGAAATTTGTAATCTAATAGACATAAGTTTTTTATCTACGGCACCTAAAAAAAGAAAAAGAGTAAAATAGAAAACAATATAAGAAACCTAATACAAACAAGTTAAAAAATAAATTATAATAGGAGGTATTTATGACTTTTTTAGAACTTGCAAAAAATAGATTTTCAGAGAGATTTTTTAGTGACAAACAAATTGAAAAAGAAAAACTGGATAAAATACTTGAGGCAGGACAAATTGTTCCTACAGCATGCAATTATCAACCACAGAGATTTTATGTAATTAGTAGTGAAGAAGGACTAGCAAAACTTAAAACTGTTACACCATTTCATTATAATGTGCCAACTATGATTTTAGTTTGTTATGATTTAGATGTTGTGTGGACTCAACCAAACGATAGGTTATTAAGTAATTATAATTCAGGCGACCAAGATGCAAGTATAGCGGCAACTACTATGATGTATGAGGCAGAAGAGTTAGGAGTGCATACAATTTGGATAAGAGGTTTTGATGCAAAAAGTGTCCAAGAGACATTTCAATTACCAGATAATATAATACCAGTTATGATGCTTGGTCTTGGATATCCTAATGAAAAGTCAAAACCAAATCCATGGCACTTTAAAAGAAATGATATAAGTGAATTTGTTAAATACATTTAATATACAACCTCTATTCTCATTGTGTTAGTATGTGCTTTTATTCTTTCGTTATCTTCTTTTATAGACCTGCCAAATGCAACTACAACAGTATCACCGACATTTAAAAGGTGAGAATCACGAAGTTGCACAAGTGCATCGCCGACTATGGCATCTGATTCTTCTGCACGATTTGACATCATAGGAGTGACACCATAATAAATCATAAGCTGTCTAACCACATTTATATTTTTAGAAAGAGCAAATATAGGAACATTTGGTTTAAATTTTGATATTACTTTTGCAGTATGTCCTGATATGGTAGGTGCAACTATTGCTTTTGCATTTAAATCATTTGCAGCAACTGTTATGCTTTTGCAAACTGTATTTGTTATAGTGTGGTTTATCTCACTTTGAAAAAGAGATTCATCAAGTCTATGTTGATTATTGATATGCGATTCAGTTTCTTTTGAAATAGCATCCATCATAGTCACTGACTCAATAGGATATTTACCATTTGCAGTTTCACCACTTAACATAATTGCATCCGTTCCATCGTAAATAGCATTTGCTACATCAGCAACTTCTGCTCTGGTAGGTCTTGGATTTTTAATCATAGAATCAAGCATTTGAGTTGCAGTTATAACAATCTTTCCTTTTTGATTACACTTTTTTATAATTTGTTTTTGGAGATAAGGAACTTCAGATGCTTTAACTTCTATACCGAGGTCACCTCTTGCAACCATTACACCATCTGCCTCATCTATTATTTCATCTATGTTATCTACACCTTCACGATTTTCAATTTTTGCAATTATTAGCATTTTGTAATTATGCTTATTTAAAATGTCTTTAATTTGTCTTATGCAATTTGCAGAACGGACAAAAGATGCTGCAATTATATCAAAACCTTCTTTGATTCCAAATTCTATGTCGGCAATATCAGTTTCAGATAAATCTGGAAGATTAACTTTTATACCAGGAAGATTTACACCTTTACGTTCATTTAATTCACCGCCAGTTATAATATCGCAAATGATACTTTTATCAGTAATTTTTTTAGCCTTTAGTTCCATAATACCATCATCAATTAAGATGGTGTCACCAACTTTTACATCTTTAACTATTCCATCATAAGTTACAGAGATAATTTTTTCATCGCAAAGAACATCTTCTATAGTAAGTTCTACTTCATTTCCAGCAACGAGTTTTATAATCTCACCATTTTTATTTTTTTTAGTTCTAATTTCGGGACCTTTAGTATCAAGAAGGGCTGCAATTGGTCTACCAACTTCTTCCCTGATTTTTTTAAGTAAATCTAATTTTTTGAGATGCTCTTCGTGACTTCCGTGTGAGAAATTAAATCTACCCACATCCATATAATTAGCCATTTTTTTAAGTATCTCATAGTTTTCTGCATTTGGTCCTAAAGTGCAAATGATTTTAGTTTTTCTCATATAACCTCCACTTTTTCATGCAATGGTATTATATCAAAATGAAGAGATTATTACAAGAAAACAAAAAAAATATGAAAATGTGGTATAATAAATAAGTTAGATAAAACTATTTAATAAAATTATAATAGTAATGAAAAAGAGGTTAAAATGGAAAAAGAAAAGAGCAAAAAAGTTAATTTTTGGAAAATGTTATCATTAATGCTTGCGATAGTGCTAGTAGCATCATTAAGTTTTAATTTTAAATTTGTTGTGAACAAAAATGTAAAAACATTGTCAACTGAACAAACTACAACTATAGCAGAAAATGTAAATACTTCAGAAAAAGTGTTAAATGCTACAGATGAGTTAAGTTTATGGACTGATACTTCAAAATTAAAATTGGAATTAAATGATTATATGAAATCGATAACAAATGAAAACTCAAAAGATTTTATACCAGTGAAAAATAGAATTGCAGTATTTGATTTTGACGGAACACTGTTTTGTGAAACTGACCCTTTTTATTTTGAGGGTAGATTGTTTTATCATCATATAATGGAAGATGAAAAATATAAAGATAGAGCAAGTGCATCAGAAAAAGAAATTGCTGAGAAAATAAGGGCAATGATGGAAGATGGTGTTTTAGTGAAAGGCCTTGAGTTTGAATATGGACAAAGTCTTGCATCATCATTTAAGGGAATGACTATAGATGAGTTGTCAGATTATGTAAAAAACTTTAAGAGCAAAGCAGCACCAAGTTATGAAGGAATGATTAATGGAGATGCATTTTATAAACCAATGCTTCAAGTAATAAATTTTTTGCAAAAAAATGATTTTACAATTTATCTAATAAGTGGATCAGATAGACAAGTTCTTAGACAAATAGTAGAAGGTGTTATAGATATACCAAAATCTCAAATCATAGGATCTGATGAATCATTTGTAGCAACGAACCAAAATGGTGAAAATGGCTTAACATATCAATTTAAACAAAATGATAAAGTTATACTTGGCGGAGATTCCATTATACAAAATCTAAACATGAATAAAGTTGCAGCAATAGTGAGAGAAATAGGGGAACAGCCAGTTTTATCATTTGGTAATAGTTCTGGTGACTATAGTATGGCAAACTATACTATAACAAATAATAAATATAAAAGTGCAGCATTTATGTTGTGTTGCGATGATTTAGAGAGAGAGAATGGTAATGCTAAAAAAGCAGAAAGTATGTATAAAGCATGTGAGGAGAATGGTTGGACACCAGTCTCAATGAAGAATGATTGGATAACCATATATGGTGAAGGTGTTGTAAAGAAAAATAAATAAAATATAGCAAAAATGTTTAACATTAGCAAGAGAAATCATACATATCTCTCTTTAAGAGATAATTATTTTAGTAGAAATTTAAACTTAACAAAAATAAATAGAATTAATAATGAAGAGTCACTGTGTCAAGTAGCATAGTGGCTTTTTTATTACTAAATGTTTGTTAATATCTTGCTTTTTTTTTGGTATGATTTTTGTGGATAACTTTATAGGTTATTAACAATTTGAAAAAATTTTATGCCCTGTAAGGTAGTATAATAACAGGGCATAAGTCAAGATGCTAAAGCATCTTGACTTGAAGTTTAAGAAAAAGGAATTGAACTATGAAAAAAAGATATTCATTAATAATTAATTTTATTGTGCTTTTAAGTATAGTTGCAATATTACTTAAATTTTTGTTATGTATTTATTCTAATAATAAAAAAATTGCTTTTGTTATGATTTTTCTATTTTTATTATTATTGTCAATTGTAAAAAGAAAAATTGATAATAAAATATTTAATAAAACTGTACAGCATTTTTTAAATGGATTAATCATTGGATATAAGATTTCTTTGATTGTTTTAGTTGTATCATTAGGGAAATATATTTTTAATATGGATGCAAATATTAACACTTATTTTATATGTTATATTCCAAGTATTTTATACATATTTGATTCAGCAAATATAAAAGAAATTGTTGATTTCTGTAATTATGAAATATGTAGTTAATTACAAAATATAAAAAGGAGAAAATATGAAAAGAGTCATTTTAGTTCTATTCTTCTGTTTACATTTTTCTTTGAGTTGTTTTGCTAACACTTATGATTTATCAGAAATTAATCAGTGCAAATTGGTAACAAGTTATAGTAGAGACACACTTGTTGATCAGATGGATACTGTGCGATTTGGTTCTTATTATCAAAATAGTTCAGATGTTAAAGAGCCTATTGAGTGGATAGTTCTTGACCGAAAAGGAAATGAAGCCTTTTTATTGTCAAAATATATTCTTGATTTTAAGTGTTATAATGATAGTTTGCAAGATTTTAAGAATGTTACTTGGGCACATAGTACTTTAAGGCAGTGGCTTAATCATACATTCTTAAGAAGTGCATTTGATAATAATGAGCAAATTTGTATAGTAGTATCTAACATTTTGAATAATAGTAATCAAGTGTATGGAACAGATGGTGGAAATAATACAAGTGATAAGATATTTTGTTTGAGTAGTGAAGAAGTTATTAAATACTTTAATAATCCCGATCCATATAGTGGAGAGACTATGAAAGGTTCTAAATTTTCCGCTACTCGACCAACAAATTATGCAATAAGTGAAAATATTAGTACTTATAAAAATCTTGTAAATAATGGTACTGCATGGCATAAAGGGAATAGCAGATACTGGCTTCGATCACCTGGAATAAGAGCATCGGCTGCAGCATTCATTGGATATGCTGGATGTCTTTGGCAGGGCGGAGCAGAAACTAATAAATGGATAGATGAATATGATTATAATATATATCCTGGTGTTCGCCCTGCACTTTGGGTCAACATATCATCATTAGATAATAGGGATGCAGATAAAGATAAAGGTGCTATTGTACCAGTTGTGCCAGGTAATCCAGGTTTGGATGAAGAAGAAGATTTAGAGGATTCGCTAAAAGAAAAACAACCTGAACCTGATTCTTGGTATAAAACGAAAGGGGGGAGTTGGTATTATTATGAAAGTGATAGAACCACAAGAAAAAAAGGATGGTTTGTAGACCCAACAGATGGACAAACTTATTATTTGAAACCATCATCAGGAAAGATGGTAGTAGGATGGACAAAAATTGATGGTAGTAAATATTATTTTAATGAATTCCACGATAATTCTGACAATTGGTATGATGATGGAGATGGTTGGTATAAGAGTCGTAATAAAAAAGTAAAAGCATATGGTTCTATGTTTAGAAATGAGATGACACCAGATGGGAAATGGGTAGATGAGAATGGGAAATTAATAGATTGATGTATTTAAAATAAAACCTTTACATAATTAATAACTATAAGAAAATAAAGAAGCAAAGTATGATGAAAAAATATATTTCAGTATTATTAACATTGTTGTTTTGTATATGCCTATCTTTTAATTTATTTGCATATTCAAATGAAGGTGTTGGTTGGAGTGGTGGTTCTAAAACGAATTTAAAAGCATCAAGTGGTGCTGTGTATCGGAAACTTAGTAAAAAAGGAGATGCCGTTTTAACATTTAATAATGAAACTGCAAATACAATAAGAGTATATTTAAAAAATAATTCTAACACAAATGTAAAAGTTGAGATTATAGAAAGAGAAGATGGCAAGAAAGATAAAAAAATAAAAACTATAACGATAAAAAAGAATTCATATCAATATTATGATATTTCAGTTAAAAGAAACAACTGGATGTGGATTGCACCAGAATATGATATTAAGTTTGTAAGTGGAGATAGCATTAATGTTGCAGTTACTAAATTTAAAACAGAAAAAAAAGGCAAAGATGAAATGAAGAAATATAAATAAATTATAATTGATTTATTAAAAATATAGTAGAGTCGCATTTGAAGAGAAGCCAACCACTTCTCTTTTTTAGTGCAAATTTAAGAGGAGGATACCTAATGCAATATACAAATAATTATAAATTTAAGAAACTTATTCCTTGATGATGTATATGATATTTGAAATGAAAATGACACCATGGATTTAATTGTTGAACTAAAGTTTATATAATATATTATATTGAAAAAACAAGTAAATATGGTATAATAAGTATAAAAAGAGGTAAATTGTAGAAATGGACTATTGTTTCTGCAAATAAAAAGCATTTTAAATAACATAAAAGGAGAAAAAAGATGAAGGCAGTAGTAAAAGAAGCACCAGGTATGGACAATATGGTTTATAAAGACATTGAAGAACCAAAAGCAACAGGAGATTTATGTAAGATTAAAATTGCTTATTCAGGAATTTGTGGAACGGATTTACATGCATTTAAAGGAACTTATGGAAGCACTAAACCACCAGTTGTTTTAGGACATGAATTTTCAGGAGTAGTAGTTGAAGTAGGACCAGATGTAAAAAACATTAAAGTTGGTGACAGAGTTACAAGTGAGACAACTTTTAAAACTTGTGGAGTTTGTGCATCTTGTCTTGAAAAAGATTATAATCTTTGTGGAAATCGTCAAGGACTTGGCTCACAAATAAATGGTAGTATGGCCGAGTATCTTGTAAGTAGAGAGGAAAGTGTTCATAAACTTCCAGATAATGTGTCATTACTTAGTGCAAGTCTTACAGAACCACTTGCTTGTGGTGTGCATGCAGCCATGGAAAAAGGAAACGTAAAAAAAGGTGATTTCGTAATTGTATTTGGAGTTGGTGCCATAGGACAAATGGTAGCACAAGTTTGTAAATCACAAGGTGCAACAGTTGTAGTTGCAGGTATGGGAACTGATACAGAAAGATTTGAAATAGCACTTAAGGCTGGTGCTGATAGAGCAGTAGACCAAACAAAAGAAAATTTAAGTGATATAATTAAGGAAATGACAAATGGTGCTATGGCAGATATTGCATTTGAATGTAGTGGTGCAGTACCAGCAGCCAACACTGCGCTTTTACTTGTGAGAAGAAAAGGAACAGTTGTTCAAATGGGAGTGTTTGCAGAAGAAAAAGCGCCTATAAGATGTGATTACATACTTCATAGAGAAATTAATTATGTAGGTTCAAGAAGCCAGAAACCATCATCTTGGAGAACTTCTATAGATTTACTTGCAAAAGAAATAGTTGTTCCAGAAAAAATAGTTACATCAGTAGTTCCGCTCAAAGATTGGAGAGGTGCTTTTGAAGATTTGATGGTAGGTAAAGGTTGCAAAACTGTATTATGTTGCAACGAAGATTTAAAAGAAAAATAAAGGGGACACCCGAAAGGAAAAATCATGACAAGTAGAAAAGTAATAGTTTCAAATCCGACAGGTCTTCATGCAAGACCAGCATCACAATTAACCCAGTTTTGTAAACAATTTCCAGAGAAAATTATATTGAAGGGAAATGGAAAAGAAACAGACCCAAAGAGCATCATAATGCTTCTTTCTGCTGGATTAAAAAAAGGAACTGAAATTGAAGTAGTAGTAGAAGGTGACAATGAAGTTTCAGTGTGTGCTCAAGTAGCAAAATTTATAGAAACTCTTTCAGAGTAGGGAGTAACTTATGGCAAATATTCATGAAGAATTAATTTTGGTTGATGTAGAAGCCGAAAATTATGAGGAAGTTATAAGGAAAGTAGGAAAGACATTATTTGACAATGGCTATGTAAAGGATACTTATATTGATGCAGTAGTTGGTAGAGAGGCAGAGTTCCCAACAGGGTTACACCTTGATGGCATAGATATAGCGATGCCTCATACTGCAGGGGTTCATGTAAATATTCCTGCTGTATGTGTGGCAAAACTGGCAAAACCAGTGGTTTTTTCACATATGGGGGACCCAGACACAAAAGTAGATGCAACTCTTATTTTTATGATGGCGATAAAGAATCCAGATGAACAGATTGACACCTTGCAGGCTGTGATGGGGGTGTTTACTAATAAAGAGGCTATAGCAGAATTAAATGCTGCTAAAACAAAAGATGAATTATTTTCCGTTGCTAAAAAATATATAAAATGATATAATATTGACAAGTTTATTTTATTAGTTGTTTTGTTTAATATTTAACAGATTGAGCGTAAATGTATAAACAAAAAGTAATAAAACAATTTAGTTTTTTGAAAGGAGAATAAGTATGGCAAAGCATGTAAAAATTGCATGTGTGTGTGGGTCAGGTACAGTTTCATCATCTATGGCTGCTGCTAAACTTCGTGATAAATTAAAAGAGCATGGATATGATGTTGAAGCAGTAGAGTGTAGCCCTATATCAGCATCTACTACACTTGGTGCTGGTGGTTTTTCTTTAATTGCTTGCGTGTCACCTTTAAATGAAGATTTTGGAGTACCAAAGGTAAATGCAGTTGGTCTTCTCACAGGTATGGGTGAGGATAAAGTCTATGAAGAGTGTCTAAAGATTTTAGATGCAGAAAAGTAGTATTTTCTTTAGTGATTTTTAGTTCTAAAAAATTTGGCTCTATTAAAATCTTAAATGGTAGTAAATGATTTAAGATTTAAAATTAAAATATTAAGGAGGATTTATGGTACAGTTATTAAATCAACTAAGTACTGTTACAAGTACTCTTGGTGCAATAGTATTAATACCAGTAATACTATTTGTTATTTGTTTAATCTCAGGAGTAACAGTTGAGAAGTCATTCCGTTCTGCACTTCTTTGTGCAGTAGGTCTTCAAGGTTTTAACCTTGTAATCAATTCTTATGGAGCAATAGTAGGACCAGTAGTTCAAAGTATGGTTGATAATGCAGGTATTAATTTACCTTGTATTGATACTGGATGGCAATCAGTTTCAGTTATTGCTTACTCAACAACTGTAGGAATTCTTTTTATAGGACTTGCATTAATCATTCAATTAGTTCTTTTCCTTGTAAAATGGACAGATGTATTTATGGCATCAGACCTTTGGAACAACTATTCATTCATGGTTTGGGGTTCAATGATATTTGCATTAACAAATAACATGGGTCTTGCTATGGCATGTATGATTACACAATTACTTTACATTTTATTATTCAGTGAAGTAATTGCTAAAAGATGGTCTACACACTATCAATATCCAAATTGTTGTATGACAGCACCTCATCACATGGAAGCAGTTCCATTTGCTATGTGCATGAACTGGCTTATGAATAAAATTGGTCTTAATAAAATAAAAGTTGATGCAGCATCAATTCAAAAGAAATTTGGTTTATTTGGTGAACCAATGTTTATAGGTCTTATTGTAGGTTTAATAATTGGTATTCTTGGTAACCTTCAAGGTATTGGAACTCTTGCTGGTTGGGGAACTATAATGGCAGTTGCTATATCTACATCTGCTATCATGGTTGTATTCCCTAAAGTTGGTGCAGTATTTGCATCTGCATTTACATTCTTAACTGATGCGTTCCGTGCTAAAGCAGCAAAGAGTGGTGAAAATCGTGAATGGTATCTTGCAGTTAATGATGCAGCAGGTTATGGAGAGACAAACACTTTAACTACAGGTGTTCTTCTTATTCCTATAATGCTTGGATTATCATTTGTTCTTCAAGGTGCTGGAAATAGAATGCTTCCTATGGCTGACCTTGTTGCACTTCCATATATGGTAGAAGTATTTGTATGTACTTCTCATGGAAATGTTCCAAAATCACTCATTATGGGTGCTATTTGGTTCTCAATAGGTCTTGTTGTATGTTCAAATCTTGCTCCAACATTTACAGAAATCGCAAAAGGTGTTGGATTTGAGATTCCAGGAACAGCAACATTTATCATGAGTTTTGGTATCATGGCTCACCCATTTATGGCAGGACTCTTCTATGCATTCTGGAAATTTGGATTTATTGCATTGATTCCACTTGCTGTTATCTACTTTGTTCTTTATTTCGCATTCAAGAAGAATCGTCAAGCCATATATGCTTGGCTTGAGAGCAATGGTGGAGTAGCAGATACACAATAGTATAGAAAAATATTTTTGAAGGGTGAATAAGATGTAGCCCTAAAATGTGAGGGCGGATAGTATCCGCCCTCATTTAGAATAATAGGATAAGATTATGTTAAACGAATTGGTTAATAAATCATTAAACATAGTTGCTGTTGGAGATTTTTTTGTCAGCAGTAATACTATGGAAGAAGCAATAAAAACATCAAAACTTAATGCAAACAAAATCACAAAACTTTATTGGGGTGTTAGCAATAATGATGAGTGGGCAGAGCATCAATTAAATATAGAAAAGAATGGTCCAGAAGCAGAACCATATCCTTCTGAACTTGATAATTTGATAGAAGAATGTGATGTACTTATGGTGCATTTTTGCCCAGTGCCAAAAAAATTGATAGACAAAGGAAAAAATCTTAAAGCAATTATTACTTGTCGTGGTGGACTTGAGCATATAGATGTAAATGCAGCAAGCGAAAAAAATATTGCTGTTATAAATGTAGTTAGAAATGCAGTGCCAGTAGCAGAGTTTACTATAGGGCTTATGCTTTCTGTAACAAGAAATATAGCAGCATCACATATGGATTTGATAAATGGTAAATGGACTAAAGTATTTCCAAATCAAGAGTTTGTATCCACACTGTCCAATTTAACTATTGGACTTGTCGGTATGGGAAATATAGGAATAGAAATGGCTATAAGACTTAAATCATTTGGATGTAAAATAATTGCCTATGACCCATATCTTGATAAAGATAGAATTAAAAGAAATGATTTAGATGATTGTGTATCATTTAAAGATAAAATAGAAGATGTGTTTAGTGAAGCAGATATGGTATCGCTTCATATGAGACTTGTTCCCGAAACTGAAAAAATGATAGATAAAAGATTATTTTCTTTAATGAAGCCAACCTCATATTTTATAAATGGTGCAAGAGGAGGACTTATAAATCAAGATGATTTAATAGATGCACTTAAAAATAAAAAAATTGCAGGTGCGGCACTTGATGTGTTTGATACTGAACCACTTGCTGATAATAGTGAACTTAAGAATTTTAAAAATGTTGTATTAACTCCACATATAGCAGGTGCTACAGTTGATGCAATCCCTAAATCACCATTTTTACTTATGAAAGAGGTTGATAAAATTGTTACCAAGGGAACTACAGATAGGATTGTAAACTATAAAGATATTTAGGAAATACTGAATAATTGCTTTTTGCAATAATTCTTGTATTTCCTTATGGAAACTTCTTTATTTTGCAACATTTTATAAATATAATTTATAAAATGTTGTATTTAATCAAAGTTTCCTTAAAATGTAGGGGCTTATAACATTTGCCCAAAAGGAGAATGGAAATGATTTTACAAGAAGAGAGAGAAATGGTCGTAGAATATGGAAAAAAAATGATTGAAAAGAAAATTACTGTTGGAACATTTGGTAATATTTCTTGTTTTAATAGAGAAAAGAATATGATGGCAATTACACCATCTGGATGTGACTATTTTAAGACAACACCAGAAGACATAGTTGTTCTTACCCCTGATGGAGAAAAAGTTGAAGGAAATAAAAAACCATCAAGCGAGTATGATATGCATCGTATTTTTTATCAAAAGAGAAAAGATGTAAATGCAGTTATACATACTCATTCAGTTTATGCTACAACTCTTGCCTGTATGCATATGCCAATAGAACCAATTCATTATATAGTTGCATATGCAGGTCCTGATGTTCCTTGTATTCCTTATGTGCAATTTGGAACATGGGAGTTAGCAGAAGCGGCATATAATGCTATGGGAGAGAATCACAATGCTTGTTTGCTTGGAAATCATGGACTTCTATCAGTTGGACCAAATCTTTCATACACTCTTGATGTGGCTGAACAGATAGAATTTTTAGCACAAGTATACTACAATACTAAACTTCTTGGAAAGGGAGTTAATTTAACAAAGAAGGATTTAGATGTAGTGCTTGGCAATTTTGTCAATTACAGGCAGAAGTAATTTGAGAGAGCGAAAGTTATGACAAAAGAAGAAATTAAATTAAATGAAGTTGGGGATATTGATGCATTAATTGCATATGGCAATAAATGTACTTACTGTGGAAAAAAATTAAACACAGCAAATGAAGAAGAAATAGAGTATGCAAAAGCGATAAAGAGATATTTCCCAGTGTGTTCAAAAACTTGTGAAGATGAGTTGGCAAGGTATGTTGAAAATGACAAAAAACATAAGAAACATTTTTATACTATGTTTACAGCGTGCGCCTTTATCACACTGATAGGAGTTTTAATTAACAAACCTATAGTTTCTTTTATAGGTGTAGTAATAGGTGGGCTTAGTATGGTGTTATATCCATATCCTATAACTTCTTTTGAAACATTTGTAAATAATCCTATAAAGATGACTACAAGAATAGTTATGATAGTCGGGACTATTATAACATTAGCAGGACTTGCTTTCATATATTTAGCAACCTCGGGAAAGACTGTATTTGATTTCGCATAGAACCTTTAAAACATTGGAGTAAAAAGTGTTAGAACTAAAAACAAAAATATATTTTGATGAAGATATTATAAAGAAAAATACTTATGAGTTTTCTGCATGTGGAAAAAAAGCATTGATAGTTACAGGACACTCATCAGAAAAGAATGGTGCATTAAAGGATGTGGAAGATGTACTTAACAGTCAAAATATTTTATTTGAAATATTTAATGATGTTGAAGAAAATCCATCTATAGAAACTGTGATGAGTGGAAGAGATTTTGGGTTAAAAAACTCTTGCGACTTTTTAATTGCTATAGGTGGTGGCTCCATAATGGATGCAGCAAAAGCAATCGCCATAATGATGACTAATGAAGATAAAGGGGCAGATTATTTATATGATGTAAATGCCGCTACAAACTTTGTGAGTGGCAAAAGTTATAAACTTTATGAAATAATAGCGATACCTACTACTTGTGGTTCTGGTGCAGAGGTGACAGGAAATGCAGTTTTAACCATTCATAAAAATAAGACAAAAGGTAGTGCAGTTCATAAACAATTTCCAAAAGTTGCTCTTATTGATGGAAAATATATTTTAAATGCACCAGCAAATATAATAAAAAGAACTTCGCTTGATGCGTTATCTCATCTTATAGAAAGTTATGTGAATACCAAAGCAAATGTATGGACAAGACAATTTGCAGAGATGGGTATGTCAATATGGGCAAAAACAAAAAAGTATTTATTGGATAAAGTGAGTATAGATAGTGACATTTGTAAATACCTAATGATGAGTTCAACTTATGCAGGAATCTGCATATCGCATACAGGTACTTCAATACCACATAGACTCAGTTATAGAGTTACTTATGGAGATAAAATTAGTCATGGAACTGCAGTTGCATATTTCCTTGCAAACTTTTTAGATGAGTGTGAAGAAAAAGAAGAAGTGTTAAAATATATTGGCTTTAATAATATAAAAGAGTTTAGTGTGTTTATAGACAAAGTGATTGGCTATATAAAAGTAGATAAAGAGTTGATTGAAAAAGGAATTGATGAGATATTAAAAAATGAAAAGGTGTTAAATAGTGTTAAGTTTAAAGTTGATAAAGATGTCCTGATTAAAATAGGTAAAATATAAGACTCACAAAGGAGGAAGATTATGATTCAGAAAAAAGGCCTAGGTGTTTCAAATGGTTATTCAAAAGCAAAAGCATTTGTATTAAAAAAAGCAAAAGTAGAATTTGAGCATCGATATGTAACAGATGTAAATGCAGAAATGAATAGGTTAAATGTAGCATTAGATGAGACTGCTAAACAAATAGAGTCGTTAAAAGAAGAATCACTTCAACGAATTGGTGAAAAGAATGCAGAAATATTTGATGCACATCTTATGATGCTAACTGATGATACTTATAAAGAAAGAATAAAATATTTTATTTGCGATGAGAGAAAAGATGCTGTCTATGCAGTAGATATGACTAAAAATGAATTAAAGAAAACATTTGAAGCGATAGATGATGAATATATGAGAGCGCGGGCTGCTGATATATGTGACATTTCAGATAGACTTATGAGAAACCTTATGGGTGAAAAAGATGTAGATATTTCATCTATAACAGAACCTTCTGTAATTATAGCACACGACCTTACACCATCTGATACTGCGAGAATAGGAAGTTCTCCCGTTGTTGGATTTGCTACTGAAATAGGAGGCAAAACTTCTCACTCTGCCATAATGGCTGCAGCAATGAATATACCGGCTGTTGTCGCTCTTGGTGAAGGATTTATAAATGATATAAAAAATGGCGATTTAGTTTTGATTGATGGAAGGGAAGGACATATATATATAAATCCTACTGAAGATATAATAAAAGAGTTTGATGAAAAAAAAGATAGATATGAAAAAGAAGAGAAGAGGCTTGCTACATTTAAAGATAAACAAGGTGTCACTAAAGATGGAAAGAGAGTAATAATAGAAGGAAATATAGGAACCCCTCAAGATGTAGATAAAGTTATAGAAAATGGTGGAGAGGGGATAGGACTTTTTAGGTCAGAGTTTTTATTTATGGATAAGACCACTCTTCCAACTGAAGAAGAACAATTTGAAGCATATAAATCAGTTGTGGAAAAGATGAAAGATAAACCAGTAATAATTAGAACTCTTGATATTGGTGGAGATAAAAATGTGCCAGCATTAAATCTTCCAAAAGAAGAGAATCCATTTCTTGGATATCGTGCTATAAGAATATGTCTTCATAGACCACATTTTTTTAAGGTGCAGGCGAGAGCATTACTTCGCGCTTCTGCTTTTGGAAACTTAAGAGTTATGTTTCCTATGATTTCTGCTTTGGAAGAAGTTAAGGCTGCAAAGCAAATATTTGAAGAAGCAAAGCAAGAGTTAAAAGAAAATAATATAAAGTTTGATGAAAATATAAAAATAGGAATTATGATAGAAATACCTGCAGCCGCTGTAAATGCAATGACACTTGGAAAATATGTAGATTTCTTCTCAATTGGAACTAATGACCTTATACAATATTCTTGTGCAGTTGATAGAATAAATGAGAAAATTTCAAATCTGTATAAGCCACTTCACCCAAGTGTTTTAAGGCTTATCAAAATGGTAGGAGATGCAGCCGCCAAGAATAATATTGAGTGTGGCGTGTGCGGAGAAATGGGAGGTAGCCGAGGAATGTCAGCAATTTTAGTTGGACTTGGATGTACCAATCTTTCAATGTCTGCATCAAAAATACTCAGAACAAAAGATTTCATATCAAGATGGACCTATGATGAATGTAAAAAAATCGCAGAAGATATGATAAGTGCTGAATCAGCAGAAGAGAATGAAAAGTATTTTAATGAAAAATTAAAACCATTAACAGAGTTTTAATCAGATAAAAAAATTATATTTTTACAAAGGAGGTTTTTATGGCTGATAAAGTTTACACAAATGAAGAAATTTTGAAAGCAGCAACAAAAATTCGTAAAAGCATTTTAGGAATTGCTTTGAGAATAGGAGGTTGCTATCTCGCACAAGCCTGTTCATCTGCAGACTTGGTAGCAACTCTTTATTTAAGGATTTTAAATCTTGGACCAAGTCTTGGTAATAAAGAGGCATTACCTTTCCCTGGTGTTCCATCACCTACAAATATGGATTATCAAAAAGGTTCTACTTACAATGGTTACAATCCAAAAAATCCAGATTATAGTAAGGATAGATTTTTTGTTTCATGCTGTCATTATGCATCAGTTATATACTGTGCACTTGTAGAAGCAGGTAGAATAGATGCATCTGCGATTGAAAAGTTTAATGTAGATGGATGGAATATGGAAATGATAGGAGCAGAGCATTCTCCAGGATTTGAAAACACAGCAGGTTCACTTGGACAAACTATAAGTATTGCTGCAGGTACTGCACATGCTTATAAAATGAAGGGTCATACTGGAAATATAGTTTGTATGCTTTCAGATGGTGAAATAGAAGAAGGTCAAGACTGGGAGTGTTTCCAAGCAGCATCATTTTATAAATTGGAAAATTTAATTGTATATGTAGATAAAAATGGACAACAAGTAGAGGGATACACAAAAGATGTTATGCCTACTGAACCACTTGTAGAGAGAATGCATGCTTTTGGATGGGAATGTGTAGAAGTAGATGGACATAATATAGATGCTATTACAGAAGCCTCAAAAACACCTCATAAAGGAAAACCTCTTATGATTATTTGTGATACTTGTCCATGGCAAGGCATACCACTTCTTAAACCTATGATGCCAAAACATTATCCAAGAATTCCAAAAGAACAAAAAGAAGAATTCCAAAAGTTTTATGAGAGTATGTAGGGAGGAAAAAATATGAAAATGGAAATAAATAAACACAATGAAAACATTTTAAGAATGGCATCAGTTCATCCTGAATTAGTTGTCCTTTCTGCAGACCTCGGCACATCTTGTGAAGTAAAAGAATTTGCACAAAAGTATCCTGATAGATATTTTTCTATGGGTATAGCAGAACAAAATATGTGCTCTTGGGCAGCAGGTCTTGCAAGAGAAGGTTATAGACCTTATCTTCATACATTTTCAGTATTCTTGTATAGAAGAATTTTAGACCAACTTGAGATGAGCATAGCATATCCAAATCTTCCAGTTGTATTTTGTGGATTTGTGCCAGGAATAACAACTCCAGGTGGAGTGTCACATCAATCAACAAATGATATTGGTGTAGTTAGAACTATTCCTAACTTCGCAATATTTGATGTAGGGGATGCAACAGAGATAGAAAGAGTTTTAGACCTCGCTTGGGATTTTAATGGACCTGTATATATAAGACAACTTCGTAAAGAAGTTCCAAGACTTTTCCCAGCAAATAAGCCTATGGAATTTAATAAAGCAAGAGTATTATCAGAAGGAACAGATGTAGTTATATTTTCATCTTCTATTATGACAGAAGAGGCTATGAGAGCGACAGCAGCACTTAAAAATAAGGGTGTAAGTATAGAACATTTGCATATTTCTACTCTTAAACCATTTACTGACCCACAAGTAGTAGAGTCACTTAAAAAAGTTAAATATGGTGCTGTCACTATTGAAAATGGAACAGTGATTGGCGGACTTGGTACATGTGTTGCTGAAGTTATGGCTGAAAATGCTATTGGTAAACCTCTTCTTAAAGTAGGATTAAATGACCAATATGCTCACGGTGCCTCAAAGATGTATTTACTTGAACACTATCATCTTGATGCGATGGAGTTAATTAAGAAAGTAGAAAAACTTATGGGCAAAGATTTAGGCATCAAGAAAGAAGATTTAGAAGCAATTAGATTTGAAGATTTTTCGGAGGTGTAATTATGTTTGAGAAAGAAAAACAAGAAATGATCAAAGCAGGTATGAAACTTGACAGATATGGTCTTATTTCTCTTGCTGGTGGAAACGTATCTTTAAGAATGCCAAGTGGAGAAATCTTAATTACAGCATCAGGTATGATATATGAAGATATGACTCCTGATGACATAGTAGTTATGGATATAGATAGAAATATTATAGAAGGAACTCGCAAACCTTCATCAGATACAGATGGTATACTTTATATTTTTAAACATATGCCACAAGTAAATGCAACTATTCACACTCATCAACCTTATGCCACTGCAGTAAGTCTTATCGCTGATGAGATGCCGGCTGACCTTACTACTATGGGAAATGCATGTAGAGGTGCAGTAAAGTGTACTCCTTACTCTTCACCAGGTAGTGTAGAGATGGGAATGGATGTAGTAAATAATATAGGAGAACAACTTGCAGTTATTTTAGGTCATCATGGAGTTATGACTGTAGGAGATACTTTAAAGCAAGCATTAAATGCAGCAGTATATCTTGAAGAATGTGCAAAAGGATATCTTGCAGCAAGAGCATGTGGAGAAACTCGTCATTTAACACCTGCTCAAATAAAACAAACTGTAGAAATATATAAGTTTGTAGGACAAGGTCACGGAGAAATTCCTAAAGAGTTATTAGGAAAAGTGTAGTAGCAAGTTGTGAAGTAGGGGCGGATAATATCCGCCCCATATTATTAAAAAATGAGGTACATACTAAATGATAAAACTAATAGCGACAGATTTAGATGGAACTATTGTCCCAGAGGGAACATTTGATATAAATAAAGAATATGATATAACATTTGAAAAATTATTAGATAGAGGGATAAAGATAATACTTGCGAGTGGTAGACATGCGAACAACATAAAAAAATTATTGCCAATTATAAAAGATAGGGCATATATCTTGTCAGATAATGGAGCAACTTTATTGTATAAAGACAAACCAATAATCAAACATTATTTGAATAAGGAAACAGTTAGATTTTTAGTTGATTATCTTCACAATGAGTTAGAGTGTGAAGTAGCATTGTCAAATGACATAGGTTATTTTACTGAAAAAAGAGACAAGTTTATAAATGATAATGTTTTTTCAGATGTAAAGGAAGTAGGATATATAGTTGATAGTGTTTTTGAATATTTAGAAAATGTAACTAAACTTACAGTTATGTCAAAAAATCCAAATAAGGTAATAGCATTGCTTAAAGAAAAATATGAAAGTGAATTACATATTGTGCAATCAGGCTCTATTTGGTTAGACATAACACAAAAAGATGTAAATAAAGGAGCAGGTGTAAAATATATTCAGAATCTTCTTAATATAAAAAAAGAAGAAACGATTGGATTTGGCAATAGTGGAAATGACATATCACTACTTAATGAGTGTAAAGAAGCATATGTTGTATCTGATGCAAGTGATGAAGTAAAAAAACATGCAACCAAAATCGTTCCTGATGTATATAATGATGGACCGTTAATAGAATTAAAGAGTTTGGAAGTATTGACAAAATTATAGTTTTAAATATTATAGTCTAAACTATAAAAAAAGAATTTAGAAATTAGTATTATAGTAACAAAGGGGTAAAATGAAGAAAGGTTTAGTTTTAGAAGGTGGTGTAATGAGAGGAATGTTTACTTGTGGTGTCATTGATGTAATGATGGAAAATAACATAACATTTGATGGATTATCTGGCATATCTGCTGGAGCAATATTTGGTTGCAATTACAAATCAAAGCAAATAGGTAGAGGGGTTAGGTATAATAAAAAATGGGGAAGAGATAAAAGATATTTTGGTTTTTGGTCACTTATAAAGACGGGCGACCTATATGGATATGATTTTTGTTACCATAAAATAATTGATGAACTTGACCCAATAGATAAAGAAACTTATAAAAATAATCCTATGGATTTTTTCATAGGTGCAACTGATATAGAAAATGGAGTTATAAGATATTTTAATTCAAAAGAAATTGATAAAGAAACTATTGAGTGGATACGAGCATCAGCATCTATGCCACTTGTGTCAAATATAGTAGAGGTAGATGGATATAAACTTTTAGATGGAGGGATGGTTGACCCTATCCCATACAGTATAATGTTTAAAAATAATTATGAAAGAAATGTTATAGTGCTGACACAGCCAAGAGATTTTACAAAAAAGAAGACATCAGTAGTGCCATTACTTAAAATAAAATATCATAAGTATCCTAAACTTGTTGAGGCAATGGCTAATAGGCACATTTTATATAATAAACAACTTGATGAAATAAGACAACTTGAAAAAGATAACAAGGTTTATGTGATAGCGCCAAAAACTTCTTTAAATATAAAAAGAACTGAAAATGACCCTGATGAATTAGAAAGAGTTTATCAGATAGGTAGAAAAGTCGCTAATGAAAAATTAGATGAGATAAAGAGATTTTTGGGGTAGTGGTATATTGAAAAGTGATACTTGACAAATGAAATATTATAGTCTAAAATATTATAGTCTAAACTATAATATTTTAAATTATGGAGTAATTATATTTACGGACTTTGTTCACTGCAAAAATGCAATTTTTATAAATATGAATAATTTTGTCGATAGAAAAAAAGAACTAACATTCTTAAATGATGAATATAAAAGAAAAGGCTCATCATTTGTTGTTTTGTATGGCAGAAGGCGAAATGGAAAAACCACTCTCATAAAAAAATATTTAGAAAACAAAAATGGAATTTATTTTTTAGCAACTGAAGAAAATGATGAAGTAAATAAGGCAAGTTTATTAAGATTAGTATTAAATAAGTATCCTTCAAAGTATGAATTAAAAATCAATACATGGGAGGATATATTTAAATACATAGTTGATAATGATAAGAAACCAGTGATAGTAATAGATGAATTCCAGTATCTTGGAATGGTAAATCAAGCCTTCCCATCAATTTTTCAGAAGATATGGGACAATATTCTTAAAGATACAAATGCAAAGGTTATTATATGTGGCTCTCTTGTAAATATGATGTATAGTCAAGCATTGAATTATTCAAGTCCTCTATATGGTAGGAGAACAGGGCAAATTAGACTGTCACAAGTTGATTATGAGTGGACAAAATATTTTTATAAAAAGGCAAATGAAAAACAACTAATGGAATATTATGCTGTAACTGGTGGTGTACCACGATATATTGAGATTTTTAAAGATAGTTATAATTTATATGATGCCATAGAAAAAAACATATTAGATAAAAATTCGCTTTTATACTTGGAACCAGAATTCATTTTGAAAAAAGAAGTTAAAGAAATAGGAAATTATTTTTCTATTATTAGAGCCATAGCAGAAGGTGCGAGGAAAATAAGTGAGATATCTATAAAACTTAATATGAAGCAGACAGGTATTACATTTTATTTAAATACTTTGCAAGAATTAGATTTGGTAAAACGTGAGGTTCCAATAACTGAAAGAAATAATGCAAAATCAAAAAAAGGTTTATATAAAATTAATGATAATTTTATTTGCTTTTGGTTTAAATTTGTATATCCGTATAAAGATTTTTTGGAAATTGGAAACATTGCATATGTTCGAAATGTGATAGAAAAAAAATTTGTTGAAAATCATATGAGTTATGTATATGAAGATATTTGTAGAGAAAAATTATTTAAAAAGTATATAAAAAAAATTAATAAAATTGGTAAATGGTGGGATAAAAATAATGAAATAGATATAGTAGGAGTGAATGATGATGAAAAGTATGTTGTATGTGCCGAGTGTAAGTATAAAAGCAAAAAAATTGGAGTGGATGTGTTAAATTCGCTCATAGATAAATCTGATAAAATAAATGAATATAAGAATTATAAAAAAGAATATGTAATTTATTCGTTATCTGGCTTTGATAGTAAATTATTAAAAATCGCAAAACAAATGAAAAATGTAAAATTAGAAAAAGAAGGTAATTAAATTGTTTTAATGGTACCATTAAATATGAACATTGATAAAAGTTTGTTTTTTGAACTTAAATGTTCTTAATTATTAGCAGCAGGTAAAAAAAGTTGTAAAATATATGAAAATCATATACAGCACTTTATGAAAATCATATATTATAGCAAAAAAACCACAGGCTTAATCCACCTGTGGTTTTTTTAGGAGATTTTGGTTTAAAAAAAGTTATTGTTAAAAATTATTAGTTATTTACTTGGTGAAATTTCTGGTGCAACTTTAGGACCATTATCACTGGTGCTTGGGTTTGTGCTTGGACTATTATTTCTTTGTGAACCATTGCTATTATTGTTTTGATTTTGTTTGTTGAAGCGATAGTTATTATTATTTCTTTTGCCATATTGATTATTTTGTGGTCGGTTGTTATTAAATTTATTATCATTATGCATAGGTGGTCTTTGACTATAGAATTGATTATCATTTGGAGCACCAATATAGCCATTTGGACCGCCGTTACCATTATTAAAATAATCATTTGGCATCTCAGATTGAATATCATAAGGTCGTTCCATTCTAAAATCTTTTCTAGGGCGCCTATTAACTCTTACCAAAGTAAAGGTTGAAAATAGAATACTGATAATTGATAAAACAATAGCAATAGTTGAAGAGTTCTTTAAAATATAATTTTTAAAACTGTTTATATTTTTCTTTGCACCATCATTAACTACATTTTCATTTACATTTTCCATAACATTGTTTGTAATAGTGCCATTAAGATAAGAAACGGGGGATTTGTTAGGTTATCTTAATGGCAAATTACTTCTCCTTTTATTTTTTAAAAAGCCATATGCTTTTTATGATGTTAGTATAGTATATCATAGTGAAAAATCATTGATAAAAGTGTGAAAAATTTACGAATTATTTAAAAACCCATTATAAAAATAGTAATTTGTGCCATATTTCATTAAATAATTAAGTTTTTATTAACTTACAATGTAAATATGCCCTTATATTTGTCAAAAATACATTATTATAGTATAATATACTTATTATGGAAAGGAGTATTTATAGTAGTTTAAAAAGAATTCTAGTGTTTTTGGTAGTATTGTCTCTTTTAGTTGCAAATAGAGGCTTTTTTGTTTTTGTAGAAAGTATATATGCAAATGAAAAGGAAAACAGTATTGCTACAAATGAAAACATCAAAAACTTGACTCTTGAAGAACAGGTTCAAGATAATACTTTATTTGGTTGGAGTGGTGGAAGTAGTCCAAGTGGAAATAATAGAATAATTTCATCTGAATTTGAATATGCCAACCTTACATATAGTTCAAAAGAAGACAAATCAAAATTTTATTATACAGATGATTATTTTAAAAATGATTCTACAATATATAATAATCATTTATCAACTATGTCTATAGAACTTGCAATATCTGGAATAGGAAATTATGTAGAAGAAAATAAAGATAAGTATGCAAATCTTAAAGATGTATTTTCTAAAATGGGATTTGTAAACATCACACCAAATGATGATTTCTTGCAGCAGCCAGAAGATAATTCTATGGGGTCTGTCTGTGCAAATAAACATATTTATTTAAAAGATGAAAGTGGCAATGTGCAAGATTATAATATAATGGCTATTGCCATGAGAAGTGCAAACTATAGTAATGAATGGTTATCAAATTTTACATTAGGACCTTCTGGAGACCATCAAGGATTTTCTGAAAGTAGAGATATAGTATTTACACACCTTAATACTTTTTATAATGAGCATAAAGATGATTTTGGAAATATTCCTATAAAGATATGGATAGTTGGTTATAGTCGTGGAGCAGCAGTTGCTAATATGCTTGCAGGAAAAGTAACCGATGAGTGTGCAAGTTTTAATACAACTAAAGAAAATATTTATTGTTATACATTAGGCACTCCAAGAGGAGCACTTATAAGTAATCATACAACTGTGCCTTTAGATAGTTATACAAATATTCACAATGTTTTGACAGATGCAGATTTTATACAACTCTTGGTTCCACCAGCATTAGGATTTGGAAGATATGGAGTAGACCATAAGGTTCCTACTTATGTAAATGATAAAGTTCATAATGCAACTGAAAGAGCAGAAAAACAAAATAGAAATGCTACATACATGACAAAGTACAATAATATGTTATCTCGGTTAAGACAAATTGACCCAAGAATGTTTTCTGAAATCAATGACTTAAAAATGTATGAACTTACTTTATTTGATATGACTACATTTCAGTATCTTATTTTTAATAGACTTGGTGATACACCATTTACTGAAACATCCGATGAAAGAGAATATTATCAGGCAAACGAATTTGTTGATGGTTTTATGAATGGGATATTAAAATACACATTGGAATGTAATTTTGCTGGTACAGATTATGGAACTATAACTGGAAGAGAAAGATATTATCAAAAGTATCAAGATATACTTTTAAGGCTCTTTAAAATATTTTACATTAACAGTGACTCTAAAACAGTTATGGAAAGAATTCAACAAAATGCAATGAGTAATTTGATAACTATATTTTCAGCGGTTTTCATTTTAGATAAGTTGGTTTATTGTGAAGGAATGCCACCAGATAGAACTCACTGTCCGCTTGATGAGACAGCGGAGCCAGAGAATATGCAGTATTTCAATGTTTATGAAAGAATGGAACCGGTTTATCAGGTATTATTCAACGGCGCATTTTCTGACAATGATTATAATTTTATAATGAGTCGTCATAGAGATTTAACGGACTTCTTACTTGATTTGTTAAATGCAGATTTTAGAGCACCAGAGTTACCTAAAAAAAGTGCTTTAGGAACAATAGCAAATAATACCAGTTTACTTGCATCTGAACATATGGCATCAATATATTTGTCATGGCTTCAAACTGAAGATGATTACTTTGATACTGCTCCAAGTAATACATTAAAATATGATGGTATAAAGACACTTACATTTACTAATTTAAGTGATTCAAAAATAGAAGTTTATAATGAGAATAATAATAAGATTTGTGAATATATAATTGACACAAGCAACACTGTAACTTGCAATGACATTATAGATACAGAATATGTGCATGTAGCAAAATCTTATAATCCAGAAGGCTTGGAATTAAGACTTGCAACTGACAAGAATTATAAAGCAATAGTGACTACAAATGATAAGAGTCTTGGTCAAGTAGTATATAGAGAATACTTTTTAGATGATGCAGAGTTTTATAGAAAAGAAATAAATCTTGGTGAAATATATTTAAAGAGTTATGAAAATATAGAAGTTACATTTAACAGTAGTTCACTCACAAAAGTATTCAGTTGCTACAACAGTGAAGATTTAAGGAATTTTAAAGCAGGAACATTTACAAAAGTTGAAAATCACGGTGTTAATTTAGCATATGGCTATGACTATTATACTTATTCAAATATGCCAAACATTTATAAAACTATAAAAATAAGTGCAGACAGTATAAAAGAAGGTGTAAGTGGCGACTATGCACATTTTGCAGCAACAAAATTTGAAGACCAAGATTCAAATGTGGAGAGTATAGATTTAGACACTGGAGATGTATATAAAAAGATAAATTTACTTTCAAATAAAAATGCAGTTTTACATGTAGTAAATGATGTGAATAGTGGCTATGGTGGTGTTAAAACATATAATAATTATAATGATACAGTAAAAACTGAAACAGATACAAATTACAACAAAGCAAATATTTATTATATAGGAAAAGATATTAAACATAGTGTTTTACATACATTGGAAGTAGAAAATAGTACCACTGCAGAAGGATTATTTGGTAGTGCTAATGTAGAAAATAATTTGGCGACAAGTTCTGATGCAAATATTGAAGAGCCAAATAGCATTCAAAGCACAAGTCAAACTGAAAACATAGAGCAAACTGAAGAAACTGAACAAACCGAAGGAACTGAAAGCACTAAAGAATCAGAAAGTCTGGAAGAAACAACTGAAAGTTCAGGAATAAGTGAAAGTTCATCAACAAATGAAAATGAGACAACAAATAAGGATAACACAGAAACAGAGACAGTAGAAACTGAAAATACTGAAACAACAGAAGCATACGAAATAACAACAATAGATGAAACCACAGAAACTGATGAGACAAACGAAACAAATGAAACAAATGAAACGACAGAGTCTCAAGAGAGTACTACTGTTGATGATACTGTAAAAGCATTTACAGATACGGAAAATGAAATAATTGCTACAGAATCAGAATTACAATCAAGTGAAAGTCAAGATGAATTATTTGGCGATGGCACTGTCAATAGATTGTATTATGTATCTGTTCCAACTGGATATGTAACGAATGCTACAGGAACTGAAAATAAATATTATAATACAGGTGATGACATAAAGATTTATATTACGAAAGAGGATGTAGGAAAGAAAATTAGTTCTATAGGCATATATAATGGAGATACATTAGTTGAAACTATTGAAAATGTCACATTAAATCAAGCGATAGATTATCAAGTGAGTGATTTTGACATAAGAGTAGTTGCAAATTATGAAAATAAAAAATATGCAGTTAATTTCACTACACAAGCCGAGGGAACATTCTATTATTATAATGGACAAAGTTTTGTAGAAGGCATAAGTGGAAATGAGTATGAATATGGAACAAAAATAAAGTTCACAGCGCCTATGACTTATGATGGAAGAGAGTTTTATGGTTGGACACTTAAAGATAGTAGTGGAAGATACTTAAATCAAAAAGAAGTAGATACTCCAAAGGTTATTGATGAATCAACTGATGTGCAAAGCACATATGTATTGGAATTAAAAGATTATGCTATAGACATTTTGGCAAATTATAAGTATAAAACTTATACACTGACACTTCAAATTGATGGTAGTAAAGGTGTGGTAACTCCATCAGATGCAAGTCTTGTATATAATGCCTTAGATGATTTTAACAATGCAAAAACTAATGTAGGAGTTCATCCTACAGGTTCAAAAGCATTTAGATACTGGAATGATGGCATAGCGAATTATGTAAGTTTGTCAGATTATAATTGGCAATATAAAAAGGATGTAGTTTTAACCGCAATATTTGAACAGGATACACCAAGTGGTGGAGGTGGTGATAATGGAGATAGTGGTGGAAGTGGAGGCGGTGGCGGCGGAGGTGGAGGTGGTGGTGGCGGTGGACCAATTCCAAGCACCAATGTTCCGGAGACAACTTTTATAAATAATGAATCAGATAATGCAATAAATATTGATACTAAAAACTCAACTTGGGTTTATGACCCAGTTGCAAATAAGTTTAAATTAAATATAAATGTAAATGGCAGCACTCAACCAGCAATAAGTGGTTTCTATACTATAAATACCATTGAGACAATGATAATAAATTCTGTGCAAACAGAAACAGTGGTAAGTAATACTTATTGTTTTGACACATATGGAAATATGGTTACAGGTTGGGTCAATACACCAAATAGTAAATGGTATTTCTTTGAAAATGCAAAAACATCTAAAGAAGGTTCTATGGTAACTGGATGGAAAGAAATACAAGGCTCATGGTATTTCTTTGCTACAAATGGAGTTTTGTTAGTTAATACAATAACACCAGATGGATATTTAGTGAATATAGAAGGCAAGTGGATTAAATAAATAATAAAAATAAAACATAAATAAATTTGGAGGAGAAATGAAAAAGATTAGTGTTGGTAAAGTAATTTGCGCAGTCATTATATTGTTTTTTATATGGTTTATATTTTTTAGAACCAAAGAACTTACGATTACTTATGATGGATTAGAGAGTACTACAACAAATGCAGTCTATAATACATCAGCAGCAATGCCTCAAGCAAAAATGGCTCGAAGTAATTATATGACCCCAGAACTTGCTACAGCAAATGTGATGTCAGTAGATTCACTTGATGGTGGAGTGATAGAAACTGAAGAAGAAAAAGAATCAACCAAAGAAAGATACAGAGAGAATAAGTTTTATAGAGTTGACACAGAATCATTTGAATACTTTGTCAAAGATTTGACACAGGTAATAAAGGAATTAAATGGAACTATAAAAATAAATCAGCAGAATAGTAATAAAAAAATAGTATATGACAAAGAGTTTTATCCAAGATACCAGGAATTAGAATTTACAGTTGACAATGAAGAAACAGATTTAGATAAAATTGAGACAACACTCAAAAAATGGGGTAATATAAGAGTTTCAAATTCAAATATTACATCTATAGAGCAAGAATTAACTAACTATGAGCAACAATTAAAAGAGATGGAAGAGGCAAGAAAGGCTCTTCAAAGTTCAAAAGATAAAGATTGGATAGCAAAACAAGATTCTGACCTTGCAAAAAGAAGTGAAAGAATTAAAAACCAGATTGAGAATGTTAAAAAAGAGAGTTTATATAAGACTTATACAATAAATATATATGAAGTTATAACATTTAGAGTTAATGCGTTAAGGTATTGGTATAGCAATAACTATAGTTTAAAAAATGCAGTTGATTCTGTATTGCCAAAAATGGTTGAATTATTTGCCGTGCTTATACCTATAACAGTAATTCTTATAGTGTTTATATTAGTACTTGCTTCATTATATAGAAGAAATAAGTTAATGCTGTTTAGTGATAAATTGGAAGCCATAAAAAAGGAATTTGCTGATAAAGAAGTTCACTTTGATATTAAAATGTAATGGGGTTATAAAATGAAAAAGAATAGTTTATTATTAATATTTATTGCATTAATTTTGTTATCATCTTGCTCAAAGAGTGAAGTGGTTAAAAGTACTGATAAAACTGATGAAGTGCTTGATGTGACAGAAGCAATAGATATGTTAAGTGATGAAAAATTGGAAGAAGCGGAATCAAAGGTTTTAGCAGAATATGAAAATGCAATAAGGGTAAGTGATTTCTTATTTTCAGAAACAAATGAACGAGGTGATGTTACTTCTATAGTAACTTTAGCAGATAGAAATGTAGGTGTAAAAACTTTTACATATGATGCGTTAGATTTAGAGCCTGAATATGATAGCATAGCAGCACTCACAATTAATTTTGATGAAAAAACAGTGCCAGATGGTGCAGAAGAATTAATCAGTGATGATGGAGAAAATGTAATAATCAAATCGGGCGGTATATACGTATTAAAAGGAACACTCAACAATAAGAGAATAAAAATAGAAAATGGAGTTGGACCAAGAGTACAAATAGTTTTAGATGGTGTAAAAATTAATACTGATAAAGAAAGTGCAATCAGCATAGCAGATGGATGTATTGCTCAAATATTTTTAGCAAGTGGAAGTGAAAACGAGATAAACATAAAAGAGGTAAGTGGCTCAAAAGTAGAAAAAATGAATGGTGCCATTTATTCAAAAAATGAAATTGCATTTAATGGAAAGGGAAAACTAATAATCAATAATAATTTTGAGTCATCAATAGAAAGTGAAGATAAGATTACATTTATATCAGGAGATTATAAATTAAATTCTAAAGGTGATGCAATAAAGGCTGAAAATGAAGTAATATTCCGTTCAGGCAATTTTGAAATTAACTCTGGAGATGATGCAATAAAAGTTAAGAGCAATAAAAAAGGTATGCTTTATATTGAAAATGCAAATATAAATATCAGTTCAGGAGATAAGGGTTTAACTTCTGATAATGATGCTTTAATAGTTGGTGGAACTATCAATGTAGATGCAAAAGGTGAATGTATAACTGGAAAAGTAATTAATTTACTTGGTGGCAATATTAATTTAAAGACAAATGATGATGCTATAAATGCAAGTGATGGAAAACAGGACAAAAAGATAAACCAAGAGGGAGTATATATAAGAATACTTGGTGGGGATATAAATATAGATTCTGTTATGGATGGCATTGATTCAAATGGTGATTTATATTTAGAGGGTGGAAAGGTATTTATAAGTGCATCAGAAAATGACAATGAAAGAATAATTGATTACAATGGAAAAGTAGAGTGCAATATAGGTTTTGAGATGATAGGAGTAGGACCTGGCGCAAAGATGCAAGATTTGGACAGCGAATCAAAACAAAATTACATAGTCGTATATTATAAAGATGTAATGAGTGCAAACAACAATATAGAATTAATAGATGAAGGTGGAAATGTTATTTTATCATATAAACCAAATAAAACATATAAAGCGGCACTCATAACTTCTACCAATCTTGAAGAAGAAGAAAATTATAAAATAATTTCTGGTGACAAAGAATTAAATGTAAAAATTGTTAAAGGTAAAAATGAAATTGTTGAATAAATTTTTTTAAAATTCTTTACCACATACAAAAAATTGCCTCAAAAAGTTTTTATAAAAAATTGCCTAAAATATTGACTAAATTTTAAAAATTAACTATAATAAAAATATAAACTTTATATTATTTTAGGAGGAATAATCATGGCAGTAACAAAGAAAAAACCGGTAAAGAAAGTGGTAAAAAAAGTAGCAAAGAAAGTAGCAACAAAGAAGAAAGCAGTTAAGAAGGCTGTAAAGAAGACAGTTAAGAAAGTAGCAAAGAAAGCAGCAGCAAAGAAGAAAGCAGTTAAGAAGGCTGTAAAGAAAGCAGTTAAAAAAGTTGCAAAGAAAAGATAAACCACAAAAAGTTTATCAATAAAAAATGTCAGGCATATGCTTGACATTTTTATTTTTTATATTTATATAAAGCCTTAATTGTTTTATGTGATAAATAGTAAATTAGTTAATGTTTTCTCTTTTTGATTCTATAGTTAATTGTTTAAGAAAAGTTTTAGTATCATCATTAAGTTCATATGGGAGTAGGCGGTAACTCCAGTTCATTGGAGAAATGGTAGAAGGTGTATTCATACGACCAATGCCGCCAGTTCCTAAAATATCTTGAAACTGCACTATAACTAAATTAGATTTGCTTTGATATAAAACTTTAAGAGCCTCTATATAATATTCAGAAGGCTCTTTTAAATTTAAATATTCTATAGCATAATTTCTATCTTCTGGACTTATAGATTTTATCCAACCCATAAATGTGTCATTGTCATGTGTGCCAAGATATGCAACGCAGTTTTCAGGGTATGTGTGTGGAAGGTATTCTGTATTGCCTTTGTCGTAGGCATTAAATGCAAACTCCATAACTTTCATTCCTGGAAATCCAGTTTCTTTTAGTAGATTTCTAACTGAATCTGTTAAAAAGCCAAGGTCTTCTACTATTATGTTGACATTAGAAAGTGATTTTTTTAATTCATTAAACAATTCAATACCTGGACCTTTAACCCATTTGCCAATAGTTGCATCAGGGCTTCCATAAGGAATAGAATAATATGAATCAAATCCTCTAAAGTGGTCAATTCTTAGGACATCATAAAGTTCAAGTAAGTGAGAAAACTTATCTATGAAATATTTATAATTATTATCTTTTATGTAATCATAATTGTAAAGAGGGTTGCCCCAAAGTTGACCTGTTGCAGAATAGCCATCTGGTGGACAGCCTGATACTTCTATAGGTTTACGATTTTCATCAAGATAAAAATATTTTGGATTTGCCCACACTTCTGCACTGTCATAGGCACTATAGATAGGAGTGTCACCAATTATTTGTATACCTTTTAAGTTTGCATATTTTTTTAATTTAAACCATTGACGATAAAAAAGACACTGAACTATTTTGTAAAACTCTATTTCATTTTGATTTCCATCTATAAACTTATTTATGGCATCAATGTTTTTTACTTTAAAATCATAGTCCCATACATCAAATGAACCACCATTATATTTATTTTTTAGAGCAGAAAATATAGCATAATCATTAAGAAAATAATCATAGTTAGAGCAAAATGTATCTAATTCATTTTGATATATATTTTTAAAGTTATCACAGGCAATTTTTAATATCTTGTATTTGTTATCAAACTGTTTTTGATAATCAACTCTTCTTGGATTAATGTCTCTTTCTAAAAATTTATAATCAGATTCTTTAAGTAGCCCATCATTCTTTAATTCATCAAAGTCAATAAAAAATGGATTACCAGCAAATGAAGACATAGCGGAATAAGGTGAGTTACCAAAACTTGTCTGCATAATTGGTAGCATTTGCCAATATGATTGTTTTGTTTCGACTAAAAAGTCTACAAAATTATATGCTTCTTCGCCAAGAGTCCCTATTCCATATTTTGATGGAAGAGAGAATATGGGCATAAGAACACCACTACTTCTTTTCATAAATAATTCTCCAAAATGCAAGGGCGGATATTATCCGCCCAAGTAAAAACATTATACCAAAACAAAAAAAAATTATCAATAAAAAACCTTGCAGTGTATGCAAGGTTTTGAACTATAGTATTTAAGGGTCTTTTAAATTATTTTCCAGCAGATTGCTTAATGTTGTTGGCAGCTGCAAAAACTAATGCATCAATTCCAACTCCAATAATTACTCCGATAATTGTTCCTATTAAGTTACTTGTAGAACCATTAGTAGTTGATGGAAAAGTAAATGTTGAGATTGCACTAATGATTGATAATACAAGACCAATGAGAGCAAATATCCATGCTGGCATAATCTTTGAACTGTCTTTTGATGCTCTTACTGAACAAATTCCTGAAATTAAACCAATAATAGAATCAAAACAAATAATAAGCCCCAAAATGCCCAATACAGCTGCACCACCTGCTGCTGTTGTGGCATCCATATTTACTTCGCCTGTAGCTGTTCCTAAATTTATAGCTGCACCACCAAAAATAGAAGCAATTCCACCGAGTAATCCTAAAATACCGAAAATAATTGAAATAATACCAAATACCTTTAAAATTGTTTTACTTGTGTTTAAACTCATTTTCTTTACCTCGCTTTTTGTAATCTCTAAAATAGAGATATATTTAATAAGGAATCATTGATAAAAGAAAACTATTAATCAATATTTCCATATATATATATTATAATAAATAATGTAAAAAAAGTCAAAAAAAAGGATTGTTCTATATGAAATATTTTGATAATGTGATAGAATATAGATATAGTTTGCGGTGAAGAGTAGTGGGCTAATGAAGTATGATATAAATTAATGGTAGAAGGAGATTTTATTATGAGTAAAGAGTATAAAATTTTACAAGAGGCATATGACAGTATTAAAAAGAAAATTCCTTATGTGCCAGAGGTTGCTATAACCTTAGGTTCTGGTCTTGGAGATTTTGTAAATAATTTAAAAATTGATTCAGTAATAGACTATAAGGATATTAAAAATTTTCCAAAGGCAACAAATCAAAATCATAAAGGAAAATTTGTATTTACACAAATTAATGGTGTGAAAACTCTTGTGATGCAAGGGCGAATTCATTTTTATGAAGGATATAGTGCAGCAGAAGCAGTTCGTCCTGTCCGTCTTATGGCGATGATGGGAGTTAAGAAATTTATAGTTACAAATGCAGCAGGTACTTGTAATAAAAATTATAAGGTTGGAGATTTGATGATTATAAAAGATCATATATCATTTTTTGCACCTAATCCTCTTATTGGTGAAAATGTAGAAGAACTTGGAACGAGATTTCCAGATATGACAGATATATATGACAAAGATATTATAAAAGTTATGAAAAAAGTTGCTACAAAAAATAAAATAAAAATGCAAGAGGGTGTATATATACAACTCAAAGGACCTTCATTTGAAACTGCAACTGAAATAAAAATTGCAGGAAAACTTGGAGCTGATGCAGTTGGGATGAGCACTGTGATTGAAGTAATTGCTGCAAGACATGCAGGGCTTAGAGTTGGTGGCATAAGTGTTATAACAAATATGGGTACAGGGCTTTCAAAAGTAAAACTTAGTGATGATGATGTGAGAGAAACTGCAAATAAGATAGCAAAGAAATTTGAAAAGTTGGTAATTGGTATAATTGGTAATTTAAAATAGCTACTTAAAAGGTATTTATGGAATTGGAACTGGGTATAGTAAAAGTAATAAGATATCATTTGCACTTGTAGAGGATCCATTTAATATAGCACTTGAAAAAATCATAGAGAATTACACACATTTTTTATATTATAAAAAAGGATTTGGGAAAACAATATATGAATCAAGAAGTGTAGAAGATGAAAAGTGGATGACAAGTCCAGATTATATGTTGAAAAAAGATTTAAGACATTTTTATGGAATAAGGATATTACCTGAAATGTTTAGAACTATACCGATGGAAAGAAAAGGAGGAGAGCAAATAAAATATTATAATCATATGATAAAACAACTTGAAGAAAGAGTTAAAAATCTTATGAAAGTAGACAAGGATTATAATACATAAAATAGTAGTTATGAATAATAATGAAGAAGTAAAAGAGAAAACACAAGAAAAATTAGTAATTGAAGTGAAAAAAAGGACAATCTTTAAAAGTATTATAGGAATACTTATATTATTTGTTATTTTGTTTTTTGTGTATAGTATTTTTTTTGCAAAGAAAAGGACAGTGAAAACAGTTATTAGTTCGATGCTTACTGATCAAAAAGTAATAAGTCAATTGTCAACTCTTATGATACCATATGGTGGCGTGTATGAAGAGCATGATAGTGAAGAAAAAACAAAATATATAGCATATAGAGGAACTGTAACTTATGGGATAGATTTTTCAACAGTAAATGTAGAATATGATGAAGATGAAAAAATCATAATAGTTCAAATTCCAGATGTATATCTGACAAATGCATTCGTTGAGCCAAGTTCGTTATCATCTATACCGGAAGGTAAGGTAGAAGATTTGATGAAGCGACTTAGTAAATGTGAAAATGATTTGAAAGAAAAATTTAATAATAAAGATGATGAGATGATGAAATATGCTTATGATAGTGCAAGAGAGACCTTACTTAATTTTTTAAAACCAATAGTTGATGCTATGGATGGTGAATATAAAATATGGATTGAATAAAATTCATAAAAGGAATAAGTATGAAATATAAAGATATTAAAAAAGCAATTAAGAATTATTATGTGCTATTAATGATTATGCTAATAACATTTATAACAAGTTGTAATAAAATAGAAAATGTTAAAGAGTTTAATTTGCTTGATTTACAAAAAATATCAGTTCTAAATACTCTCAGTTGTTCGTTTAAAAATGTTTTAACATATGAAGTTCCAAATACAGTTTTTGGTATTAGTTTACCAAGTGAAAAATATTTTCTTGAATATAATGCTACTGTTGATATAGGTATAAATATGAAAGAAATAGAATTTGATAAAGAAACAAAGACAATAAGAATACCTAAGACTAAAGTTATGGGGAACATAAATTATGATATAAATAGTATGAAATTTTATGGATATAAAAAGTTGGTGTTATCTAATCTTAATATAAATGATATCCAAGAAAAGCTATCAGAGTCACTTGTAGAACTTAAAACTAAAATAGAAGATAATCAATCTATTATGGATAAGGCACAGAGTCTTGCACTTAGTCAAATTGAAAGTTTAATAAATAATGTATATACAGTGGCAGGCATGGCACCTGATTTTAATTATGCATTGAAGTAAAATAGATAATTTAGTACTTAAGGAGAAAAGTTTATAACAATGAAAACACCAAAGAAGAGAATAGAAAAATCAGCTTTTAGTAAGAAGATTGAAAGTGTTGAGACGGAAGAGTTAGAGAATTTTTTAAAGACTAAAAGGACTAAAGATGTAAAAAATGTATTGAATGAAAAGAAAGATGTTTTAATAAATGATATTGGTAAAATTGAACGTTCATATTATGTAAAAGATATGATAAAGCAAAAAGGTTTTACTCAAAAAGATGTAATATTACTTGCTGGTATGAATGAAAGTTATGGTAGACAAGTATTAAGTGGAAAAAAGGGAATATCAAAAAGAGATACTATAATTAGAATTTGCATAGCTGCTAATTTCAGTGTTGTAGAAACTAATAGAGCGTTGAAACTTTATAATATGCCAGTCTTATATGTAAAAAATAAAAGAGATGCAGTGATAATGATAGCAATAAATGAAGGTGAAAACTATGTAGAAAATGTAAACAAACTATTGATTGAGAATGGTTTAGACCCTTTAAAAAAATGCAGTAATGATAAAGACGATGAAGGGTATAGTAATTAATATATTAAATGTTAATGATATAAAATCTATCATCATAAAATTGCCACCATAGCGGTGGTAATTTTTATGTATAAAATTTGTTATAATAGGCTGAATGAAAATCAAATTAATAGTCTAAAATTTTTTATTATAGCATAAAGGATTTATATGAAAACCAATTCTAACAAAAACAAAATAGAAGAAGACAAATTGATAACAAACCCTCTTTTAGAGTTTATCAATTATATGAAAAAATTAATTAAAAAAAAGGGTATGAACAAGAGAGATGTTTTCTATTTATCTGATATACCAGTTAACTATGGATATAAATTGCTACTTGGAGAAAAGAGAACCAAGCAAAGAGATATAATAATTAGAATTTGTTTTTGTTCAAAATTTGATATAAATGAATTGCAAGAAGCATTAAGATTATATGAGATGCCAGAATTATATACTAGAATAAAACGAGATAAAATTATAGCAGAGGCATTTAAAAAGAAACTAAAAAATATTGATGCATTTAATGAGTTTTTAATAAAGAATAATGTAGAGCAACTTAAGAGTTGCGGAGAGGATAAAGATATATAGGCGGTGATTAACCGCTTTTTTTATACATAAAGTTAATTATGCTTAATAAATTATTTGTAGAATACAATGAAACAAAAAATTATTGCAAAAGAAATTATACAAGAATATAGAGTAATACTTAAATATTTCAAAATAGGATTTTTAGATTTTGTAAAAGGTAAAAATCTATGAACATCAAGATAGTTAAAAAATAAAAATATAAATGTCAATGCGCTTATAAATATGCAAATGTTTAATGGCAAAATATTTATATATGTATTTTTAAAACAAACATATAATAAGAAAAGATAGAAAAATGTGGCAACAATAATATGAAAAGGATTGCTACTTCTAAAACCTGGTATAGCGAGAAACATAATGTTATGCTCTGCTCTAAATAAATCTAATTTGAGATGATTTATACTTTTATATCTATCTTTATAATCTATTTTACAACATTTATCAACAATAGGAAATATCTTTTTAGTAAGTTTCTTGTCATCTATAATGTCTATATAATCATTTATAACTTTCCCTATAGCATATATATCTGTAGATTTATTTGAAGAACCAAATCCATATTGTTCTGGTGCTGAATAACCATCACTTATAAGTGGATGAGTATCTTTTTTTGTATCATTTGAATAAATCTTTGATGCATCAAAGTCTATGAGATATAATTCTTTATTTTTGTTGATTATAATGTTATCAGGTTTTATGTCTCTATGAATAATTATTTTAGATTTTTGAAGATTCTGAATAATATTAAGTAGCGTATAAATATGTTTATAAAAGTTTTTGAAAATGATATTTTTATTTAAATCGTATTGCTTTTGCAAAAACAAGTTGTTTAAATAGTCTGTCAAAGTATTGCCATCAATATATTCGCATAGAACGATTAAATAGTCGATCATGTTTTTAATCTCATAGATTTTAGGTGTGTGCATGATAGGACTTACAATTAAATAATCATATATTTCTTTTTGGTATATTGGCACAATTTTTTGCACAAAATATTGGTTCTCATTATTTTTAAGTAATAAAACATTATCGCTATTGATTGTGTTATCAACAGCAGAGTAACCATTAAAATTGACTTTTTGTTTATAGTTACTCATAATTATAAAAGATTACATATATTATACCAAATAATATTTATATATGCTATAATAATCTTACAATACAAAAGTATAATATGAATAAAGATAATATTTTTAAAATAATTACATCAGTATTAATCGCTATTGTATTATTTATTATTTTCAGAATGACAAGTATAAGTGATACATTATTTTTATTTGCAGATTATTGTAAACTTAAAATATTAAAAGTAAATGAAGTTGTAAATATAAAAAAAGAACCTATAAGAGAAATAGAAGTGAAAGAAGATGTAAAAGGATTATGGAAATCTGAAGGGTTTGAATTTGAAAAAAGATATGAGGCACTTATAGATAGTGATTCAATAATTATATATAAGTATGAAAATGAAAATAAATATATATACTGGGTAGGAACATTTAATATTGAAAATGATATTTTTGATAGCATTAAGACTAATAACGTAAAAAATAGTGAGGAAAATAAAATTAATACAAGTAAAAAGATATTGTCAAAGAATTATAAGCAGATTGCAAAATATTTATCAACGGCAAGTCAAAGAGACATTATGGAATTTACATTTAATGATAATACAATTACATTTACATCACAGTATAATGATGATTTTTATGAAGTAAAATTAAAACCTTGTGTGGCATATAATGATAGAATAAGAATGGTCAAATATAACAATGAACGAGTAGGCATATATGATGAAAAAACCAACAAAGAACTACAAGTAGGTAAATATAAAATAAGTTATCCAATGTATTTTGATAATGAAGAAGAAAACTCAAGAAGAAATATTCCAGATTCTTGGGTGTATAATGATAGGTTCCAAATGAATGAGAAAAATCTAATTATTTTTTCACCTTCTAATAAAGAGTCTTATGCTGAATTATTTATTGGAGAATATGCTAATGCTAATATCTCTACTTTATATGAACTATATGATATGATAATAGAGAAAGGTGTAAATTATAATTATAACAATAGTGAATTGGTGACATTTGCATTTGATTATGAAAAGAATTCTATTATGTATATTTTTACAACTAAATATGTGGATGAATATACTGGAGAAATCATATATGGACTTGCTTTTGAAAATTGGATGTTGATGAAAGATACAAATGAGATAATAATTATAGGGGTTACATATTCAAATGATGATGCATCAGAGTATGATTATATAGGTGACTATGAAAAAGTTATTAAAAGTGTTGAAGTAATAAAGTAATAACTATGATTTATGTTAATAAAAATTACCACCAGTATGGTGGTAATTTTTAGTTTTTTATTGTGCTATAATCACAACATATAAAAATATTTTGGAGGATAATAATGATGAAAAGAATAATAGTTATATGTTTATTTATTACTTTATCTTTAACTGCATGTAAGAGTCCTACACAAAGGGCAATTGAAGATTATAACAAAGTACTTGATAAAGCTGTTGATGAATATGGGAAAGCGCTTGACAAGGCAGTTGATTCGTATGGAAAAGCATTAGATTCATATGGAAAGGCAGTTGACTCTTATAGTAATTCGGTATCAGATATATATAGTAAGAGTGTAGATGCTGGCATGAAAGCAGCTGAAGCAGGAATGGAGATAGGTGCAAAAGCTGTAGAAGATTCAATGGATGCTGTAGGCAACATGTATGGTGGAGCATTAAAAGATGCTGCAAATGAGTATAAGGATGCTTATAAAGATGCAATGGATGAATATAAAAAAGAGTATAATAAGGCAATGAATGAGTATAGTGATGTATTAAAAGATTATAGTAATCAACTTGGAAATATTTTTAAATAATAATTATAAAAAAATATAATGTAATAGGAGAGGTGTTATATGTATTGTAATAAATGTGGAAATCAAATTAAAGATGATGCATTGTTTTGTGATAAATGCGGTGTAAAAATTGTTAAGGTTGAAGACAATAAAGATACTATGAGTATTGCAAATAATGTAAATGCAACAAGTGAAAGCAATACAAAAAAATTTGAATTTAATACTAGTTTATTAAGTATTTTAACTGCTGTATTATCAATAATAGCCACATTTTTACCTTTTATAACTATAAGTTTTTTTGGAACAACTTTCCAAAAATCATACTTTGATGGAGACGGAAAGATAATAGTAATAATTGCAATTATTGCTATTATTTTTTCATTTTTAAAAAAGAAAACAGCAGTTATAATATGTGCGATTATAAATTTATCTATTTTGATATATGATACATTTAATATTACGAGTTTTGCTGGGCAAAATGAGGCGACCAATGAAATTGTGTCAAGTATGATAATAAAAGGACCTGGATATTATTTATTATATATTGCATCAATAGGACTTGTGGTAGCTGGAATTTATAATAAACTAAAAGTACATAATGAGACAATTAGTGTTGAAAAAGTAAAAAATAAATTAAGTTCTTTAACAACAAGTGTAAGTGATAAAATAAAAAGAGTTGATTTAAAAAGTCCAAAAGCAAAAAAAGTAATAGTAGGCTGTGTGGGAGTTGTCTTATTAGTAGTTGCGATTATTTTCGGCTTATCATTACGAAATCCAGGAAAATTTGTAAAAAATATGTATGGTGACCGACAATACAAGTTTAGAGATGGAACATTTGCAAAGAATGAATGGGTAACACATAATGGGAAAGAATATCATTTTGATAGTTCAGGCAAAATGCAAAAGAATGCATGGATTGGAGTTTATTATGTAGATGATAAAGGTGAAAAAAGAAAGAATTATTTTGTCAATGATGGTGAAGATACATACTATCTAAAAAATAATGGGTTTTTTGCAAGAAACGAATTAGTTGAGATAAATGGAAAGACATATGCATTTGATGATGATGGCAAGAATTTAAAAAACAAATTGTGGGAAAATTCAACACCAAGTTATACTGCATATGTAAGTAGCTCTGGAGTCGTTGTAAAAGATGTTCAAGGGCCGTGGCTTAATAGTGTTGGTCAAGATATATACATTAAAGATGCTAAAACAGGAGAATTGATTATTAGTGACTGGTTAAAAGATGAACAAACTGGAAAATATAGTTTTTACGACGAAACCGGGGTTAAGCAAAAGGATAAGATAATAGTTGAAACTGGTTCAAGCATAGGAATTAAGCAATATCATGTATATAATGAAAATGCAAATTTTACAGATGCAATAGCTATACTATATCTTGAAGATGCATTTGAACAAGCAGGATTTAACTTAAATTTTAATAATTCATATTATTATGTAGATTCGTATGGAAATATGGCTAAAAGTATTACGAAAGAAATTGGTGGTACGGAGTGGACTTTTGACAATGAAGGTAAAGGAACAAGAAAACTCTGGTTACAAAATCAATATAATAATAGTGCTGAAAAATATATAGCTAATAGTAAAAAGATTATAGGAGTGAGTTATTATAATTCTAAGAATGAAGAAGATGCTTATTTAGATTTATATCTTGACAAGTCAGATATATTTTTCTGTGTGTATGATGATAAATATGATAAAATAGAGAACGATTATAGGTATATAGATGATAATTATACTCTGGCTCTTAGTAGTCGGGTAAATAAAAATTATATATTTACTGGAACGATGAATAGTAAGAGTGATAGAATATATGTTGATAATCATCAAGCCGTAATTACAATAAGAAATCATTTAATAACTGGACAACCATTTTTATTAAGGCTAAGAAAGAATGGTGGTGGATATAACAAAACGTATACATTTTGGATTGATACTTTTAATTATCCACAAATATATGATGATACATTTGCAATTAAAAATGGCTGGAGAGGAGATTCGTATTATGTAAATAATGTGAAAGTAATAAATCAATGGCAAGAATATAATGGAGACTGGTATTATCTTGGGTCTGATGGTAATATAGTTAAGAACAAATGGATTGACAATGAGTATTATGTTGATAAAGAAGGTAAAATGCTTAAAGATACAACAACCCCAGATGGGTATAAAGTGGACAAAGATGGAAAATATATAGAATAAAATATTTTAAATAGAAAGGAATGTTATGAAAAAAATTCTATTAACTACATTGTTAGTTTTTTGGACTGCAAGCACAATTTTTGCAGGTGAGTGGGTACAAAATGGTGATGCTTGGATGTATAAAGATGAAAATGGAGATTTCGTGACGGATACGCAAAAAAATATAGATGGGAAATTATATTTTTTTGATGAAAATGGTAATTTGCTTACAGGACTACAAAAAATAAAAAATCGTTATTATTATTTTAATGATGACGGGACTCCAAAAACAGAAACATTTGTATTTAATGGATCAACTTATAAAGTGAACCCAAGAGGAATGATTATCGACATATCAGAAAATCAGTTTGAAGCTTTAAAAGATAATGTGTTTGCAAGTAATACTGACAATGCAAGTACAGAATTAACATGGAATCTTGATATTGCAAATAATTTATTAAATAAATATCCATTGTCAAAGCGTATGCTAAGAAAAATGATAGAGATTAAAGTGGGACAAGAGAATTTGACAACTGATAAAGTTGATTGGGCTATGGCAAATGCTCAAGTAAGTTACAGAGAACAAGCAATAAAATGTGCAACAGAGTATTTAAAAATTAGAAATGCAATAGGAAATCCTGCAAATAAAAAAAATATAATAGAAATATTAGAATACGAGTTATTTGAAGAACAAGAAGCAAAATATGCAGCTGAAAGAGCATATCTTATTACTAATTCAAGAGATATAGCAGAATTACGTGGAGCATTGCCTGATGAGTTTGCAGAATTAAAGTTGGCTTATGAAAATGAAATGATATATGAAGTGTATGGGATAGGTGAAAGTGTTCTACAAGGGCATAATGAAAAATATGGATTATGTTATGATGACGGAAATGATAATCAATTAAAAGATTATGATAGAGTTATGATAGAAAAAAGAAAGCAAAAGGGAATAGAATATGAAAAAAAACAATGTTCTGAAAAATGGTATATATCAAAAAAAGCATTAATTGATAAAATGAAAAATTATGGTTTTAATGGTGAGGATGCCATGTATGCATCAAATAGTAGTGGAATTAGTTGGGCTGCTCAAGCATTTAAGACAGCCATGGTAATAAAAATAAAAACACCAGATATTCAAAAAGAAGGTTTTATTGATGAATTAGAAAATTATGAGTTTACTGAGGGAGAAGCAAAATCTGCTGTTCAACGAGTGTTTGATGCTTATCCTGGTGGATATATAGAAAATATAACTGATGAAGAAAAAATACAAAAACTAGTGATGGCAGGATTTGAAAGGGCAGAAGCAGAAAAAATTCTTTCTAATATAAATAGTGTAATGAATGAAAAAGTTGTGATGCAAACTCAACCAACTCAAAATATTCAAAGTAGTAATATGATACAACATAATGTGGTATCTGCAGAAACTAATCAAAAGTTGACGGAAATAAAAGATTTAATCAATAATTATCTGGCACAGCAAACTTATTCTGAAGAAAAACTGCAAATAAAATTACAAAATGAACACAATATTAGTATGGAAGATTTTCAAAAGATATGCAGAGATATGGGGATAGATTGGAAAGAAATGACTAAAAAAAGAGTTAAAGAGTTGATTGCTAATAATATAAAGCAAGAGTTTGTTATTATTAATTATTTAAATGAAGAAAGATTTAATGAAAGGGTAATCACAACAGTAATACAAGAAATGAAAGAAGCAGGGGAAATTATAAATTAACCTAATATTCTATATTTAGTTTTTGTATAAAGAAAATATTGAAGGCAAACTTTTATACTATGTCTCTAATACAATATAGTGGAAAATTTTTAATCTTTTCATTAACAGCATAGTTAAGTAAACTTGTTTTTATTGCATAAGGAGGATTGTATTTATCTATATATGTTTTTAAACTTTTTGCTTTTAAATTGATTCCAGCCTTGACTTCTATTGGAATAATGCCATCAGAATTATTAATTAAAAAATCGATTTCACTGGTTGATGTCTTATTGGTATAATAGTAGCCAAAGTAGTCTATAGCACTTTTAATTTCTTGCAAAACAAATTGTTCTGTTAGTATGCCTTTAAATTCAACAAATATATCATCGTTTGTAGTTAAGATATTAGATGTTAAACCGCTCATACAAGAGAGTAAACCGATATCAAGAAAATAAACTTTAAAAGCATCTAATTCGCAGTAAGCTCTGAGTGGCATTTTTAGTGAAAAAATGTGATTTATTACTATATTTCACCCAAAAAAGTGTAATAAGTCAACACTTTTTATGGGGAATATCTGCATTGATATATTTGCTATTTATATGTATAATATTACAAATATAATATAAGAGGGTAGGGAAAATGAAGAAAAAAATATTATTGTCATTTACTTTGTTATTTGCATTTTTATTTTTTGCTTGTGCAAGCAAGTCACAAATTTCGTTTCATACAATACCATATAGTTCAAATTTAAAGACTCTAAATGATGACTATGGTGCGGATGCATTTAATCATATGAGTGACAATTTTAATAGTAAGTATTATGTGATAAATGATTATTATAATATGAAAAGTAGTGGAACTTTGCATATCATTTCAGAGTTTGAGACTTATCAACAGACTGAAGAGCATACTTGTGGCTGTTCCTCTGCCCTTATGGTATTAAATCATTATGGAAATAGAGATTTTGATGAGATGCAAATAGGCGAACTTGTAAAAGTAGATACTGAAAAAGGCACATTTGTAGAGGAGTTGGCTAACTTTTTTAAGAGTCAAGGATATAATGTAGAGTATAATGCAAGTGAAAAAGGTTATTTTGATGATGTCAGTGCATTTGAAAAGTTTGTAATTGAAAAAATTGATAATGGTGTTCCTATAATGGTTGATTGGGTGGATTGGAATGGTCACTGGCAAACTATAATTGGTATAGATATTTGTAATGGTATAGACCCTTATGATGATGTGCTTATATTTGCAGATTCATATGATGTAACAGACCATTATCAAGATGGGTATTATATATTCCCACTTGGAAGATTTTTTGATATGTGGAGAGAGGGACCTTGTGTTAAAAAGCAAGTGCCTTATGAGCAGCCATTCGTTATAGCCTACCCAAAATAAAATATAATATTAAGATGCCTTAAGTATTGTGATTTTATACAAAAAATACTATAATATAATAAAGTGAAGGTAATTTTAAGGAGAGGGAACATGAAAAAGTTAGTATCTATTTTACTTGTTATGTTAATGACATTTTCACTTTTTGCTTGTGCAAGTGGTGCAAATAACAACACTACAAATGCACAACCAGAAGAAACAACAGCAACTGAAGCAGTTGCAACAACAAAAACATCAAGTGGCGAATTAAAAGTAGTTGCCACAAGTAAAGATTATGTAGATTTATTTGCTAAATTTGAAAAAGAAACTGGAATTAAATCAGAAATCTTATCTATGTCATCAGGGGATGTATTATCAAAACTTCGTGCCGAAGGTGGTACACCAGGTGCTGATGTATGGTTTGGTGGTGGTATAGATGCATTTATGGCAGCAAAAGATGATGGGCTTTTAGAAAAAGTAGACTTTGAAGCAAGCAAACTTCTTGACCCACAGTTTAAAGATGCAGATAACTATTATTTCTCAAAAGGCATAACAGTTGTAGGATTTTTATTTAATGATGACTTGATGAAAGAAAAGAATTTTGAATATCCAAAAACTTGGGATGACTTACTAAAACCTGAATATAAAGGTGAGATAATAATGTCAAACCCTGCAATCTCTGGTACAAACTATGCAGTAGTTAATGCACTCATTCAAACTAAAAAAGATGGTTGGGACTATTTAACAAAACTCAATGACAATATTGCTTACTATGGCAAGAGAGGTTCAGACCCAAAAAATAAAGTTATGGCAGGTGAATATCCTATTGGCATAACTTATCTTGATGGTACAATAGAGGCTATATTAAAAGAAAATAATTTATCAACTGTATATCCAGAGGATGGTGTTCCTTGGGTACCAGAAGGTGTAGCAGTATTTAAAAATTCAGCAAATGTAGAAAATGCTAAAATGTTTATTGAGTGGCTATATAGTAATGATGATAATTTAAAATATCTTGCAGAGATTGATAAAAAGACAGGTGTAAAAGTAATTAAGCCAAGCATAGAAGGGCTTACACTTTCTTTTGATTCAACTAAACTTATGGAAGAAGATTTATCACTTTTTGGTTCAATGAGAAAAGAGATATTAGAAAGATTTGAACCTATGATGGGTGACAAGGCTGCAAAAGATTAAAAACAATTTTATTAATTGTTTAATTGCAGGTGCACTCGTTGCATCAGTTTTAATATTTGTTTTGTATCCGTTTATGTGTATGCTCGTAAGGAGTTTTCACATAAACGGATTTTTTAGTTTTGATAATTATGTAAATGTCATAGCAAAATATAAGTCTCAAATGCTAAATAGTATATATGTTGGAATTATCGCTTCTATATTAACAAGTATTTTATCGGTTATAGTATCAATATTTATTTCTATGAGAGGTAAAATATTAAAAGAACTTTTAACACTTATTATTCTACTTGCATTTGTTTCGCCGCCATTTGTATCATCACTTTCATATCTCATACTATATGGGAGAAGAGGTATTATATCATATGGACTTTTGGGATTATCACTTAATCCGTATAATAAGTATGGCATTATTCTTATGCAAATAATTAGTTTTGCACCACTCAATATTATTTATCTTATAAGTTTAATAAAAAAAATAGATAAAAGCATAATTAATTCTGCCATAGACTTAGGGGCTAAAGGTTCTTCAGTGTTAAATGATGTAGTGTTGCCATTTATGAAAAATGGGATACTTATTACTTTTGTACTCACATTTGTTAGGTCTATTTGTGACTTTGCTACTCCAACTATTGTTGGTGGAAGGTATTCCACATTTTCAAGCGAAATATATATGCAAATAGTTGGTTTCAGTAATATAGATATTGCCGCTGCTATGAATGTAGTTTTAATGGTGCCATCATTTTTAATATTTATAATATATATAAAAATGATAAATAAATATGAGAATACAACTATAAGTAGAACAAATATTATAAATAAATTATATTTAAAAAAACTTGGAATAGAAGGGTTTATAATAAGTTTAATTTCTTTATTATATTTGTTGATAATTTTGATGCAGTATATTGCTATTTTCTTTTATGCACTATTTAAAAGGTCAGAAGGAGTATATGTTTTTACATCTGAATATATAGAAAAATTTTATAAGTATGATTTTTCAAGTTTGATAAGAAGTATAGTTTATGCAGTAATAGTGTCATTTGTATGTGTAACTTTTGCTATTATATTTAGTTATATGAATAGCATGCTAAAAAAGAAGTACAAACTTACTAATATTTTGAGTATAATTATTATGATTCCATTTATGATACCTGGAACTTATTTTGGACTTTCGTATATACTTGCATTTAATAAAAGTCCGATGAAACTCACAGGGACAGCGATTATAGTTATAACAAATATTATTTTTAAACAACTTCCAATTACAACGAAAATGTGTGAAGGAGCATTTGCACAGATACCAAATGAACTTATAAATAGTTGTCTTGATTTGGGAGGTAAAAATCACAATGTACTTATAGATGTAATTATTCCTAAAATTAAGAATGTTTTATCAAGTGTTGTCTTATATAATTTTAATGGTGCTATGACTACTGCTGGAAGTATTTTATTTTTAATCACACCTGGTAAGAATCTTGCCGTATTTGATTTGTTTGATAGCATTTATATAGGAGAGTATCACGAAGCGTGTGTGTTTGCGAGTATGATTATATTGGTAGTTATCGTATTTAGTTTGATAATGAGATTGATTGAAAGAGAGAAAGTAAATGTTGTATAATAGTTATTTAGATGTAAAAAACTTAAAAGTTTCTTATGGCAAGAATCTTGTCATAAATGATATTTCATTTGCAGTGAAAAAGGGCGAACTTTTATGTATACTTGGTGAATCAGGTTGTGGAAAAACAACTACACTTAATGCTATAGGTGGGTTTATAGATATAGACAGTGGTAAAATATTTATTGATGATGAAGACATATCAAATCTACCTCCAAGTGATAGACCTACGAGCACAGTGTTTCAGTCGTATGGACTTTTCCCTAATATGACAGTGATTGAGAATGTAACTTATGGTTTAAAAATAAGAGGGATAAACAAAAGAATGCGTGTTGAAGAAGGTAAAAAGTTTTTAGATATAGTTTCGCTTTCAGAAATCGCAGATAAAAATGTAGAATCTATAAGTGGTGGACAAAAACAAAGGGTTGCACTTGCGAGGGCTCTTATAGTAAATCCAAAAGTTTGTCTACTTGATGAGCCATTATCTAATCTTGATTTTAATTTAAGAATAAAGATGAGAAAAGAAATAAAATCTATACAAGAGAAACTTAACATAACTATGGTATTTGTAACTCACGATATAGAAGAAGCAATATCAATAGCAGATAGAATAATGATTATGCATAGTGGTAAAATACTCGCAATAGGAAAGCCAATAGATATTTTTAAGAATGAAGAAAATGAATATGTAAAAAACTTTTTAAATGTTTCAAGTTATAAAATAGATGAAAATAATAAATTTTACAAAATATTATAATAAAGTGGTATAATAAAAATATGGATACTATACTTAATAAAAAAGAAATGTCAGAAGAAGATATAAAATATAATTTTATCACACCAGCAACTTGTTGGAGATGAAGAGATAGAAAATGATGATGGAGAAAATGATATTGTTTCAAAACTTTCAGCACTATTTAAACCAAATTATTTTGATTTAATAATAGTTGATGAGTGTCATAGGGGGTCTGCAAAAAAAGACAGTAATTGGAGAAAGATATTAGAATATTTTAACACGGCAACTCAAATTGGTATGACTGCCACACCAAAAAAACATCTCCTAAGAGATGTTTTTTTTTGGTATTAAAATGTTTATAAAAATTATTTTTTAATGACTCCACCACCAGCAATAAATGCTGACATGGTAGCCTTATCAGATAAGATATATGCACCTTTTTCTGCTGCTTGAGTTAAGCAAATTCCCATTCCTGCATTTGATGAAATATACCAGTCGCTATATTTTTCAAATGATGATGGCTCAATAGTTATTCCAAGTTCTTTTGGCCATAAACTAAGTTCTTTTGAATGAGTTCCTGAATTATCACCACGAGATACAAATAGGAATTTACCATCTGCTATAGCCTTAAATGCATCTTGAACTGTAGCAGCCTCTCTTACATGTGCTGGGTCATCTTTTGGTCCGCAAAGTACAAAATAATTATACAAGAATGATAATCTCTCTTGGTCAAATCCATCAACTTTTCTTGCAAAACCTTCTTCAACAAATTTATCTTCTTGAGCCTTTGCATGAACTAATATAAGGTCAGCATTTCCGAGTTTAGAATTAGCGATTGACTTTCCAGTTCCTGCAGAATATACTTCTATCTCGTAGCCATATTCTTCTTTAAATTTCTTTTGCCACTCAGCAAGAAGTCCAGTGTCGTTAACAGATGTAGTAGTAGATAACCTTATAACTCTTGTTTCATCTGTGGCTGGTTCAATAGTTGATGCTGGTTTTGGTGCACCATCGAGTTTGTTGAATAGATGCATCTTATACTCATCGTATTTATAATTGTCTGCAATATCTGCACCTTCTCCAAGAAGCCAGTTGATAAATGCATCAGCACCCTTTGTGTTGATTTTAACATCTTTGATAGCATTTCCATCTACATCAGCAAATGGTGCTTGGTCATTTACTGCAAGAAGTGTATAGATGTTTCTCATTGAGTCATCTTGCTCCATTAAGATGTCAAGAGTTAATTCATTTGGTTTTGTTTCAGTTGTAGTTTCAGCAATAGTTGTTTCTGAAACTGTTGTAGCAGCAGTTGTGCTTTGAGTAGTAGCATTGCTGCTACATGCAAATAAACTTAATACCATAGTAGCAAATAATAAATTTGCTATAACTTTTTTAAACATATTTCCTCCCAAGAATTTAATATATGGTATATTATATCACATTATAATATATTTGTTAAGAAATTATGAAAAAATAAATAAGAAAATAGCAAAGTTACTGAATTTAAACGAAATTTTGGGTAATAGAATTGACATATAAGTATAGTATTTGATATATTATTTAAGAGAAAATCAATAAAATAAGAATTGAAAAAACTATTTTTATAAAATAACTTCTAAAACATTGTTTTAAAAAGGAAATGTTGATAAATGAATGAGAATGTTGAAAAAATTAAAAAACTAATAAAAGATAAAAATCTTGTTGGGCAAATTATTATATCTATTGATGGACCATGTGGTGGTGGCAAAACTACAATCGCTGATATAATAGAAAAAGAACTTGGATTTAACATTTTGCATATGGATGATTTTTATTTGCCATTTGATAAAAGAGACAAAAACTGGATGAACATTACTGCTTCACATATGGATTATGAACGACTTATAGAAAATGTATTAAAGCCATATAAAGAAAGAGTGAAAACTAATTATGTTTCTTATGATTGTCATAGCGATAAATATTTGCAGGAGATACCTATAGACTTAGACAAGATACTTATTATAGAAGGTTCATATACTTCTAATCCACTACTTGATAAGTATGTAAATGCAAAAATATTTGTAGATATAGATAAAGATGAGCAAATAAAGAGATTAACAAAAAGAAATCCAAAAGTTGTTGATAAATTTTTATCTATGTGGGTGCCATTTGAAAATAGATATTTTCAAGAGTTGAAAATAAAAGATATTAGTGATTTAGTTATCAGTGTGTAGGAGGGGATATGGCGAAATTATATTTTTATTATGGTGCGATGGGGTCAAGTAAGACTGCAAATGCACTTATGACAAGATTTAATTATGAGGAAGTGGGGCAAAAGGCACTTCTTTGTAAACCAAAAATTGATATACGATTTGGAAATGACAAAGTGCATAGTCGTATAGGACTTGAGTATGAATCTATTTTTGTTGAAGACCTTATGAAAATGTCAAAGGAAGAAATACAGAAGTATGACTGTGTGATTGTAGATGAAGTTCAGTTTGCAACTAAAGAACAGGTAGATTTTTTATCTGATATAGTTGACATATATGATGTGCCAGTCGTTTGTTATGGGCTTCGTGCTGATTTTAGAAATGAATTATTTCCAGGTTCAGAAAGGCTTCTTGCTATAGCAGATGTGATTACAGAACTTAAGACAGTGTGTTGGTGCGGAAGAAAAGCAACTTGCAATGCAAGATACAATGAAAATGGAATTGTTCGTGAAGGAGAGCAAGTTGAACTTGGAGCAAATGATAGATATGTGGCACTATGTAGAAAACATTTCAAAGAAGGAAAACTAAAAAAAGATTAGGAGGAAAATATGGAATTAACACATTTTGATGAAAATGGGAATGCCAGAATGGTAGATGTAGGTGAAAAAGAAGTTACGAAAAGAATCGCTGTTGCAGAAGGGAAAATAGTTGTTTGTAAAAATGTATATGATGCTATAAAAAATAAAGAGATAAAAAAGGGAGATGTGCTTACAGTAGCAACGACAGCAGGCATAATGGGGGTCAAAAAGAATTTTGAAATAATACCTATGTGCCATATTTTAAATATTACAAATGCAAAAATAGAGTGGGAGATAAATGACACTGCAAATGAAGAAGGATTATACGAAATCAAATGTATTTGCACAGTGAAGTGTGAAGGGAAAACAGGTGTTGAGATGGAGGCATTAACTGGTGTATCAGTTGCACTTCTTACAGTTTACGATATGGTTAAGGCTATAGACAAGACAATGGTTATAAAAGATATAAATCTTATTGAGAAAGATGGTGGCAAGTCAGGACACTATGTAAAATCATAAAATGATTGAAAATAACTTTATATAATGGTATAATAATCATAAAAAATTAGGAGGAATGTTATGCCAACCGGAATTAATAATATTGTGGTGCCACCATATGTGGCAAGCATACAAAGAGGATATTTTATTGTTGCAATGGTTGCTTCAATTATTGTTTTCATTTCTATGTGTCTTGTATATGAAGATAATGATGCGAAGTGCTGGTATTTAATTATACCATTTTATAATTTATATACTAAGTTTAAAATATTTTGGAATAAGAATTATTTCTATTTTCATTTAATTCCATTTATAATTGCATTTATTGCAATACTTACAGCAGGAGTGGTTATCTTGTCTATTGCATTGTCATCACTTGGTGGTATTGGATATGAGGCTGTAACGCAAATTGCAACCAGTGCATCCATAACAATTGCAGTTGGATTAATTATATGGTTTATATGCATAATGATAATAGGTATACTTGAAATATTACTTGAATACCATGTAAGTTCAAGATATGGATATGATGGTTTATTTACAATAGGACTTTTGCTTATACCAGTGATTTTTTATGCTATACTTGGAGTTAAATGTATAAATTCAGGAGTTTTAAGTAAGATTCCTACTGGAAGAAAAGTATTTATGATTATATGTACGGCACTACTCATTGCTTTCACAGCAATACCTATATATTATCATGTGATATAAGTGCTTTATTTAATTATAAAATTATTGTTGATTTGCTTAATAATTACTATTGTGATAGAATATATCCCAATAGTAATTTTTTTGCAGATTTCAAATAATTATTTTATAGCAGTGAATGTTTTGACCAATGTAGTGGCAAATGTCATACTCTTAATTTATGACATTTTAAACATAGAAAATAATTTACTTATGGATAGATGGCAGATAATTATAGTATTAGAGATAATAATATGCATAGTAGAAATATATCTTTACTGCATATATACTGATAAAAAAATTATAAATGATAAAAATATAAGTGCAAGTAGTGTAAATACTATAAAAAAGCAAATGTATGCAAAAGTTATCTTTACAACAATTTTTGCAAATGTTTTATCATTTACATTAGGAACGATTTTACTTAAAGTTGCGATGAGAGGATAGTGTTAGTAACGATAAATTCACATTATATTTTTAGAAGAATAAAGTACCTTATAAGGAGGAAGTATGTTTTTGGATATTTTACCAGCGGAACCCATAAGAGAGTTTCCAACAATAGAGACAACAGTTAAAACAACTGGTGGAGGTAGTGGTGCTACAAGTCAAACATCAAAAGTTGCACCCACCACATTTATTATTGCTTTTTTAGTTATAGTAGCAGTAGTAGTTATAGCAAATGTCACAAGAGTTATAAATAGAGAACTTAAAAATGCATAATATATATGGCATAATTTTTTTCATTTTTCATTTGTCAATAGAAGTAATAAGTTATATGCTACTATATTTACGATTTGGAACTTCTGTGTCAGCATATATAATACTAATTTATGATTTTTTTGCTTTTGTGCCACAGGCAATTTTTGGAGATATACACAATAAGAATAAAAAAATCAATTTAGGATTTATAGCAGTAATATTTTTTACTATATCAGTACTATTGATAAAAACTGATAACAATGTGATTTATTTATTGGCAATTTTACTTATCTCATTTGCAAATGCGATACTGCACGAGTGTGGTGCAATAGCAGTGGCGACAGTATCAAAAAAAAATATTTTTCCATCGGCACTTTTTGTATCAGGAGGAACGATTGGAATAGTTATAGGAAGATACTTCGCTTCTAATAATATATCTATAAATTATTTATTTGTTTTTATAATTATAATTCTTAGTATTTTGGCATTTACAGATAAAGTGTGGTGTAGGGAAGATGTTACTTATATAGATGTAAATATTGTAAATGTAGATAAAAGTAAAAAAATTATTTTTATCTCTGCATTTTTTGTTTTAGCAGTTAGAAGTTTTATGGGCTTTGTTTTACCACTTGCTTGGAAAGAAAACTTTTTTCATGTGGTTTTATTATCATTATTTCTTGGAATAGGGAAGGCCTGGGGTGGATATCTTTGCGACACAATAGGATATAGAAAAGTAGCATTTATTTCTACAGTAATATGTGTACCATTTATAATTTTGGGAAACCGATTTATGCTTTTGTCACTTATAGGCATTATGTTATTTTCAATGACTATGAGTATTACATATGCAATGCTCCTTAGTATAATAAAAAATAATCCGGGGGTTGCATTTGGAGTAACAACAATAGGACTTTTTGTTGGAGTTGTACCGTTGTTATTTGCAAGGTTTAATGGTAATGTAAATGTAATAATAATAGTTGTTTTGTCGCTTATTAGTTATTTAATTCTTAGATTAGTGCTCAAATAATTTACAGGACTTGTAAAGAAAAGTGAGGAAATATGAATAAAAAATTTGATTTAATTCTCTTTGATTTAGATGGAACTTTGTTTGATACAGCAAAGACTCTTTTAGATTCTATAAAAGGTGCAGTGAAACTTGCAGGACTTAGAGAATTAACGGAAGATGAACTTAATACATTTATCGGACCACCAGTTGTATTTTCGCTTAAAGGATATTATCCTCATTTGACTAATGATGAGATAGATAATCTTACAACAATGTATAGAGATTATTATATGAAGAATGAAATGCTTAAAGCAAATTTATTTCCAGGAATGTTAGATGTTTTGAAAGGACTAAAAGAGAATGGTTATAAAGTAGCACTTGCTACATATAAACTTATGAAGTGTGTAATACCATTATTTGAAAATAAAGATGTAGCAAAATATTTTGACACTTTGAGAGGCTCAACGGCAGAAATTGGTATGAGTAAAACTGATATAATGAGATGGGCTATAGAAGATTGTAAAATAACTGATTGTGATAAGATATGTATGATTGGAGACACAGAGCATGACTTAAGGGGCGCTATAAACTTGGGGATATCATTTATAGGTGTGAATTATGGCGCAAAGTTTAAAGGACTTACTGAAGAAGAAAAGAATTATGAAAAGATAGTTGCTTATGTGGATAATGCAATAGAGATACTTGATTATGTATAAAAAATGGGACGAAGTCTCTGTTATTCCCTGTTATTCCCTGTTGTTGCGTCCCTGCTATTCGTTAGCATCAAGGGGTTATTGCTGGAATGCTATCAAACGAAAAATATATAGGATATGCATTGCTTCAAAAATACTTCTCAGTTGATTTTTTAACACACAAACAAAATATGAAAGATTTGGATTTTTCATTGATAAAATGGGGTTTTTTTGTATAATATAGTTATTAAATTTATTACTTGGGAGGAGCATTATGGAACAAGTATTGAATAATGAAACAATTGAAAAAATGACATCAGAAATTGATGCTAAACTTTTGGAATATGAAAATAATCATAAAAGTGGTACGGGCAAATGGTATACCATTGATGATATGAATGAAATGATAGATGAAGTTTCTTCCTATAGTAGAGAGAGTATCTCTTCTAATTGGTAATTTTGTATGGGCTGAAATAAAAGCTCAAATTTTTAATATAAAAAATATTTAATATTAGAGTCATTATACCGAAGGGTGTAGTGGCTTTTTTACTATATAAAAAATAATAATTGGAGGAAATTAAAAATGAACAAACTTATTTGTGAAATGTGTGGTAGTAATGATTTAATTAAGGAGGATGGATGCTTTGTGTGTCAAGGCTGTGGAACTAAATATAGTGTCGAAGAAGCAAAAAGAATGATGGTTGAAGGGACTGTAGATGTAAAGGGAACAGTAAAGGTTGATAATACTGCATTTGTAGAAAAATATTTACAGAATGCACGGAGAGCATTAGATAAAGAAGATTGGGAAGAGGTAGAAAAATATTATAATCTTGTAGAACAAAACTCTCCAAATAATATGGAAGCAGTTTTTTTTAGTTCATTTGGTAAGGCTATGTTGTCGATGACAGATTCCGAATATTATAAAAGATAACAAAAGTTTCAGGTTTTAAACAAGTCAATATCTGTAAAAAATGCTTTCGTTACAGAATTGAACCAAATAAAAGAAGTTCATAACGTTATATCGATGAATTAATTACAAAAATGAATTCAATAAATGAAGGTTGTTATATTGCAACAGCTGTTTATGGTTCCTATAATTGCCCGCAAGTTTGGACGTTTAGGAGATTTAGAGATAATGATTTGGCAAACAAGTTTAGTGGCAGATTATTTATAAAAATATATTATGTAGTTAGTCCAAAGTTTATTAAAATATTTGGTAAGACAAAATGGTTTAATAAATTATTTAAGAGTAGACTAGATAAATTTTATAATAAATTGCTATTATTAGGTTATAGTGATGCACCATATTATGACTAAAAGGAGAATTGATAAATATGGGGTTAATTAAAGCATTTGCTGGTGCAGTTGGAGGAACATTAGCTGATTCGTGGAAAGAATATTTTTATTGTGATAGTTTAAATAATGATGTTTTAGTTTCAAAAGGACAAAAGCGAATAAATAACGGAACATCAAATACTCAAACTGAAGAAAACATTATAACTTCAGGGAGCAATTTAATTGTAAACAATGGTCAGTGTATGCTAATTGTAGAGCAATGAAAAGTAAGAGAACTTTGTAGTGAACCTGGTGAATATATATATGATAGCGAAAAAACAGCAAGTATATTTAGCGGTGACTTGGGGACTGGAGTAAAAAATACATTTAATAATGTCGGTGAACGATATGGATATGGTGGTAATGCGCCTATGGACCAACGAATATATTATTTTAATGTTAAAGAAATAGTTGATAATAGATTTGGAACAGCAACACCTATACCATTTAGAATTGTAGATAAAAGTTTGAATTTAGATATAGATGTAACTATAAGGTGTAATGGTGTGTATTCATTTAAAATAAAAGATCCAATAGTATTTTATACTAATGTGTGTGGTAATGTCGATAATATTTATAACAAAGAAACAATAAAGAATCAAATGAGAAATGAATTGATGAGTGCAATGCAATCAGCATTTGGGAAATTATCAAATCAAGGACTTAGGCCAAATGAAATAGTAAATCATTGTAAAGAATTAGAAGAATTGTTAAATGTAGAATTATCTAATATGTGGTATAAAAAAAGAGGTGTAAAAATATCAAGCATATCATTAAGTAGTGTATCTTTGACAGAACAAGATCAAAATATAATAAAAGAAGCACAAAGAAATGCAATGTTAAAAGATACTACTATGGCAGCTGCAACACTAGTTGGAGCACAAGCAGAAGCTTTAAAAGAAGCTGCAAAAAACTGATAGCTCAAATAAAAAAAGATGTATTAAATTTTGGAGTTGGTAAAGAAATATTTCCATCAAGCATATTAAGTGAGAATAGTGGTTCATGGAGAAAAGAGTATCAAACTGTTTATGATTATTTCAAAGAGAAGCATAAAACAACTCATAAGAATCCATGGGATCAGGCAAGAAAATATATTGGCAAAATCTTTAAATATGTAATACATAATGAATGTGATGGTAATTTTGTAATACATACTAAAGAAAAATTTGGAACTGAAAGAACAGCGTATTTGAGAATTGAATGATTATTATAACAATTGTTATTAATTTTACTAAAATGTGAAATTAGTAATCAAGTATATATTAAAACTTTTTTATCAAAATAGGCGGGGATAACTCCTCGCCATTTTTATATTATTGAGGTTATAATATATACAGTAGTAATTTAATAACTTTTAAGATATTGATAAAATATAACTTTTGAGTTATAATACAAAATATGAAAGAAGATATTGATAAAATATATTTTTATAAAAATAGCAATGGAGAACAACCAGTATTAGACTATTTGAATAAGTTAACAGGACAAAACGTCATTTTATAAAGAAAACACAAAAAATGCCAAAGAAATATAAAAAGCAAAAAGAGAATTTAAGGAGATAATTGATAGTGGAGGTTTTAAAGATGAAGAAAAAAAGTATGGGTAGTGGTTGGGATGATGTAAGAAAAGAATTATTCACAAGCGAAGAAATAAATGCAAGTAATATGAGAGTAGCAGTAATAAACGAATTTATATCAGCAAGGAAAGAAAAAGGTATAAGCCAAAAAGAATTAGAAAAATTAAGTGGTGTTAAACAACCAGTTATAGCAAGACTTGAGACTGGTAATGTAAGTCCACAAATTGATACATTATTAAAATTACTTGCAACAGTAGGGAAGACATTAGCTGTAGTACCTATAGAGAAGGAATTAAAGAAGGCATAGTTTCGCATATTGCATTGCATTAGTCAAGAGAAAGTATGTTGGTGTTTAGTAGAAAATGAATATATTAACTAAAAAGAAAAAGTTAATCAAAAAGTCTATAGTACTACTTAGCATAGTATCTATTATGTTGCTGTCGTGTTCAAAATCTGAAAACATAGATATTTCACAAAAAGGTTATATAATTAATCTAAATAGTAATATAGTGCATAAACCAAGTTGTCAAACAGTGCCCAAAATGAGCATTAAAAACAAAATTGTTTCCGAAGAACCAATTGAAGAGATTTTGATGAAAGGATATGCTGCTTGCAAAGACTGCAAACCAGATAGAGATGCAAAGTATATTGTAAATGAAGAAATTAACGAATTTGAGAAGATTTTACATGATGAATTTGGTTTTGGCAAGAATTATACAGACAAAGTGTTAAGGCTTTTGTCAAATTTATATGAAGGCATAAATGCAAGGAAGAATAACAATTATAATTCAAATAAAGAATATCACAGATTATTAGCAAGTACAGTATATCAAAATCGATTAACTTGGTCACTGATAGCAGGACATTATGCTTCTAAAGAAGAAGTTATAAGAGAATTAAATGAAAACTATAAAAAATTGAAGATAAATGATAAGTCATATTTTGATAATATGTCAATAAATAATCTTTATGATGAAGTAATTAAACAACATGATATTAAAAGTGGAAACAAAAATGACTTTGCACATATGAGTGCGACGATTTCAGTATATGTACATGAATCAATATTCAAAGTAGCTGCATCTCTTCGTGCAGGTCAATTCAATGGTATATATGATTTGGAAGCAAATTGTGGCTATATAGGTGATATATGCGGAACGAATGGTACTAAGCCATCTATGAATGAGGATGATTATGCTGCTGATTTGGATGCAGTGAACATATATAATAATTATATTGAAAGTAATGAAAAGACACTGTATAAAATTTTTATTGATTATTATCAAGGTATAATGCAAAACAAAATAAATAGAGCATCTGTGTTTTTAAAAAACATTTCATTAGAGAAAATTAATGAATATCGAAATATATATTCAATATTTTTATTAAATAATAATAATTTTAAATATGATAAAAGCGATACAGATTATATTAATCGTATGAATTATTTTGATAATTTTGTTTCGCATTTAATTAATGGTGACCAAATTTTTACACCATATAAATATTACAATTATACTGAGTATTAAAGGAGGCAATAGTTTGTGAAAAAGAAGCATATTGTAATTGCAGTTTCATTTATCATTATAATGATTTTATTTTATTTATTGTTTGGAAACATAATAAATGTAGGAGAAGCAATTTCAAAGCAAATTGAAAATGTTAGGACTGCAAGTAGTCATGATTATAGTTTAATGGGTGATAGTTATTCTGATAAAATATATGAAAAGTATGATACAGTAACTTTTGGCAGACAAAGCGATAATAAATTAGGATTGTTTAAAAAGCCAATAGAATGGATCGTTTTAGATAAAAAAGATAATTCTGCATTGTTAATTTCTAAATATATATTAGATTGTAAGGCATTTGATTATGTTGATACCGAAAAGATTGATAGTATTGATGAGAATATAAAAGATAATTTTAAATACTGTGATTGGAGTAAATCTTCACTTAGAAAATGGTTAAATAATGAGTTTTTAAATGATATTTTTTCAACTGATGAGCAAGATAAAGTGTTATTTACTCATTTGCATGATACTAATACAGATGACAAAATATTTTGTTTGAATGAGGAAGAGTACGTAAAGTATTTTGATAATGGTGGATATTATGAAAAAGGAAGAGATATAGGTAATACTAAAATATACTATAATGGAGCAACTAAAAGAAATAAAAGAGCACAAAGTTATGACATATATAATCTTTTTGAGCCAGATGAAACATATGTTTATTGGCTAAGAGATAAAGATATAATTAAGAAAGAGCAAGGGGTTGAATTTGGTTCTACAAAAACAATAGGGGCGTATGGCGAAATTAATTTTTTGGTTAACACAAGTATTTATTGCGGTGTTCGTCCTGCTATGTGGGTATCATTGGAATAAAATGCAATATAATGCATTAGTCAAGAGAATGTTAATTATATCAATATGGTTGTGCTTGATCGCAACCATTTTTATTTGTAAAAATTCTTTGGTATTATAATCTATGTGCCGATGAAGCAACGGAGATAATGTCCGATACTTATTGAAAAAATACTTTGAATTTAAGCCTTTTATTTTTACATTTTATTGAATTATAAAAAAATAATTTCAAATTTTTATTTTTTTGATGTTGGTGCGAATAAAAAAGTTCCATTGGGAACTTTTAATCAAATCATAACATATCATTTCGTATCTAAAAAAATAAATCGTAACATTTTGTATCAAAAAAATTGAAAATTTGGTATAATTTAAGGAGTTAATTATATACTATACCCCATAAAATGGACAATCAAATCGTGTAAAAACCCAAAAAATGGACATTGCATTTTGTAGAAACCCTAATAGTGGACTTAGTAGGTGCAAGAAACCCAAGTAATGGACATTCATATTTTAGAAATCTATAAAATGGACAGAAAATTATGTAGATGGTGTATAATAATTTTATGAGGAAAAAATATGGAAAAAGCAACGAAATTAACCAAAGCTCAAATTGACTATTTATTACAAAATGATAATGTAGCAGGAGTTACTGAAAAGAATATTTTCTTTACTGTAGAGTTTAAAGAGAAGTTCTATGAACTATATCAACAAGGTATGAAAAATATTTCTATTTTTCATAAGTTAGGAGTAGATCCAAATGTAGTTGGATATAATAGAGTAAGAAGTTTTGTATATCATTTACTGGATGATATAAGATGTGGTAGAGGATTTGTAGGATATACAAATAAAAATTGTATTACAAGGACTTCTGTCAGCACCGAAGAGAAATTAAAGAAAGGGTATGTTACAATATTTTCATAGAACTTGAATATGTTAAACAAGAAAATCAATTTCTAAAAAGAATAATTGCAGTGGGGAAAAAAAATGCAAAACATAGAGATTGATTTAAAAGCAAGTGATAAATATAAAATTATAAAAGATACATCTGAAAAACGAAATATAAGATTTACAGTTTATGAGCTATGTGAAATAGCATCAGTTTCAAAGAGTGGGTATTATAACTGGTTAAATAATGCAGATAAAAGAGAAAGTAGAGAAATACAAGATAAGGAAGATTTTGACCTAATACTTGAAGCATATAATTATAAAGGCATAAAAAAGGGTGCAAAATCAATATATATGCGACTTTTAAGGCATAATCCACCAGTTGTAATGAATATAAAAAAGATTAGACGATTAATGAAGAAATATGGATTGTTTTGCAAAATGAGAGTAGCAAATCCATATAAGCAAATGATTAAAGCTATAAAAGCAAATACAACATTTAACAATTCATTAAATAGAGAATTTAGAAATCGCGGAGAAAGAACAATACTTTTAACTGATATCACATATATAAGACTTAATGATGGTTTTGCATATTTGTCTGTCATACTTGATGCATATACAAAAGAATGTTTATAGCATGTATTAAGTCCAAATTTACAGCTTGATTTTGTTTTAGAAACAGTTAATCAATTAATGAAAAACCATGGCAAAGAACTTCATACAGATGCATTATTACATAGTGATCAAGGAATACATTATAGAGCAATAAAATTTGTAACACTTATTAAAGATTTAGATTTAAGGCAATCAATGAGTAGAAAAGGCAACTGTTGGGATAATTCACCACAAGAAAGTTTCTTTGGACATATGAAAGACGATATAAAAGATAAAATGAAAAAGTGTCATACATTTGAAGAATTAAAACAAGTGATAGATGAATATATAGATTATTACAACAACGAAAGATATCAATGGGACTTAGCTAAATTATCTCCAGTAGAATATTATAAATATATAACAACAGGAGAATATCCAATAGCATTGTATAAAGTATTTGGTAATAAAGAAAAACCAAAATTACCAGATATATTAATATAATAAAAAATATAAATATAACATTTACATAATTATAAAATTACACGATTAAAAGTCCTTGACATGGGGTATAGATTAGAATTAAAGAGATAAGAGCATATGCAATGGTATTAAAGAAGGGCCATAGTATAAATGAGTTTAGTGAAGAGTTATTTGCAATGCTTGTAGATAAAATCATAGTTTATGAGAATGAGATAAAAATTAGGTGGAGGGATGCGAGTGAAAATTAAAAATAAAGATACGGATTTTATATTGATAAATATGGGGAATTATGGTAAAATATGAGAATAAATATTAATAATTAAGGAGGATTGTATGGCTACATCTAGTATTTTTGCAAATTTTGATATAAAGAATAAAAAAGAAGCTGAAGATTTTGTTAATGCAATAGACAAGTCTTTAGATTATAATACTAACAAAAACTTAATACAATATGATGAACTAAAAGATTCAAATGCCATAAAATCTCTTTGGGCTAAAAGGAAATAGTAATGGGCTTTAGCGTTATAAATATTTTAGATTTGATAGATAATACTTCTGAAAATGAGGTGGATGATTTTGTTTCAAAATTTAAATGTGAGAAAAATAATGAGATAGAAGAATTTATTCATAAAGATGCGATTGATTTTGCTAAAAGGAAAATATCAGTAACACATTTAGTATTAGATAATGAAGCTAATATGCTTGGATATTTTACTTTAACTCATAAGCCAATAAGAGTTCCTGCAGATTTATTAACAAATACAACCAAAAAGAAGATAGAAAGATTTACAAAATTGGATGAAGCAACGAATACATATGATGTGTCAGCATTTCTTATAGCACAATTTGGTAAAAATACTTCTTTGCCACAAGCAATTACTGGGAACGAAATGATGAATATGGCATTAAGTGTATTGTCAAAAGTTCAAAGAGAAATTGGTGGTGGCATTGTATTTTTAGAATGTGAAGATAATGATAAATTATTAGAATTTTATGAAAATGAAAATAACAGATTTATTATTTATGGTAATAGATATTCAAATAAAGAAAATATTATGTATAAACAATTATTAAGATTATTTTAGGTTATAAAATTGTTATGATAAAATTTTTAACTAACAACTTAATACCACCTATGGGGATAAATAATTCAGAGTTTCTTCCTATAGTAGAGAGAGAGAGAGAGTATCTCTTTTAATTGGTAATTTTAATTGCTGTAGTTTTGATACAGTAAAATTTAATATAAAAAATAATGAGTCATTGTGCCGAGTGGCATAGTGGCTTTTTTAATTTAAATTAAAATTAAAAAAAATCTATTATAAAAAAATTTGGAAGCAATATTGTGAGGTATCAAAATGAAATGTATAGTAATTGTGACAATGCTACTATATGTAATTATAGGTTTATTGTATTCAGTATCCAAAGGAAAGTATAAAGAGAATAGCTTTATTATAGCATCTATGATAATTGCTATAACAAGTTTTTGCTTTGGAATTAGATATTTAATTCACAATCAAAATATAGAGTCTTTTGTTTGGCTATTAATGATGTTTATATTTTATATGGTTGTAGTGTATGCAGCAAAAGATGGGTTTGATATTATAATGTTTTATGTAAGATTTGTAGGTAGATTCTTATTTTTAGTTATATTCATTCATTTAGTTCTTGGAAATTTAACAAGTTTTTTAGAGAAGAGTATTAGCATTCAAAATATTTTAGTAAGTAGAAGTATATGTGTAATCATTATATGTTGTATATTGAATATTATTCTATTATTCACAAGTAAGATAAGTTATATAAATAATACGTTTGCTAATAGTACTATAAAAGTTTTGGTGACATTTTACATCAATTATATGATTTACATTTATATGATACAAATTAAAGATTTTGACTTGAATGTTACCATAAGTTGTCTTATTGTTTGCTTTAGTATTGTTTTTAGCTTTTTTGATAAAATAGAAGATGTCGTTAATTATTTTATTGAACCACTATTTAATAAAGGCAGATGAATTGAAAAGGTGAAGAGTTATTTTTACAAATACGTTGCTAAATTAATTGTAAGCTAAAACTATAAATTGATGAGGAGCATTTCAATATGAAGAAAAATAAAATATTTCTATTTGTCCTAATAATTCTAATTGTAACTATTGGTATAATTATTGTTAGAAAAGTCACAGAAACTTATCCTTTAAATGTCAATGGTAAATATAACGATTATATAAAATATGCTGTCGAAGAGAATAACAAGCAATTAAAGAAACAGAAAATTAACAAAATGAATTATATTTACGCAAACGTCATTTATGAAATGGAAGTTGACAAAGACAAATTATCACAATTAAGTGATAATAGTGATATAGCTGAGTATTTAGTATGTGTAATAGATGAGAATAAAAATGAGAATTATTTTATGTGTCAAATTCCTTATGTAAAGTGGAAAAGCACTTTAAATGACCAATTAAACATAGCTAAACTTGATATGGATTCAATTATTGCTGAAGGAATTAAAGGCGGAACTGATATTGCTGGTGCAGTTGATAGCAGTAGTAAATCAAATAAGAAAGCTGAGAAAGGCATATTATCAAAAATAGGAAATGTAGTAGGTGGATATATCGGTGGACTGTTTGATCAAAAAAAAGCAGGTGAACAGGTAGGGGAATTTGTAGGTGATATTGCTCCTTCGGTAATTGATGCTGTAAAAGATATATGGACCAATGTGACTACTCAAAATAAAGAGAATGAAATCAAACTGAATGAGTTTATTAGTTTAATGAGTGAAGAAGATTACAAAGGAACGTTAGAGCAATTTGCAAGCATTATGAAACCTAATATTTCAAGTATTGATAAAATAGATTTAAATAAATACATAACATCAGGGAGTATAAATTTATTAAATAAAACAATAAATAAGATAGTTAAGTAAAATAATTGTAGACTGAAGGAGGGGTTTATGAAGAAAAAGAAAATATTATTTGGTTTTGTATTTGTACTTGCTATAGTGACAATAGGTGCCACTATTTTTATGAATAGTAGGAAATATCCAATTAAAAATGATGGTAAATATTTACATTATATTAATTATTCCATCAACGAACTTAATAAAGATCTAAAAAAAGCAAAAATTATTCCAGAGCAAATTCAATATTTGTATTCTAATGTAATTTGTGAAAGAGAAGAGAGTAAAGAAGCACTTAGTGGATTGAATGACACTGATGTTATTGCTGAATATTTGGTATGTCTTGTGGCTAAAGTAGAAGGGAATAGTGATGCAACTTATTATTCTTGCAAAATTCCATATGTAAAATATAAAGATAAGTTTAATGACGAAATAGCAAAAATCAATACAAATTGGGGCGATATATTAATTCAAGGGGCAGGTGGAGCAGCATCTGGAGCTGCAGGTGTTGGTAAAGTTGGTGCTGCCGTTGGAACTGTTGCTCCAGGTGTTGGAAATGCAATAGGTGGGACAGCAGGTGCGATTGGAGGAGGCGTTATAGGCTTTTTTGCAGGTGCTGGCAAGAGTTTTTTAGCTCAAGATTCTGTTAAGAAGGAAAAATTACAAGAATTAATTAACGAGTTGCCTGAAGAAAACTATAAACAAAGTTTGATTGACTTTGCTGAAACTATTAAACCGAATATACAGAAGGTTAATACAGAAGAATTAAATAACTATTTAACTGATGATGAAATTAAATTATTGTATAAAACTATTAAAAGATTTAATCTAAAAAAATAAATGGTGAATTATATTATTATGATTAATAAAGAATAGAGCATATTAATAGAAAAGGCAGCGGAGCAGCAAAAAACTATAGGGGATGGTGGTGCTAAACTAAAGTTTTAATATCATCATTTTATAAATTAATAATTACTAAAAGAAAGGAAAATGAAGCATGGTAAATATGAAATGTGAAAAATGTGGGGCGCAAGTAAGTAGTGATAACAAATATTGTCCAAATTGTGGAAGAGAAATAATATTTAGAAAAGAACTAAAAACAAGTGATAGTGTTGCAATAGGGGATAATTATAATGTTATAGCCGGATTTTTAGTACTCTTATATTTTATTCTATCTTTTATTCTATCATCCCTATCATTAAATTTAAGTAAAATATGTTATTTGATATTGGCTATTATGTTATTTGCTAAATCAAGTAAACAATATTTGGCATTCGTATTGCTGCTTATTACAGTAATCAGTACAGTATTCAGTATAAATATAACTGATTATTTACGAATAGCTTCTTGGTTACTAATATTTGTTTTGACAGCCATTAACATAAAATTTTTAAGAAGTAAGATTAATAAGTTATATTTTTTACCAGCAGTATTTCAAGCTATTTATGCTATTTATATAACATATTTGTATCGTGGATTGAATTCATTTGGCTTATATTCTTTATATTGGCTAAAAGAATGGGTTTTAGTATTTGCTATGTTATTCTTGGGATATTATGTTATAATACCAGAACAAATTAAAGTCAAGAATAATGGAAGACTTAAGACTGAAAGAAGCTTAATATTATATATTTTATTATCCATTGCAACTTTTGGATTGTATGGTTATTATTTTATATATTCCGTAGCAAAAGATGTGAATGTAGTGTGTAAAGATGATGAGGAAAAAACTCCAGGATTAATAATCTATCTGCTATTATCGTTTTTAACTTTGGGAATATATAGTTTATACTGGGAATACAAAGTAGGAAATAGAATTCAAAAAAATGCGGTAAAATATGATATAACAATTGTAGAAAATGGAAGTAGTATCTTGCTTTGGAGAGTTTTTGGGCTATTAATATGTGGGATAGGCACATTTATTGGGACAAATATATTAATTAAAAATACAAATGCTATCTGCTCAGCTTACAATAAGAAATATCAGTTATTTTGAATAGGCATAGAATAGAAGTTTTATCAGAGAATAAAGGGACGGGGGTTTATGGTAATAATAAACTATGTTCCAATATTTCAATAGTAAAAAACAAAATGTAGAATCTTTAATCTAAGGAACATTTATAAGTCCAGTGGGAGAGAAGAATTCAGGGATAAAAACAGCAGCAGAATTTAGACAAGAAATATTAAATAAATGAAATACAGAATATTTACCAAATATTAAGGAATTAGATACTTCCAATATGTCTGCAGAAGAAAAAGCACAATTAGGTTTGAAGTAATAAATAAAAAGACCAACTGTAAGCATTTATATGATAGCGGAGCACTGAGTTGCTCCGTTTTTTTATTGCTTTAATAATTCAAAACTTAATCGTTCAATAGTTAATAATTCAAAACTGCAATAATTCAAAAGTTAAAAATTCAAAAGTGCAATTCAAATTTTTCAATAATTCAAAACTTAATCGTTCATTAGTTAATCGTTCAAAACTGTCTTAATAATTCAAAACTGCACCTTAAAAATTCAATTGTATCATAAAGCACGACCTATGAATATAGGACACGATGGTTCTCTATCTACTGGTCATGTAAATAGTAACTATGATATATACTATATACTAGTTATTCTACTTAATTGCATCATTGATGCACCTTTATCAATTATTTTCAATACAGCCAACATTTTTATTGGTTCTTCTGAATTCCTAAAATCATTTATTCTATTAACACTGGTTAGTTTTAATAAGTATGCTATTACTTCATTATCATCTTTAATTATTAAATGGACGTGATTGGACATAAGGCAATATGTATAAACTTTTATTTTTTAATATAGAAGTTTTACGTGGTTTTCTTCACAGATTTTTTTATAAGTATCATTTGGCTCCACATCTGTAATTATGCCATCTATATCTTGGAAGTTTGCAAAAGTGTGGAGAGATATTGCATCAAATTTTGATTGGTCTGCCATTATATAGATTTCTTTGGTAGATTTTAGTATGGCTTTTTTGATATAAGCCTCATCATTTTCAAGATTAGAAAAACCATTTTTTATAGATATGCCGTTGCAACCTATAAATGCTTTAAGTATATTCATATTGCTTATATCATCAATTACGGATACACCAACTGTTGACATAGAGTGAGAGTTGATTCTGCCACCAATTAAAATTATTTCATTTGAGAATTTTAAAATACTGGTGGCTATTAATAAATTATTAGTGACTATTATTAAGTCACTTACATTATTTAAATGATTTAATATTGTAGAAGTAGTAGTGCCAGAACCGATGTAAATTATATCACCTGCTTTTATTAGTGTCGCAGCAAGTTTCCCAATGTGGTCAAAACTTGATGACACAGCATTTTCACTTTGAATATTTTTTTGTAATTTTTTGTTTTTCGGTAAAGAAGTGTATGCGTATGGAACAAATCCACCATGCACTTTTTTTATGTGCTTTTCTTTTGCAAGACTATTAATATCTCTTCTTGCTGTGCTTATAGATATATTAAACTTTTTGCAAATGTCATCATAACTACACACTTCAACTTTATTAATGTAGTTTAAAATTTCTAATTCTCTCTTTGCTTTCATAACAATTCTCCAAAATCTATAATACTTCGGGCATATATCATACTTTTGCCAAATTTTAGTCAAAATATACTTAATATTATAGTTATCATGCACTAAAAAGTCAATATTTGCATAATGACAAGGCTAATTTTATCAAAAATTAGTCATATTTATGGTAGTATGCTAAGATTATCGCAAAAATACTCAAAAGTTATTCAAAATATTTGATAAATTAGCCAAAATTACATCAAAAAATTGTCAAAACTTATCAAATTTTATTGACATACCCTATATAACTTTACTATAATAAAAAAGTAAGAAAAAATTATGAAATAATTATTTAAGAATACATCGACTAATTTACTTTATATAAAAACATAACTAATTGGCAGATGCGTTCTTAGTATAAGGAGGGGTAAATGAAAATAATTGGAATAGGTGATTTTTTCATTCCAGCAGAATACATTGATAAAGGTTTTGCTTCATTTAAAAATGAAGGATATGATGTATCAACTATAAGTTGGAACCTAAAAGATGTAGAAGAGTTTCAACATATTAATTTGCTGGTTGAGCAAGGTGGCTCTGAAGTTTATGATGTGCCACAAGAAATTATTGAAAAGATAAAAGATGCAGACATAATCATTACACAGTTTTGTCCGATGTCAAAAAAAGTTATAGATAGTTGTCCTAACCTCAAGGCAATTGGAGTTTTAAGAGGCGGCATAGAAAATATAAATAAAACTTATGCAAGTGAAAAAGGGATATTAGTTTTCAATACTCCAGGTAGAAATGCTACAGCCGTTGCTGATTTTACTGTAGGTATGCTTTTATCAGAAGTTAGAAACATTGCAAAGGCTCATGCAGAGATGAAAAAGGGAAACTGGGTTCATGATTTTGCAAATGCTTCATATGTGATGGACTTAGAAGGAAAGACAGCAGGAATTATTGGGTATGGAAATATTGGTGCAAAAGTTGCTAAAAGGCTTAAAGCATTTGGAGTAGAAGTGATAGCATATGACCCATATTATAAAGGAGATGAAGTAAAACTTGTTGACCTTCCTACTCTTATGAAAGAATCAGATTTCGTATTGGTTCACTATAGACTTACAGATGAGACAAAGCACATGATTAACAGAGAACTCATTGGCATGATGAAACCAACAGCATATCTTATCAATACAGCACGCTCTGGTCTTGTAGATGAGAAAGCGCTTGCAGATGCATTAAACAATCATAAAATTTTTGGAGCAGCACTTGATGTATTTGATGTAGAACCACCAGGGGCTGATTATCCATTAGTAAAATGTGATAATGTAACAATAACACCACACCTTGCTGGTAGCACAAAAGATGCATTCTTAAATTCACCACTTCTTCTTGCAAATGAAATGAAGAAAGCATTTAAAGGTGAGAGAACAGGATATCTTATGAACAAAGATGCATGTGCAAATAACTCATTAATTAAATAAAGGAGGAAAAATGGATTACGGTATAAAAGGGAAAAATGCGATAGTTGTAGGAGGCTTTGGTGGCCTTGGATATTCTATTGCCAAAATGCTTTTACAAGAAGGTGCAAATGTAGCAATAGGTGATATGGTTGCACCTGAGGAAAAATTTGATGCACTGAAAAAAGAATTCCCAAATCAAAAAATAATATTTATTAAAACGGATGTATCAAATGAAGCGAGTGATATAAATCTTGTAGAAGAGTCAATCAAAGAACTAGGTTCAGTTGAATTATTTTCAAATTCAGTTGCTATATGGCCAACTGGACAAGTTATAGAGATTACTGAAGAGAGTTGGAATAAAACAATGCAACTTAATTTAACTGGTGCATTTATATTAAATAGAGAATTAGTTAAATATTGGCTTAAAAATAAGATTAAAGGGAAAATTGTAAATGTCACATCTCAAGCAGCATTTCATGGTTCAACTTCTGGACATGCTCATTATGCTGCATCAAAGGCAGGACTTGTTACATTTTCAATTTCGCTTGCAAGAGAAGTTGCACCAGATGGAATCAATGTAAATCTTGTAGCACCAGGTATCATGAGAAGCCCTATGACAGAGGAAGTGTTAAAAGACCCAAAGAGAAAAGATGCATATCTTGAAAGAATACCAGTTAGAAGAATAGCAGAGACAGATGATGTAGCAAAGGCAGTAGTATTTTTACTTTCTACACAGGCTGATTATATGACAGGAACTACACTTGATTTAACTGGTGGAATGTTAATGAGATAAAAAGGAGGAAATATTTATGGCACTTGTAAATCTAACTAATATGCTAAAAAAAGCACGTGAGGGTAAATATGCTATACCAGCATATGATGTATCAGATTATAGAATGGCAAGAGCAGTACTTGATGTAGCAGAAGAAATCAATAGCCCAGTAATTTTTATGGGATTAAAAGGTGATTTAAATGATGATGAGTTTGATTGCCTTTCTATGACACTTGTGACACTTGCTAAAAATGCAAAGGTTGATGTAGCAATACATCTTGACCATAGCCAAGATTTTGAAATGATTAAGAAAGCAATTTCTGAAGGTTATACTTCAGTTATGATAGATGCTTCACAAAAACCTTTTGCAGAAAATGTAGCCATTACAAAAGAAGTTGTTGATTATGCCCATAAATATAATGTAACTGTTGAAGCAGAACTTGGACATGTAGGAGATGGAATAGTTGGTAAGTCAGAAACTAATCTTTCTGGGGACAAAGGACATGAAGGAACATTTACGAAAGTTGATGAGTTAGTAAAATTTATAGATGAGACAAAAGTTGATTGCCTTGCAGTTGCTATAGGTACTTCACATGGAGTTTATAAGGGAGTTCCAAAATTAAATCTTGAACTTATGGATGAGTTAAATAAAAACTCAAAAGTGCCACTTGTTATGCATGGTGGCTCTGGAACACCTGAGAAAGACTTACTTAAATCTATAGAACTTGGTATGTGTAAGATAAATATTTTTTCAGATATATTAAAAGGTTTCTTTACTGGCATGAAGACATTCTTAAATAACACAGACAATTTATCTTTATGGCCATCACTTGCATATAAAGATGCAATAGAAGAAATGAAAAAAGTTATAAAAGAAAAATATGAACTTTTTGGTTGTGTAGGAAAAAATTAGTTTTAAAAAAAATAAAATAAATAATAATTTAGGAGGAAATTATGAAAAAGAAATTAATCTTAATTGCAACAATTGTTTTAACAGCCTATGTGGTTGCTTGTACAAGTCAAGTTGTTGCACCAACTGAAACAACTGCAACAAGTACAGAGCAAGTTGCAGCAACTTCAACAAACCCTTATTTATTACAAGGTGCTAAGGGTGAAGTTTACTACATGAATGTTCCTGGTGTAGGTATTGAGTATTGGTATCCATGCTTCCAAGGATTTAAAGATGCTGCAAGAGCACTTGGAGTTTCGGCTTACTACAATGGGTCTCCAACATATGATGCTACAACTCAAGCAGAGACATTTGAGCAAACAATCGCTCTTAACCCAACAGGTATTTTAGTTCACCCTGCAGTTGCAGAAGTGTTTGTTGACCCTATTAAGAGAGCAACAGATAAGGGTATTCAAATTGCAACATTTGCAGCAGATAGTCCTGATTCAGTAAGAAGAGCCTATGTAACTTCTGATAATACAAAAGAAGGAAATAGAGCGGCTGAAGAAATCGCTAAGAAACTCGGTGGCAAAGGCGAAGTTATGGTTATGAGAAATCCAGGACAAAGCAATCACGAAATTAGATGTGATTCTTTCATAGCATATTTAAAAGCCAACTATCCTGATATAAAAGTAGTTGCAGAAGAAGTTTCTGGACAAAATGAGGATAAGACAAATGCAGCAGTTAAAACTGTAGCACAAGCACATCCAGATTTAGCAGCAGTATTTACTCCTGAAGCAACATCAGCGGCTGGTGCAGCCCAAGCCGGTATAGAACTTGGTAATGGTGAGCAAAAATTATTAGTTGCTTGCTGTGATACATCTGATACAGTTCTTGATTTATTAAAAGAAGATAAATTCTTCTTTGCTATAGCACCAGACCAATACTTACAAGGATATCTTGGTATGCTTAATCTGTATTTTGCAAAACACAATGAAGTTCTTCGTCCTATGAATGGTCGTAAAGCAGCAGGAGAAAACTTCTGGCAAATTCCTTATATGGATAATGGATTATCTATAGTTACAAAAGAAAATGCAGATTTCTTCTATCTTGACAATTATGCAAAGAATGTAATTGGATGCACAAGAGATGAACTTATTGCTCCTTATATAGCAGAATAGTTTAATAAAAGATAGAATGTTAAGAATGCAAATGGTTTTGCATTCGCAAGTAATATAAAATAAAATTTTTAGTTTGTAGAGGTGGATATTATCCGCCTCTGCAAAGTAAAAATTAGTGAGTTAAAATGTATGATTTGAAAGAGGGGTGTTAAAAGTGGCCTTATTAGAAATAAAGCACTTATCTAAAAGTTATGCACAGAAAGTTCTTTCAGATGTAAATTTCACACTTGAAGCAGGTGAAGTTCATGCTTTACTTGGAGAAAATGGCGCAGGAAAATCCACTATGTTAAATATACTTGGTGGGATTGCCAAAGCAGATGGTGGAGAGATATTGATAGATGGAAAAAAAGTTATTATAAATAGTGTTCAAGATGCTAAAAACTTGGGAATAGGTTTTGTGCATCAAGAAATAGAACTTTGTCAAGATGTTACAGTAACAGAAAACATAATGATGTCAAATATTACTGATAGCAGTGCAATAATTCTTGATTTTAAAAAGTTGATTGAAGATTCAAAAAAGATTTTGGAGCCACTTGTTGGTGATACAATTAATCCGGAAGATAAAGTGGAAGACTTATCTATATCAGAGCAACAAGTTGTAGAGATTGCAAAGGCACTTTCTCTTAAATGTAGGATATTGTTACTTGATGAACCTACAGCAGCATTATCAGAAAAAGAGACAGAAGCACTTTTTAAGATAATGGAGCAATTAAAAAAAGAAGGAATAGGAATTATATTTATTAGTCACAGAATGGAGGAAATATTTAACCATAGTGATAGAGTTACAGTTTTGAGAGATGGATTTATTATATCAACACGAAAATCTAAAGATGCAACAATGCAAGAACTTATAAAAGATATGGCTGGAAGAGAAATAAGTGATATATATCCACCGAAAGCAACTAATATTGATTACAGTGAAAAGAATGTAATGTTGAAAGTTGAAAATTTAACGGATGCAAAAGACCGTTTTAGAAATATAAATTTTGAATTGTATAAAGGTGAGATTTTAGGAGTTGCTGGACTTGTCGGTGCTGGAAGAACTGAAATCATGCAAAACATAGTTAATTTGCGGAAGCGAAGAACTGGAAGTGTTACTCTTATGGGTGAAAATCTTGATAAATATGATACAGAGAAAATATATAAAAGTGGGCTTATACTTTTGTCAGAAGATAGAAAAAAAAGTGGACTTTATCTTGAGTATTCAATAGGTAGCAATATCATATCCACATACTTAGAAGAAGTTATGACAGGAATGTTTGTCAATAAGAAAAAAGCAGTAAAGTTGGCTGAAGGTATGTATAAGGAACTTGGGATAAGAGGAAATGGATATAAGCAAGCAGTAAAATCTCTTAGTGGAGGTAATCAACAGAAAACTCTTCTTGCAAAACTTTTAGCAAAAAAACCTAAGGTTGTAATATTAGATGAGCCAACAAGAGGTGTTGATGTAGGTGCAAAAGCCGATATAGGAAATCACATAAGAAATCTTGCAAATGATGGGATAGGAGTAGTTATTATTTCATCAGAAATGAATGAGTTATTAGGACTTTGCGATAGAATAATTATGATAGACATAGATGGTGAGCAAGTTCCTAAAGTATTACATTCAAAAGAGTTTAATTCAGACACTGTAGTATATTATATCTCAGGTGCATACAAAATGAGTGGGGGTAATAAAAATGGATAACAGTAAAGTGGAAGTAATAGAAGGAAAGCAAAAATCTAAAAATGCATTAGACTTCTTATTTGGAATATTAAAACAGAGAGAAGCATTTCTTATAATTTTGGTTGCTATGATTTTTATAATTATGGGTTTGACAAATAAGAATTTTTTAAAGTGGACAAATATTAGTACTATAATAACCAGCCTTGCAATAGATGGAATAGTTGTAATAGGTATGACTATTATACTTATATCTGGTGGTATAGATTTGGCAGTTGGCTCAACACTTTGTTTATGTATAACTGTAGCAGGTTGGCTTATGAAGTATGCAGGTGCAAATCCATGGCTTGCAAGTATAGTAGGAATAGGTGTTGCTGCACTTTATGGTGTGATTTTAGGTGTATTAGTTACAAAACTGCATTTAACACATTTTATAGTATCCCTTTGTTTTATGGGAATATCAAGAGGTTTAGTTCAAATAATTACACAGGGACAAAACATATCACTTGTATCTGTTCTTGGAAGTAATAAGGCATTCGCATTTCTTGGACAGGGAAATATTAACATAGGTAGTATACAATTCCCTATGGCTCCAGTGACATTTATAATTATAGCAATAATAACTGAGATATATGTTCGTAATAGTGCTGGTATGAGAAAAGTATATTATACTGGTTCAAATGAAAATGCAGCAAGATATAGTGGTATAAAAATAGATAAAGTAAAAATATTTGCTTGTGTTGCTTGTGCAGTTTTGTCAGGCATAGCAGGTATTATACATATGATAAGATTTATGGGAGCCGCAACATCGGCTGGTACAGGAAAAGAAATGACAGCACTTTCTGCAGCAGTTATAGGTGGAGCGAGTATGAATGGTGGTAGAGGAACTATCATAGGTTCTATATTAGGGCTTCTATTTATAATACTTATACAAGATGCGATGACACTTTCAAATGTGCAACCATACTATCAAGAATTTGTAAAATATATGATAGTGCTTCTTGCAGTTTCTTTAGATGGCATATCACTTTATCGTGCAAATGCGAAGAAAAAATAATTATTGATTATAAAGGCGACATATAATAGGAGGTAGCAGATGAATTATTATCTTGGTATAGATATGGGCGGAACTGTGATTAAGGCTGCTCTATTTGATGAAAATGGCAAAGAAGTAAAAACATGTGGAAAAAAACTTACTATATTATACCCAGCACCAGATATGTATGAGAGAAGTTCAGATGAAGCGAAAAAGATGTGCTATGATGTTATAGCGACAGTGCTAAAAGAGAGTGGGATAAAAGGCGAAGATGTAAAAGGTATCGGTGTGACAGGTCAAGCAAATGGACTTTATATGTTTGATGAAAATGGGGAACCAGTTTATAATGGTATAATGAGTAGCGATATGAGAGCCAAAGAGTATATCGTGAATTGGCTAAATGATGGTACATGGAAAGATAAACTATTGCCTAAAATCCATCAACAAATCTGGGCTGGTAATACACCTACACTTATTAGATGGTTTAAAGACAATAAACCAGAAGTTATAAAAAAGGCAAAATATTTAGTTACTGCAAAAGATTATATAAGGTATTTACTTACTGGAGAGTTTTGTCTTGAGTATACTGAAGCATCTGGAACTGCACAGATGGACCAAGATAAAAGACAAATCACTAAAGAAATATATGATATATATGGCATCGGTGATTGCCATGAAAAAGTGCCAAATAGAATAGTTGAGTGCACTGACATAGTAGGAACTGTAACAAAGAAATGTGCAGAATTAACAGGTCTAAAAGTTGGAACACCTGTAGTTGGTGGACAAATGGATACAGGTGCATGCACAGTGTCTGCTGGTGTTTTAAATGAAGACCAGATGGGTATGATAGTTGGAAGTTGGAGTATCAATAGTATAGTAAAAAATAAACCGGTAATAGATCCAAATATATTTATGGTCTATGAATACTGTATAAAAGGAATGTATTGTTATATGGAAGGAAGTTCAACTTCTGCAACCAACAATGAATGGTTTGTAGATACAATACTTTCAGATATAGACCACAAAATAGTTTATAATGAATGTTCAAATATGATTGAAAAAACTGATTATAAAGATTCAATTATATTTTTACCATTTTTATATGGGACAAATGTAAACATAAATGCAAAAGCCTCATTCATCGGTCTTAAAGGAAGTCATACAAGAGCGGAGATTGCAAGAGCAGTTCATGAGGGAATTATATTTAGTCATAAATATCATGTGGAAAAATTGATGCCTTATGTAGATAAGGTTAGTAGTGTGAGAATGGCTGGTGGTGGTGCTAAATCAAGTGAGTGGATGCAAATGTTTTCAGATATACTGGGCTATACTGTAGAGACATCAGAGGCTTTTGAACTTGGGTGCCTTGGTGTAGCCATGGAAGCAGCAGTTGGCACAGGTGCATATAAAGATATGAAAGAAATAGTAGGCAAATGGGTAAGGCAAAAAAATACTTTTAAGCCAGATGCTGAAAAGAATAAGTATTATAATGAAAAATATAGAGTTTATAAGAAAATACTTGATGCACTTGATTCAGTTTGGAGTGACATAGATAAATTAGATTAGGTAAAAACTTTTTCATTGGGGCAGGGTTTGTTATGTAAACCCTGCTTTTATTATATTATAGTAGATATGAATTAAAATAAAATTAGATGGCATATATTATTAAATTATGATATAATTAAAATCTATGAATATTGCGATATTAGGCTTTGGAACAGTAGGAAAAGGAGTTTATGAGATCATAAAAAATAATGGTCTTGATTTTTTGAATGTAACAAAAATATATAGGCGAAAAGGAAGTCAGATGACTTTACCTATTGAGACAGATGATATTGAAAGCATTTTAAATGATGATAGTATAGATACAATAGTTGAGTGTATGGGTGGACTTACACCAGCATATGATTTTGTAACCGAGGCTATGAAAAAAGGTAAAAATGTTGTGACTGCAAATAAGATGCTTGTTGCAACTTTTTATGATGAACTTATGAATCTTTCAAATGATAGAAATGTATATTTCTTATTTGAAGCATCAGTAGGTGGTGGTGTCCCTTGGATAGAAAATTTATCTCGAGTTGGATTTGTAGATGATGTGAAAGGATTTAAAGGTATACTCAATGGCTCAACTAATTATATTTTAGATAGAATGATCAATGAAAGTTTAGAGTTTGATGAAGCACTTTTGCAGGTGCAAGAACTTGGCTATGCAGAAAAAGACCCATCAAGTGATATAGATGGTGATGATGTACTGTATAAAACAATTATTTCTGCAAATGTAGCAAGTAAAAAATCCTTTTCTATGGATGGAGTTCTAAAATTTGGTATTAGAAATATTTTAAAGCGAGATATAGATTATTTTAAAGAGCATGATTTGGTTTGCAAACTTATAGCAGAGTATGATAGAAGTACTAATATAATTTTAGTTATGCCAGAACTCTTTGGTAAGGAACAATCTATTTCAAATGTAGCACTCAATTTTAACTATGTAGAGTTATACTGCGATTCATCAGGAAGGTTATCATTTGAGGGACAAGGTGCAGGAAAACTTCCAACCGGTTTTTCAGTAGTAGAAGATTTGATTAGAATAGAGCAAGGTGCAGTTGTACCTATACTTACTACAGAAAAAGTTCAGGTCAAATATGGAGCATTTGAAAATAAGTTTTATGTAAGATATAAAAATGATAAAGTAGAAATTGTAGATGGTATGACAGAAAAAGAAATGAGAAATGATAATATAGCATTTATCGCAAAAATTAATTAATTGTATATAAATCATAAGGAAGAATATCAAGGGCACATATAGGAGAGAATTATGGTAAAAATTGTAAAATTCGGTGGTTCATCAGTAGCAAATGCCGAACAATTTAAAAAAGTAAAAGGTATAGTGGATGCAGATTCTGCAAGAAAGTATATTGTCACATCTGCATGTGGTAAAGAGAGTAAAGAAGATTATAAAATAACAGACCTCCTTTATATTGCTCACACTCATATAAAATATAAAGTGTCTGTTGATGATATCTTTGATATGATTGAAAAGAAATATCACAGTATAAAAGATTCTCTTGGAATAAAGATAGATTTAGATGCTGAGTTTAAAAAAATAAAAGAAGATATAGAGTATGATAATGATGTAGACTATCTTGTGTCAAGAGGGGAATATTTAACTGCAAGGATGCTTGCGGAATATCTCAATGCAGAGTTTGTTGATGCAAAAGACATTTTTAAGTTTAATTATGATTTAAGTATCAATATGGAGAAAACAAATGAAGCATTGCAAAAAGTTATAAAGACAGATAAAAAAATAGTATTCCCAGGTTTCTATGGTTCTATGGCAGATGGCAAAATAAAGGTTATGAGTAGGGGTGGTTCTGACATCACTGGCTCAATTCTTGCCAATCTTTTAAATGCTGATATCTATGAAAATTGGACTGATGTGTCTGGAATATTAGTTTGCGACCCTCGAATAGTAAACGACCCACATAGGATAAGAGCCATTACTTATAATGAACTTAGAGAGATGAGTTATATGGGAGCAAATGTGCTTCATGAAGATGCAGTATTTCCAGTTGTAGAAAAGAAGATACCTATAAATATAAAAAATACAAATAGCCCTGATAATCCGGGAACTATGATTATGTTCTCTTGTGAAGAAGTAGATAAAGAGAATCCTCCATATCCAATAACAGGTATTACCGGCAAAAAAGGATTTATGGTTATTACTTGCATAAAAAATCACAGTGCAAGTGAAGTCGGATTTTTAAGAAGGGTATTATCAATTTTTGAAAAGTTTAATATAAGCATTGAGTCAGTTCCTACGAGTATAGACAGTGTAAGTGTAGTGGTAGAGAGCAATAAAGTAAAAAAAGTTTTATATGAGATACTTGCAGAACTTAAAGATAATCTCAAATGTGATGATGTCCATGTATATGAAAATCTTGCACTTATAGCAGTAGTAGGTCGTGCAATGGCAAATAAAAGAGGTATGTCAGGTCAGATTTTTGCAGAACTTGGTGCGAATGACATCAACATAAAAACTATATCACAGGGTTCGGATGAGATTTGTATAGTGCTTGGAGTTGATGGAAGTGAGTTTGAAAAAGCAATACAATGTATTTATAAAAAATTTATAGATTAAGGAGACAAAATTATGAAATTGGCAATTTTAGGAGCAACAGGTGCAGTAGGAATGCAAATGATAAAATGCATAGAAGAGAGAAAAATTAATTGTGATTTGAAACTTCTTGCATCAAATAATTCTGCTGGTAAGAAAATAAAAGTTAATATAGCAGGTAATGAAAAGGAAATAACTATAGAAGAAACTACTGAGCAATCATTTGAAGGAATGGATTTTGTTTTGGGTGCAGTAGAAGCAGATTTTGCGAAACAATATGCACCTGCAATAGTTAAGGCTGGAGCAGTATTTATAGATAATTCTTCAGCATTTCGTATGGACCCTGAAGTTCCACTTGTAGTGCCAGAAATAAATGGTGAAGATGCAAAGAACAACAAAGGAATAATTGCAAATCCAAATTGTTCTACTATAATAACTGATATGGCAATCTATGGTATAAATAAGGTTTCTAAAATTAAAAGCATAGTAGCCTCAACATATCAAGCAGTTTCAGGAGCAGGAGTTGGTGGCATGAAGGCTCTTGATGAGCAGGTTGAATATCTTGCAAATCACAAAGATATACCAAATCATAAAATAGAAAATATGGCTGATTGCAATTTTGAATCAAAATCATTTAAATATCAGATAGCATACAACTTAATTCCTTGTATAGGTTCATTTACTGATAATGATTTCACTACAGAAGAAATGAAAATGCAAAATGAATCAAGAAAAATTATGCATTTACCAGATTTAAAAGTAACTTGCACTTGTATAAGAGTGCCAGTTATGAGGTCACATAGTATATCAGTAACTCTTGATTTGGAAAAGAAACTTACAGTAGACGAAGTTAAAAAGGCACTTACAGGAATTGCTGGTGTTAAATTAGTAGATGATAAACAAAATCATTTATATCCTATGCCACTTAATACTACTGACAAAGATATAGTAGAAGTTGGAAGAATAAGAAAAGATTTAGTATTTGAAAATGGCATAAGTCTATGGTGCTGTGGCGACCAGATTAGAAAAGGCGCCGCAACTAATGCAGTACAAATACTGGAATTATTTATATAAAAAAAATAGGAGGAAAAAATTATGTTAAATGAAAAAGTAAAGGCATTATTAAATGACCAAGTAAATAAGGAGATGTATTCAGCATATCTTTATCTTGACTTTTCAGGTTTTATGGGAGGAAAAGGTTTAGGTGGTTTTGCAGCATGGTATAAAAAACAAGCAGAAGAAGAAATGGAGCATGCATTTAAGATTTACGATTACATTCATGCAAATAATGAAGCAGTAGAACTTCTTGCTATCGCAAAGCCAGGTGTAGCACTTACTGATGAACTTCAAGTATTAAAAGAAGGGTTAAAGCATGAGCAATATGTGACAAGTTTAATTCACAACATTTATAAAGTGGCTATGGAGGAAAAAGATTATCGTACTATGCAATTTATGGATTGGTTCATAAAAGAACAGTGCGAAGAAGAAGAAAATGCACAAGAGTTAATTGACAAATTTGAAAAATATGGAAAAGACCCAGCAGCCCTTTATGAATTAGATAAGGCTATGGGGAAGAGAGATTAATTGCTTTATAATCTATGATTAATAAATAAATGTGTAGAGTGGATAGATTATCCGCTCTTTTTTTGTTGTAAAAAATATAATTTTATGATAATATTATATTCATGAAAATTAAGATACTTACAGATACAAGTAGTGGTTTATCAAGAGAAGAGGCAAGTACTTTAGGGTATGAAATGGTTGCTCTTCCGTTTTTGCTTGATGAAGTAGAGTATGATGAAGATAAACTTACTAAAAAAGAGTTTTATGAAAAATTGAAAGTGAGTAGCGATATTCATACATCTCAAGCACCTATACCACTGGTGACAGAAGCATTTGATAGACTTTTAAATGAAAATGACTATGTGGTTTATCTTCCTATAACAAGTGGCTTATCAAGTTCTTATGAAAGTATTTTGCCAGTTATAGATAATAATGAAAAATATAAAGAGAGAGTAATAGTAATCGACCATAAAACAATATCAGTTTTGCAATGTGGAATGCTTGCTGATGTTAAAAGACTTATTGACAAAGGAATTGATTTAAAAAGAATCAAAGAATTAGTTGAAGCAAATGCAAAAAATAATCGTATCTACATAGCAGTTGATACACTTGATTATTTGAAAAAAGGTGGAAGAGTTAGTGCACTTTCAGCAACTGTTGGAAGTATTTTAAATATAAAACCAGTTCTATTTAGTAATGGAAATAAATTTGAAGTGGTTAAAAAGGCAAGAGGACTTAAAGCGGCTGAAGAATCTATTTTAAACTTTGTATTAAATGATATGAACTCAATGTTCCCAGGTGAACCCATTGATAATTTTGTTATAGGGGTAGCATATACAGAGTGCGTAGATGAAGCAGAAAAGTTTAAAGCAGAAGTTTCAGATGTGTTTGACACTAATGTCGTGATGGATGAATTGTCTACAGTTATCGGTTGCCATATCGGTGCTGGGGCAGTAGCAGCAGCAATTTACAAAAAGGTGGATGAAAATTAGGCGACCTGCATTTTTATTCTTATGTGCAGAAATAATTGGCATTTTGATAGCAACAGGGATTGTATCAAGATTGTTTTTATTGATACTTTTAACTATTGCTATTTTTTTATACGGAAAATTATTTTTTGAAAACAAACTTTATGTAAGAACCATTGTTTTGATAATTGTAATTGGTGCTTTAGGTTTTTTGAGATTTAAATATGTGGAAAAAACATTTGACACATGGAATAGTAATATCGAAAGTCTTGGAAGAGGCGATAAAACAATCACAGGAAAAGTAGAGAGTAGGGGGCGAAGTACCAATAGCAATTTTTTTATTTTAAATGATTGTATAGCAAATGGATTAACAGTAGGGAAATGTAGATGTTATTTTAGTGATGATGTTGCAAGTGATGTTAAGATTGGTAATTATATAAAAGTTCACGGTGGGGTGTCTATTTTAGATGAGCCTTCAAATGAGGGAGAGTTCAATCAAAAATTATTTTATAGGTCAGATGGCATTACATTTATGACTTATGCAAATGATATAACAGTAGTAAATGCAAACTATGACAAACTTCGCCAAAAGATTTATGAAATAAAAGTAATTATTAATTCACAAATACAAAAAATATTTAATGAAAAAGATGCTGGATTATTTTCTGCTATGGTTACAGGTGATAAATCAACCATAGACAAAGAACAAAGAAAACAATTTTCTGATAATGGGATAGCACATATACTTGCTATTTCAGGTCTTCATTTATCTATTCTTGGTGTAGCACTTTTTGAATTGTTAAGAAAAAAATTATCTGTCAATGTCTCTGCAAGTTTAGTGACAATTTTTATTATGCTGTATGGTATATTTATAGATGCAAGTGCCGCGAGTCTTAGAGCAATAACTATGCTTTTTGTGAGATTTTTGTCACTGTCTATTGGTAGAACTTACGATTCAAAAAATACACTTTATATAATTGCATTTATATTTTTAATGATGAGACCATATCTAATATTTAATGCAGGATTTCAGTTTTCTTATGTTGCGATATTTGCACTTAATCATAAAGTTAGTATTGGGGCAAATGTTTCTCTTTTGGATATTACTCATGCAAAATCAATGCCAGGAGAGAAGTTTAAAAAGCAAGCAAGAGGGGTAAACTTTAAAAACCCTCGTGTCCCTGCAGTAATTATTCTCACATTGTTCTTATTTCCTATAACAATTTATCATTACTTTACCTATCCACTCTATAGCATATTGTTAAATCTAATAGTGATACCACTTATGTCATTTGTGCTTGGCTTTGGTCTTGTGGGCCTCGGATTTTCTTTTATAAATATACAACTTGGTAAAATTATTGTTTTTATTGTTCATATAATATTTTTAATTTATGATAAACTGTGTGAGTTTGTAGAGATGTTGCCACATCATCTTATGATACTTGGTCGCCCGACAGTTTATGAGATATTATATTTTTATGTGGCATTATTTTTGATTTTCTGGGCAGTAAATAATATTGTTATTTTAAGAAAAAATAGAACAATGTTGTTGATATTGCAAAATATTATTCGCATTTTCATATGTATAATTTTACTTGCACTTTCGGTTTTAATAGTTTCAGTTCGCATTCACAGTGATATGCGTATGACTTTTTTATCTATAGGTCAAGGTGACAGTATTTTAATAGAGTCAAAAGATTTGATTCTAACTATAGATGGTGGCTCTACTTCAAATAAAAGTAATGGACAATATATTTTGTCTCCACATTTAAAATCTCGTGCTATAGACCATATAGACTATGCCTACATTACTCATGCAGATGCAGACCATACTAATGGAATTATTTATTTGCTTGAAAATGAAGAAGATTTAAAAATACGAAATCTTATTTTGCCAATTACTGCAATTAATGATAAGAAATTTGATAAGTTAAGACTTGCTGCTGATACTGCTACTACAAATGTTTATTATATGAAAGAAGAAGATGTGAAAGCATTTAAAGAAAACTTGTCAATAACAGTATTAAGTCCAAACGAAGAACAGTTAAAGTCAAAAAAGATAGACCAAAATGAGATGTCACTTACATTTAGACTTGACTATAAAAATCATTCGGCATTATTTACAGGAGACATAGGATTTAAAACTATGAATAGAATGCTTAAAGATAATTTTGCAATATGCAATATGGATGTAGATGTATTAAAAGTTCCACATCACGGCTCGAAGAATTCTAATCTACCAGAATTTTTTAGCATTGCATCCCCAAAGTATTCAGTATTTTCATATGGGAAAAATAATAACTATGGACACCCAAATCAAGAAACTATTGATTCTATATTAAACACAGGTTCTAAAATATTAAAAACTGGTGAGAGCGGGCAGATAGATATTTATTTTGATAAAAAAGAAATAGAGTGTTATAAATATAAAGAAGAGCCAAAAGAAAGAATTGCTAAATAGTAAAAAACTTGACTTTATTAGACATTATCAAGTTTTAAATACAGTATTGCAATAATTTGCTATTTTTTTGTATAATTTAATAATAAAATCAATTAAAAATATGTTTTTATTGGTATATAACGATATTTGGAAGTAGGATAATATGGTAAACAAATATGATGAAATTGATGAAAAAATGATAAGCATAATTGATAAAAAATTATTAGAAGTAGAAAAAGATGATGCCAATGGTGTTAAATGGCTTACTAGAGAAGAAGCGGATAATCTTATGCCAATAAATAATGAAATATATGCATAAAGTTGAAATATCACTTAGATATGTTTCTGATATGAATGCTTGTACAAATTATATTAGTGATGTGCTATTATAAAACTAAAAAATGAGTATAGAAAAGCAAAAGTTAATAATTGTTACATATTTTTTAGAATTATCAGATCATTATCCATTGTCAATTAAATATGAGTCAATAAAGTAATTTATGATTAGGAGCCATAATTATGTCAAATATATATTGTGAAAAAAATGAAAAATATTATAATGAAATTGTAGATAATTGTCATAAAAATGATGAAGTTTTTGAGATGTGGCAAGATATGTTAAATAAAGCTATTGAGTACACAAGTATAAGAGCCAAGTGGTCATTGATGAACAGAAATAATTAAAAATGACGCACATAGAACAGCCTGTCATAATTCGTTCATAAACAGTTTAAAAATGTATGTTAGATATTTGAAACAAATTGGGATAGAACTTTCGTTAAATAAATTAATAGAGCAAGATAGAAAGACAATTGGAGACTTTGCTAACTATATTGTATTTACAGAAGCAATCAAAAATAGATGATAAGGAGTAATAATTTGAAAATTTTTGCTATGTCTGACATCCACGGCTGTCTTGATGCATTTCTTAATGCACTTTCATTCGTTGATTTAGAAGATAAGAATAATAAACTTGTTCTTTGTGGAGACTATATCCATGGTGGAGGTGATAGTTATGGTGTAGTAGAAAAGATTATGGAGCTAAAAAAGAAATACAAATCAAGAATTATTATGCTTATGGGAAATCATGAAGAGAGTGCAATAGATAGTGGTGTGATTGTTGATGAATTTAGTGTAAATGAAGAATATGATGAAAAGAGAGATAAAAAATGTCTTGATTTTATTTCGCATCTTGATTTGTATTATAATTATAAAGATGAAGTAGTATTTTGTCATGCTGGAGTTGATGAAGAGGCAGGCGAATATTGGGAAGCGGGGACTTCTGATTATTTTTATACTGGGAAGTTCCCTGCGGAAACAGGTAAGTTTTGTATAAATATAGTGGCTGGTCATATCGCAGCATCAACTGTGGCTGGCAACCCCAAACATAAAGGGATATATTATGATGGCGAAAGTCATTATTTCATAGATGGAAACACAGAAAGAAATGGATATGTGCCAGTATTGATGTATGATACGGAAAAGAAAAAGTTTTGCGAGGTGACAAATTATGGTAGTAATGAGTTGTAAAAATAAGGAGGTTTTTATATGGCTATAATACAATTTGTACTTTCTAGTATAATACTTGGCATAATTTACTTTAAAATGCAAAAAAGGGAAACACCATCAATAGGTAAGGCTCAAGCAGTTGTACCAGTTATACTTGGTGTAGTATCACTTGTGGTTTCTGTAGCACTTACAATTTTAATTGCAATAGGACTTTCAAAACTTGGTTATGACAAAAATAACATTAGTAACTTAGCATTGCATTCAATTCTATCTTCATTTTTTGCTGCAGGATTACCAGAAGAAATTGTAAAGTGCTTATTTATCTTATTGTGCATAAAAATATTTAAGCCAAAAAATGTTTATGAGTATTTGCTTACTGGATTTGGAGTTGGAATGGGATTTACAATATTTGAAGAATTCTTGTACGGGTCAAATTTGATAGCTATAGTGATAAGAATAGTTGTAGTTACATTTCATTCGTTGCTTGGGTCTATAATGGCGAGCTACATCGGTAAGGCAAAATATTATAAATTAAACAAAGCTGAAAATAAAAATATAACAATGTTATATGTGAAAGCACTATTAATTCCTATTTTGATTCACACAATTTATGATGCTACGAATGTAAAAAATGCAGGACTTGAAGAAGGAGTTCCTGAAAATGTACAAGAAATAGCAGTATTAATAGCACTTGTTACTATGTTATTAGCATTTATATTACAAATAGTAATTCATGTAAAAATTAGAAAAGATACAGAGAAACTTATAGAGATGAAATTTGAACAATAATGACTATAGCCGCGTTTTCAGTTTATATAGTATATAACATATAAAATATAAGTTATTGAATTAGATGGTAAAAAAGGGTATAATTCTAAATATGAAAAGCGTTTATAAAACAAATGAATTTGCAGCTATGATGATGGGGATGTGTTATTCATCTCTATTTTCCGTGTGCAAATAAAAATGGTAAATTAATCTTATTTTGAAAATGCTACGGGAAATTAAACCCGTAGCATTTTTTAATTCTTAAGGAGGAAACTTATGAAAAAAGAAACAATTTGTATTCAGGGTGGTTACAAACCAGGAAATGCTGAGCCAAGGCAGGTGCCTATAGTTCAGTCAACTACATTTAAGTTTGACACTTGTGAGTTTATGGGGAAATTATTTAATTTAGAGGCCGCAGGCTATTTTTATACAAGGCTTTCTAATCCAACTAATGATTATGTAGCAAAAAAAATAACTGAACTTGAAGGTGGAGTAGCAGGAATGTTAACATCATCAGGTCAAGCAGCAAACTTCTTCGCTGTATTTAATCTCTGTAATGCAGGAGACCATTTGATAAGTACAAGTGCTATCTATGGTGGTACATTTAATTTATTTGCCGTTACTTTAAAAAAGATGGGTATAGAAACTACATTTATACCACCTTATAGTGATGAAGATACAATTAGAAAAGCCATTAGGCCAAATACAAAATTAATATTTGGTGAAACCATTGCAAATCCATCTCTTGACGTATTTGATTTTGAAAAATTTGTAAAGGTAGCTCATGAAGCAGGAATTCCAGTAATAGTTGACAATACTTTCCCTACTCCTATAAATTGTAGACCAATTGAATTTGGTGTAGATATAGTAACTCATTCAACTACTAAATATCTTGATGGACACGGAGTGGGAGTTGGTGGTGCTATAGTTGATTCTGGAAAATTTGACTGGATGGCACATAAGGATAAATTTCCAGGACTTACAACTCCAGATGATAGTTATCATGGTTTAGTATATGCAGAAGCATTTGGAAAAGAGGGTGCATTTATAACTAAGGCTACTGCGCAGCTTATGAGAGACTTAGGTTCTATCCAAAGCCCACAAAATGCTTTTTATTTAAACCTCGGCATAGAAAGTTTACATGTGAGAATACCAGCTCATTGTAAAAACGCACAAAAGGTGGCAGAGTATCTTGAAAAGAGTGATAAGGTAAAATCAATTAAATATCCAGGCTTGAAGAGTTTTGAACATCATGATTTGATTGAGAAATATTTGCCAAATGGAACTTGTGGAGTTATAAGTTTTGATTTAAATGGTGGAAGAGAAGCAGCAGAGAAATTTATGAAGACACTTAAACTCATAGCTATTGAAACTCATGTAGCTGATGCGAGAAGTTGTTGCCTCGCACCATCTATAACTACTCACAGACAATTAACTGATGAGCAATTAGTTGCTGCAGGTGTATCAGCAGGTATGGTTAGACTTAGTGTAGGTATTGAAAATGGCGACGACTTACTTGAAGATGTAAAAAATGCGCTTGATAGCATTTAATCGTAGGGGGCAGATACCATCCGCCTAATTGTAGGGGCGAGCTATGCGAGCCCTTAAAATAGATATATGTAGTTAGGAGAAATTTATGCCAATTAAAATTCCAGATAATTTACCAGCTAAAAAGATTCTTGAAAATGAAAATATATTTGTAATGACAAAATTAAGAGCTGAGACTCAAGACATAAGACCGCTAAAAATTTTACTCGTAAATCTTATGCCTACCAAGATACAAACAGAAACTCAGTTTGCAAGAGTTCTTGGCAATACTCCTCTTCAAATAGATTTAGAATTACTTGCTCCGAAGAGTCATATCCCACATAATACAGGTATAGAGCATCTTCAAAATTTTTACAAGTCATTTGATGAGATAAAAAATAATAAATATGACGGATGCATAATCACTGGTGCACCAGTTGAGCATTTAGAATTTGAAGATGTAGATTATTGGGATGAACTGTGTGAGATAATGGACTGGACTAATAAAAATGTATATAGTACTTTACATATTTGTTGGGGTGCTCAGGCCGGTTTGTATCATCATTATGGAATAAAAAAATATAAACTTGATGAAAAATTATTTGGAATTTTTGAGCATAAAGTAATTTATAAAAATGCAATCTTACTTAGAGGTTTTGATGACGCTTTTTATGTGCCTCATTCAAGGCACACTACAGTAAAGAAAAGTGACATAGAAAAAATTTCAGAACTTAAAATACTTGCAGAATCAGATAAGGCAGGTGTAAATATAGTATTTACAAAAAATGGCAAGAAGATATTTGTATTTGGACATTCGGAGTATGATATAGACACCTTAAAAAATGAGTATGACAGAGATGTAAGTAAAGGCCTCCCTATAAAAGTACCTGAAAACTATTTTGTGAATGACGATCCTAAAAATGACATAATAGTTAAATGGAGAGCTCATGCAAATCTATTTTATTCAAATTGGTTAAATTACATAGTATATCAAGAGACGCCTTATAACATAGAGAGTATAGGGCTCACATAAGTGATAGAAAATAAAATTTGGAGATTTAGTGACGGGGTTGCTTTTTTATAAGCAACCCCTTTTTATTAGAAGTATAAATCTCTAGTGCCACCTTCTATTTTTTTAAGTTCTTCTCTAACTTTTGGACGAAGTTCTGGTTTACCAATATTGTCAATTTCTTTTTCTATAAGAGCTTCACCAATTTTTCGTGTTTCAGGACTAGCATAGTCTATAAGATATTCTTTAAGTGTCATGAGTGCATTTGGGTGACAACAGTTTTGAATTTGTCCTGACTTACATAGTGACATAAATCTATCACCAGTTCTTCCTTGCCTATAACATGCAGTACAAAATGAAGGTATGTACCCAGCCGTCATAAGCCAATTAACAACTTCATCAAGAGTTCTATTATCTGATACATCAAATTGCTCTGTATCATGAGGCCTTTCTTCTTCAGCATATCCTCCGACAGATGTTCTTGAACCACCACTAATTTGACTAATGCCAAGTCTTATAATTTTTTCACGAACCGCAGGAGTTTCACGAGTTGATATTATCATGCCAGTATATGGCACGGCAATTCTTATGAGTGCTGCAATTTTGCAAAACATTTCATCACTAAGTGAATTATCAAAGTCGTTTGGATCAATGTCATCTGCAGGTTTAACTCTTGGTACAGAAATAGTATGAGGACCAACTCCGTGGACTGCCTCAAGATGTTCTGCATGCATAAGAAGTCCTGCAAATTCATATTTGTATTTATCAAGTCCAAAAAGTACACCTATACCGACATCATCTATACCACCATCCATTGCTCTATCCATAGCTTCAGTATGGTAGCAGTAATCATGTTTTGGACCAGTTGGATGTAAATATTCATAAGCTTTTTTGTCGTAAGTTTCTTGGAATAAAATGTAAGTACCAATGCCAACTTCTTTTAATTTTCTATAATTTTCAACTGTTGTAGCAGCTATATTTACATTTACACGGCGGATAGCACCATTTTTATGTTTAATAGAATAAATGGTTTTTATACTTTCTAATATATATTCTATTGGATTATTAACTGGGTCTTCGCCTGACTCAATTGCTAGCCTTTTGTGTCCCATATCTTGAAGGGCTATAACTTCTTTCTTGATTTCTTCTTGTGTTAATTTTTTTCTTGGAATAGTTTTATTTTTTTGGTGATATGGGCAGTAGAGACAACCATTTACACAATAGTTTGATAGGTAAAGTGGTGCAAACATAACTATACGATTGCCATAAAAATCTTTTTTGATTTGTTCAGCTAGGTCATACATAAGTTTTACTTTTTCTGTGTCTTCACAAGCAAGTAACACAGATGCTTCTCTATGACTTAGCCCTTTCCTTAATTTTGCTTTTTCAAGTATCTCGTCTACTAGTTGCAAATTGTTTTTGTTCTTTTCAGCATATTCTAGTGTTTCTTTAATTTCTTCATCAGATATAAACTCTTCAGCTTTCAATGACTTTGGATTATACATATTTTTCCTCCCAGATTTTTTCTTAAAATAAAAAAGTTACCTTGGGAGGTAACAAATTATAAAAAGCATATACTAATAATTAATAGTATATAGAATAAAATTTTGGGTAAATAATTTGTACCTTTTCCCTTAGAAAAATCTTCGGAATCAGAGTAACGATTTTATTGTATATTATTATATCAAAAACAAGTAACTTTTCAATAGTAAATTTTTACAGCGTAAATTTTTACAGCGTAAATTTTTACAAAATTAGACCCTTTAGTTGTTCACAAATTTTAAATATGTTTATGCAAAATCTTTCAAAAAAGTATAAGTTAAGAAATCAAAAATAAAATCAAAATCTATGTTGCAGTGAATTTGTGTCATTGTGGGAAATATGTGAAATATAACAAATGTTTAACTCGATCCTAAGAGAATTGATGGTCGACAATCATTCCCTAATTATATATAATATTAGTGAATATAGATACTATTAAAATTGAAAAAATGAATAAATATATTGAAAGTATGCCTTATGGCTCTGCATTTATGTTGTCGGATTTTACTGATGATTTAGATTATGAAAATGTTAAAAAGAATGCACAAACGCTAGAAAAAAGAGGCGTTATTAGAAGAGTGTTAAGAGGAGTGTACGATAAGCCAAAATATAGTAAGGCTATAAATGAGTATGCAGTTCCTTATCCAAATGAGATAGCAAAGGCAATTGCGAGAGGTTTAAAATGGGGAATTGCTCCTGATGGTAATGCAGCATTAAATATATTGTCATTGTCAACTCAAGTACCAGCAAATTGGTCTTATGTTAGCACTGGCCCATATAAAAAGTATAATATTAATAATGTTACGATAGAATTTAACCATAGGGCAAGCAAAGAATTGGTTGGTATGTCGGAGAATACAAAAATACTTATTCAAGCATTAAAGGCAATAGGAAGAGATAATATAAATGGTGATATAATTACTAAATTAAAAAAGCATTATAAGAGAAAAGAGAAGCAAGTCATTTTAGAAGAATCAAAGAATACAACTATATGGATACGAGATGTAATTAAAAAAATTATGCAAATATGAAACAGCAGTATCCTACTATTGATCTAAGGATTGAGTACCATAATTAAATATCTTGGTATATTATCTTGTCAAGATATTATATCAAGATAATATAAATTATATCAAGATAATATAAATTATATCAAGATATATATTGACATATTATGAAATTGTGGTATAATTAAGCTATGGTTGAGCAAGATTTAATAAAGTTAATAAATAATGTAAAGGCCTCTAAAACAGAGGATAATTATTTGGAGTTAAAATCTGCTAAAGGTGGAATTCCAAATATTTATAATACATTGTCGTCGTTTTCGAATCAAGATGGTGGTGGAATAATTGTTTTTGGTATAAACGAAACAGATAACTTTGATATCTGCGGAGTAAAGGATGCAACTTCTTTACGATTGAATATTCAAAAGCAATGTAAAGAAATGTATCCCAATGTAAATGCCATTATTTCAAGTGCGGTAATAGACGGGAAAACAGTTGTTTGTGCTGAGGTTCCTGGTGTAGATATATATGAGAGACCAGTATATTATAAGGGTAGTGGTGTGATAAATGGTTCATATAAAAGAGTTGGGGATCGAGATGAAAAAATGTCCCCATATGAAGTCTATAGTTATGAAGCATATAAAAAGCGAATTAAAGATGATGAAAGAATAGTTGAGGGGGTAGATGAGACATTAATTAATAAAGCATTAGTTGAAGAATATTTGAATAAAGTAAAAAAAGATAGACCGAATTTTCAGAAAACTATGACAGATGAAAAAGTTTTAGAAGTAATGGGATTAAAACATGATAATCATTGGACGATTGCTGGGTTATTACTATTCTCAAATTTTCCACAAGAAAAATTTAAACAGTTCTCAATCATAGCAATGGCTATTCCTGGAATTGTAAAGGGCATGTCAAATGAAATTAACGAAAGATTTTTAGATGATAAAAGAATTATGGGTCCAATTCAAGAAATGTTAGATGAGGCAATAGCATTTGTCGAAAAAAATTCAAAGAAACCTATAGTTATTAATTCAGATGGGAGACGTATAACAAGAACAGAATATCCTATGGAAGCAGTTAGAGAGGCAATATTAAACACATTGGTGCATCGTGATTATAGTATTTATACTGAAGGTACTCCTATATCATTAGAAATGTATTCGGATAGAATGGAAATTAAAAATCCAGGTGGAATATATGGAAATGAGCCAATTGAGAATCTTGGGCGAGTGAATATTAATACGAGAAATGAAGCTCTTGCAAATGCATTGGAAATATTAGGGATTACAGAGAATAGATATTCTGGCATACCAAGGATAAGGCAATTATTTGAAGAAGCAAAATTAAAAATGCCAGTGTTTAAAGTTGAAAATGGAGAGTTTGTAGTTATATTTTATAATAGTGGTGAAACGAAGGATGAGTTTAGACGATCAAAGAGGAAAGATTTAGAAGAGAAAATTATAAACTATTGTGTAAAGCCGAGAACAAGACAAGAAATAGTAGACTATATGAATTTATCGTATTTTTATATTATAAATGTATTGTTAAAAGGATTGATTGAAAAGGGCAAAATAGAGTTGACAATTCCAGATAAGCCTAGAAGTGCGAAGCAGAGATATATTAGTGGTGGGGTAGGATAAAGTATTGATGAATAAAAGATTATTGAGAAAAAGATTTATACTTATAGATGAAACTATTAATAAAATATGCTCATTAACATATTTGGGTAATTCAATGGGTTTTATAATTGGTTTTTTTATTATATTTTTAGCGGATATTTTTGCGATATTGTTGTTGTTTTCAAAGAAAGGATTAATGTATAGCATAGATCTAACAGTTAAAATATCAATTTTTACTTTGGTCATGTCATCATCTTTTTCTTTTATTACGTTATTATATTTCAGGCATAAAGATAAAAAACGAGAGTATGATAAAGTTAAAATAGAAATATACAATGAAGTATTACGGATGTTTTATATTAACAATGAAATTATAAATGAGCATTTTGTTTCTTATATAGAAAAAGAGACAGAAAGGCAAACGATAATTAAACATCCAATATATAAATTATGGCATGATATACAACATGATTACAGAAGTCTGCTTGTTGATAGTTTATTGAATAATTATATGAATGAAATATTTGATAGTTATGATGAGTATTTTAATTTTTATGAAACTAGTGAAAATGAGTTATATATTGAAATAACGAAAATATTAAATGAAAAGCATATAGGTATTCTCATTCCTTGTAATTGTGGAAGTATATTGTATGATTGTGTTGATAAAAACAATGATAAATTAGTTGATAATTTATTACATAATAATATAGAGATTAAAAAGAAAATGGAAATTAACAACTTGATAATTAATAATGTTAAAACCAATGCGAATTACAACAAGATGATAGAAACATATAATAGAATAAAGAACTTACATAGAAAAGTAATATCATTTTTGCAAGCAAAGATATTTGACTATTATTATTAATTAAAGTAAAGAAAATGATAAATAGATGCTTCGAAAGTCATGCAAGTGTTAAAAGAGAATTGTTTAATAATAGTTAGATGTTGAAATCCAAGTATGGTGAACTTGCGCCAAGATATGAATTGATATCAAAGGCTATTGATGTACGACTTAAAAAGAAAATGACCCAAGAAAAAGTAGCTCAAAAAATGGGAACAACAAAGTCAAGCATATCAAAATTTGAAAGTGGCGATTATAATCATACAGTGGATTTTTTGATTAGGTTATCTGGTGCACTTGGGAAGACACTTAAGATTAATATGGTTTAATTTATTAATTCATGGTGTTGATGGTTTTTTGTGTATTGCTGGATTTAGAACTGAATTGCTATATTTGATTGTTGGTATTATTATACTATTAGTATATATTATATATTATTTTATTAATAGACTAAATCTTAAACAATAGTATTGTAATCTTTTATATTATGATATAATATAATTAAACAATAGTATATATATTTGTCTAATTTTGCGAGGTAGAAATAATGTATAAAAAAATGTTAATACTTTTTATGGTTTTGAGTTTATCATCATGTGGAACAATTCAAGTTGCTAAGCTAAATACTACTAAAGTTTTAAATGACACTTCAATAAATCCCATTGAACCAATTAATATATATGGTGGCAATCCTGAAAATATAAATAATTATGATGATGTAATTAAATTATTAAAAAATGAGTATTATGAATATGTTAATCGTGATTATGATACTGGTTGGACTAATTTGATATCAAGTATTGATAAATGTTATTATAGCATTTTTGATATTGATAATAATGGGGTTGATGAAATTATTTTATATACACACAAAGATAAAGGTACTATTTTATATATGTTTACTATGTATAATGATAAACCATTTTGTTTAATTAATAGTGTTGGTGACCATGAAATAGGTTATTATACTTATTATACATTAATTGGTGACTCCATCATATGCAAACACTCAAAAGGGAATATAGATTTTGATGAATATGCTTATTATTTAATGAAAGATAATAAATTAGTTTTAATAGATAAGGTTTTTGATGGGTATATAAAAGTTGAGAAAGATAACTGGGAAAGGAAGATTATTCATACAAAAGATGGGGTTGAAAGAGAGGTAGATTTTGATGATGAAAGAAAAATATTACAGCAGTATGATTCAATTACTACTAACGAAAGAAAGGTATTAGAATGTAGCTTAGATATTAATTCTGATTATTCGGTTAATATACAATAAAAGAATTAAAAAAAATGATTTAATAGAGTCGCATTCTACTCTGTTTAATTGTTAAACACTTAGTGATATAAATATAAAAATACATAATATTTCATTGTGTAAAAAATTAGCATTTAGAATAATTAAATTAGTTATTATTTTTTATTAAAAGAGGAATTAAAATGATAAAAAGATTTAAAATCATAGCAGTTATGATAATTGTATTTTTGTTAATAATATCATGTAATAATAAAAACTCTGATTTTTTGAATAATAAGTTTTTAGAATTATATCAGCAGTTAGAAATGCAGGAATATGGGACTTATGCTGATTATGATAAGTTAAGTGAAGAAGAATTAGATATTGTTTATGCTAATGTTAGAATTAAAGAGGTTAATTTTGATAAAGAGGGCAAATTATGGTGTTTGCAAATAGGTGATGGTCGAAAAGTGATGACTATTTATGACACCAAAGGTAATAGAATTGATTATGTACATACTTTTACAACAAATGGAGGCGACGAAGGAGGTAATTGGTACGATAAATACGAAGAAGGAAATGATGAAGAAACAAGTGAAGAAGAAGTATTAGATATATTTTCGGAGTATAATGAGTTAGATGTTGATAGTAAAAGAGGATTAAGGTTAATAATTAATAGCAAAAAAACAATTCCTAAACACTTAATACAAGACGATGATGATAAGAATGATACAATTCTTTTTGGAAAATATAATCAAATTATGTCTATAGACACTCGTCTTGAGTGGAGAGTATTATATAAAGAGAACTCAAAAGCACTATTGTTAAGTAGCAAAATACTAGATTGGAAAAAAATTGATAGTGTAGACACAAATTTGAATTGGAATGATAGTGACTTGCAACATTTTATTAACGACAATTATTATAATAAGATATTTTCATCAAAAGAAAAAACTGCAATTATTTCTAATGAACATGGAGAATATTGCTCGTTATTAACTACTGATGATATAGACAAATATTTTAATAATAGAAACATTTTGTATTTAAAAGCAAGATGTAGCATGCATGCACTCTTTAATAAGCTAATGATTGAATCTCCTAAAGTAAAAGAACATATTGACGCAAATGAGTTTTGTGAGTATTGGTTAAAATTTACAAATGGAACCAATGTATATAATTATATTAATGAAGACGGTAAGGTTTGCTCGTCATCTGTTGATGGTAATAAAGGGGTTAGACCTATAATATGGGTTGCGCTAAAATAAAGGCGCCTCGAAAAAGTATATAGTATATAGTATAGTTCTGTATTGCATCAGTCAAGAGAAAGTATACACTTTTTTTTACACCTTTTTGAAAAATATGTAATTTTAAATTATTTTATGCAAAATCTTTTAAAAAAGTAGCAGTATGAGAAATAAAAATAAAATCAAAATCGCTAATATACTTTATATTAGCGTTTTTTTTGTTGTATCAATACCTTCGTTGCAGTGAATTTATGTCATTATTGACACTTTCTTTGAATTTAATGTACCTATATTTGACTAATTTTAAAGTGGTATATTACTGGTAAAAGAGCCAGACAAGCATGGAATGCTGGAAAAGAATTAATGATAAAATTTAAATAATATTAATTAATCATCAAAATTTTCAAGAAAGGAGTGTTTCACTCCTTTTATTTTGTAAGAAAGAAGAGTATCAACTTGTGCATTTTCAGCACTCCTAAAGATGTTGCTTTCTATATATGGATTTTTCTCTTTAAGAGTTTTTATAATCTTTTTTACTTCAAGTCTTTTAGATGCATTTTCATTGTTATTACAAGTTGTGCAAGTGTCTATAAATTTACAAGCACATTGCAAAAAATGTAAATCATTATAATCTCGCCAATTTATTATGTCATCTTCCCTTATAAGATATAGTGGACGTATGAGTTCCATTCCTTGAAAGTTAGTGCTTTTTAATCTAGGAAGCATAGACTGCATTTGCCCGCCATAGAGCATACCCATAAGAATTGTTTCTATAACATCATCATAGTGGTGTGCAAGTGCTATTTTATTGCATGATATTTTTTTAGCATATGCATATAGGTGCCCTCTTCTCATTCTTGCACATAGATAGCAAGGGGATTTTTCTTCATTGTACACAATATCAAATATATCAGATTCAAATATTTTAATTGGTATATCAAGTGCCTTAGCATTTTCTTCAATTAATTTTCTATTAGTTTCGTTATATCCTGGGTCCATAGATATATACTCTACATCAAAATTAATCTTAGACCATTTTTTTAATTCTCTAAATAGCATAGCCATAAGAAAACTATCCTTGCCACCTGATATGCAGATAGCAATTTTATCATTTTCATTTATTAACTTATAGGTTTTTATTGCTTTTAGAAAATTAGACATAAGATTTGTTCTAAATTTAGTTTGTATTGATTTTTCAACTTTGTCTAAAAGAATAGTATTAGATTCATTTTGTTTATCATTTCTAATCAAATAAAGTACATAAGATGAGTATCCACCTTTTAGACTATAATAGTTTGAAAATCCGCTGTCTCTAAGTTCTTTTGCTATTTCATAGCTTGTTTTTCCGCGAGAGCAACAGATAATGTAGTTTTTATTTGCATCGTGAGGTGGGTCATTTTTGAGATTTTCACCATCAAGATGAATGCTATTTTTTATATTGCCGTATGACCTTTCAATATCACTTCGCATATCAATAACCACAACATCATTGTTGTCTTTGATATTCATAAAGTCATTTATACATATCTCTATATTTTGAATGTTTTTTATCATATACAAATTATACTATAGTTTATATAAATTTCCAATAAGTTGTTATAAAACATATAACCTAAATGAGAAAAAAAGTATTGCCATTATTTTATATAATGATATAATAATTGTAGGTAATTCACATGAAAAAAGTATATGCAAATTTAAATAGTTGTTGTGTATGTTGCATGAAAGCAATTCATTTTTCGTGTGCATACAAAAAATAGTTAGAAGTAATAAATAATATTTGTTAAATGCTACGGAAAATGAGTCCGTAGCATTTTTTATTGTGAAAGGGTGTGTAAATGTAGCATGGATTATGAATTTATTATAAAATTTCTTCCACTCTATAAGGAGGCAGCAATATTAACACTTAAAATAGGAATTATAGGGATAATATTTGCAATTATTATTGGCTTAGCATTAACTATAATTACTTTTTATCAAGTGCCAGTGCTTAGAAATATTACCAAGTTCTATATAGAATTAAGTAGAAATACACCACTAATTATTCAATTATTCTTTATTTATTATGGACTTCCTAAAGTTGGCATTTCGATTAAGGCAGAAATGTGCGCAATTTTAGGACTCGCATTTTTGGGAGGTAGTTATATGGCAGAGACCTTCAGAAGCGGAATAGAGGCTATAGATGTAATCCAAAAAGAGAGTGCTTACAGTTTAGGATTTAGTAAGTTACAAACAATAATATATATAATTATGCCACAAGCAATAAGAGTAAGTCTACATGGAATAATTGCCAACATTATATTTTTATTAAAGGAGACATCAGTATTTTCGGCAATTAGTATAATGGATTTGATGTTTACTGCAAAAGATTTAATTGGAATATATTATAATACCATTGAAGCTTTGTTGATGTTAGTGCTTTTCTATTTAATTATATTATTACCTGTATCGATTATAGGAATTTTGATTGAAAGGAAAATCAAGTATGTTTAGTTATGTGAAAGACTTAGGAATTGATGTTTTATTTAAAGGCCATAATTTCTTAAGACTAATGGGCGGGCTTTTAGTGACACTTAAAATAAGTTTAATTTCTATAGCAATTAGTGTTGCATTAGGGTTAGCTTTTGGAATATTGATACAAAAGAAAAACATAGCGGTTAGAGTTGTGTCAAGAATCTATATTGACTTTATAAGAATCATGCCACAATTAGTATTATTGTTTATTGTGTATTTCGGTAGTACAAGAGTATTTAGAATTAACTTGACTGGAGAACTATCAGCTATAATTGTTTTCTCACTTTGGGGTATAGCAGAAATGGGTGAAATCGTTCGAGGCTCTCTTTCAAGTGTTTCAAATCATCAATATGAAAGTGCCGAGGCACTTGGTTTAAGTAGATTACAGACATTCATTTATGTAATTTTACCACAATCGCTAAGAAGAATTATACCGATATCAATAAATCTAATCACAAGAATGATAAAAACTACAAGTTTAGTACTTATGATTGGAGTTGTTGAAATGATAAAAGTGGCACAGCAAATTATAGAGGCTAATCGTATGTTAAGTAAGAATGCAGCATTTGGTGTTTATTTGGTAGTCTTTATTCTATACTTTTTAATATGTTGGCCTATAAGTGTTTTATCAATGAAACTTGAAAAGAGGTGGAAATAATGTTAGATGAGAATAAAAAAGATGTGATATTGGAAATTTCCCATTTACATAAGAAATATGATGAGAATTTTGCAATAAAAGATTTAAGTTTAAAATTACATAAAAGAGAAGTTGTGGTATTAGTTGGATCAAGTGGGTGTGGGAAGAGCACACTTCTACGATGTATTAACCTATTGGAAGATGTCCAAGGTGGAGAAATAAAATTGTGTGGAGAGACAATTTCCAATAGGAAAAGTAATTTGTCAGAGATAAGACAAAAAATAGGAATGGTATTTCAAAATTATGAATTATTTCCACATAAAAATGTGTTAGATAATATTATTCTAGCACCAATAAAAGTTCAAAAAAGAAAAAAGAAGGAAGTAATTGAAGATGCAAAGGTATTGCTTAAGAGGGTAGGTTTAGAAGGGAAAGCATATAGTATGCCAAGTCAATTGTCAGGTGGCCAGAAACAAAGAGTTGCTATAGTGCGTGCATTATGTATGAATCCAGAAATACTACTCTTTGATGAGGTTACAGCTTCTCTAGATCCTGAGATGACAAGAGAAGTTTTAGAGGTAATATTAGAGCTTGCTGATATGGGAAAGACAATGCTTGTAGTGACACATGAAATGCTATTTGCTAGAGCGGTTGCTGATAGAATTGTGTTTATGGATGAAGGATCAATTATTGAAGCAACAAGCCCAGAAGATTTTTTTGAATCACCAAAGTCGGAAAAAGTTAAAGCATTTTTAGACACTTTTACTTATAAACAAAAAAGAAAATAAAGGAGAAAATAATTATGAAAAAGGAAATTTTTTTTAAGAAAAGTATCGTAGTAGGGTTAAGTATTTTATTGGGAACATCTTTAATTGCTTGTGGAGGAAAGGCATCTGGTAATAGTAGCAAAGCAAATTCTTCTACAAATAGCTCATCAACAATTTATAGAACTCTTGATCAAATTAAAGAAAGTGGAACTATTAATATTGGAGTATTTTCTGATAAAAATCCATTTGGGTATGTTGATGAATATGGTAAATACCAAGGTTATGATGTTTATTTTGCTGAGAGAATAGGAAAAGATTTAGGTGTTAGAATCAATTATGTATCTACAGAAGCAGCCAATAGAGTTGAGTATCTTGAAACTGGAAAAGTAGATATTATTCTTGCAAATTTTACAGTTACGGAAGACAGAGCGAAAAAAGTTGATTTTGCATTACCATATATGAATGTTGCTCTTGGTGTTGTATCTCCGAATAGCAAAGTTATCACAGATTTATCTCAAATTGGAAAAGACGAACAGGTGATAGTTATTTCAGGAACAACTGCAGAACTATACTTAATGCAAAATAATCCTGAAATCAAACTACAAAAATATGATACTTATGCCAATGCAAAAAATGCACTTGAAAATGGAAATGCTGTTGCATGGGCAAATGACAATACCGAAGTTATCGCATATTCTCTTCAAAATGAAGGTTATACTGTAGGTATACCATCACTTGGAAGCAATGATACAATCGCACCAGCAGTTACAAAAGGGAATACAACTTTACTCAATTGGCTGAATAATGAAATAAAGAGCCTTGGACAAGAAAACTTCTTCCATAAAGATTATGAAGCAACACTTGTAGATACTTATGGACTTGAATATGAGAATAGTCTTGTGGTAGAGGGCGGGGTAATAAAGTAGATATAATACTTGTTACTTATTAAAACTATTACAAATATGGTATAATAAATGTGTATGGATAGTGTAAATAATAACAAAAGAGTTCTTGTAGCGATGAGTGGTGGCATAGATTCAAGCGTGGCATTAAAATTACTTATTGATGATGGCTTTGAATGCCTTGCTTGTACTATGAATTTATATGATAACGAAACTGCAGGTGTGAGTAACAGTCGTACTTGCTGTAGTGTAGATGATGTACTTGATGCAAGAAGTATTTGTAATAAGTACAATGTAAAGCATTATACATTTAACTTTAAAGATTTATTTAAAGAAAAAGTTATCAATAAATTTGTAAGTGAGTACATGAATGGTGCCACGCCAAATCCGTGTATAGATTGCAACAAGTATATGAAGTTTGACAAATTATTTGAGAGAATGAAAATACTAAATTGTGATTATGTGGTCACAGGTCATTATGCAAGGATTGAATTTGTAAATGGAAAATATATGTTGAAGAAAGCGATTGACAAAACAAAAGACCAAAGTTATGTTTTGTATTTTTTAAATCAAGATCAATTAAGTCATTTGCTTTTTCCACTTGGCGATTATGAAAAAGTAAATATTAGAAACATTGCAAAAGAAAATGGATTTACAAATGCCGATAAAAAAGATAGTCAAGATATTTGTTTTGTACCAGATGGCGATTATGTAAAAGTAATTAAAATCAATGCAACTGAAGAGATTAAAGATGGTAATATAGTAAACGAAGATGGGAAAGTACTTGGCAGACATAAGGGAATTATAAATTATACCATAGGTCAGCATAGAAAACTTGGCATAGAACTTGATGGAAAATATTTTGTGACAAAAATTGATGCGAATAAAAATGAAGTTACCCTCGGCAAAGAAGAAGATTTATATAGCGATGAAATGTTTGTGACGGATGTTAGTTTTGTAAGTGAAGTCGTGCCTAAGAATGCTTTTAAATGTAAAGTAAAACCAAGATATAGAAAAGAAGAATCAGAAGCAGAGATACATATGCTTGATGATAAAAATGCAAAAGTTACATTTAAAGAGAAACAAAAGGCAATAACAAAAGGTCAATCAGCAGTATTTTATGATGGTGATATAGTTCTTGGTGGCGGGATAATTGCATAGAGTTTTATAGTAACAAATATATTATATAAATGAAATACTCTCCGCTATGGAGAGTTTTTTTATTATAAACTTTTCACATGATCTATAAATTTTGTTGCTAATGCCTTTAATTCTTTCTCTTTATTCCAAGATAATAGATAGTCAACTTTCATCGTAGGAGTTACTTTTTTTATAATTACATCTGTATCACCAGAAATATTTTTGGCAACTGATGCTGGGAATAATGCTATACCAATATTTTTTGCAACTAGTTTTGCTGCATTTGAAGAGTGAGCAGTTTTAACTATAAAATGTGGCTCAATATTAGTTGGTTTAAACCACTCTCTAATTTCATTTTCTCTTATTTTTCTTGATGAGATAATTAAATCTTCATTTACTAATTCCTTGACATTTACATTTGGCTTTTTACTTTTAGCTAGCGGATGCTTTGATGGAATTATAGTAACCCAATCTTCCGAAAAAACTTTGATTCCTTCTATCATATCACTTGACGACGGAGACATAGTTATAGCTAAATCTATCAGGCCGGATTTCAAACGATCAGTTAAGTCATCTACAGTCCCACACCATAAATTGTAAGTGACATTTGGATAAATTTTTTTGAATGAAGATATCCATTCTGCTATAAGTGTAGGACCATCGCTATCTACATGACCAATGTAAAGAGTTCCGCTTAGCCCTTGTTCCATATTAAGTATTTCTGTTTTAGTCATATCAGTTAATGTGATTAGTTGTTCACCACGCCTTTTAAGTGCAAGCCCTTCAGGAGTCAAGGTTATATTTCTTTTACCTCTAATTAAAAGTTTACAATTAAATTCATTTTCAAGGTCTATAAGTGCCCTGCTAAGTGGTGGCTGAGATAGGTGCAGTTTTTTTGCTGCCTTTGTGATGTTTCTTTCTTCAGCCACAGCCAAAAAGTATTTTATTTGTCTTAAATCCATAAAATCCCCCTAATTTTTATCATACCTAAAAGGTATCATAATACTTAAATTATAAGTATTTTATTTTTTAATGTCAATACTCTATAATTAGCTAATAGTTAAGAAATATTGATTGAATTCTAAAATTTTACAAGATAAATAACAATAAATCATCGTTTACTAAATAAGTTTGATAATGGAGAGAAAAATGAAAAATAGTAATTCAGAATATTTGCATAGTTTCTACGATAATCTGTATAAAGAAAAAGATGCTTGTGGTATAGGCTTAGTTGCAAATATAGATGGTAAAAAAGAATATCGCATATTAGATGATGCATTATCAATTGTTGAAAGGCTTTCACATAGAGCTGGCAAAGATGCAAGTGGTGAAGTTGGAGATGGAGTCGGAGTCTTAACTCAAATACCACATAAGTTTTTTGAAAGAGTTGCAAAAGATTATAATATACATCTTGGGAATATTGGCGACTATGGAATAGCAATGATATTTTTCCCTAATGATGATGAGAGAGAAAAAGAAATAAATCTTTTCAAAAATGTCTGTAAAAATAACGGTTTAAACATACTTGGTTGGAGAGATGTTCCTATTAATTATAAAATGCTAGGTAAAAAAGCAATTGATTGTATGCCAAAAATAATGCAGTGTATTGTAGAGAGACCAAACGATTGTGAGAAAGGAATAGAATTTGATCGTAGGCTTTATATATGTAGAATAGAATTTGAGCACAAATCAAATAAAACATTTATTAATTCATTTTCATCAAGAACTATAGTTTACAAGGGAATGCTTTTAGTAAATCAGTTGAGACAATTCTACAACGATTTGCAAGATGAAGATTTTGAAACTGCTATAGCTATAGTTCATTCTCGCTTTTCTACTAACACTCTACCATCTTGGTCAAAAGCTCACCCATATAGAATGATTGCTCATAATGGAGAAATAAATACTATAAGAGGTAACTTTGATAGGATGTATGCAAGAGAAGAAACTTTACATAGTGATAAGTTAGATAATTATAAAGAAAAAATTTATCCAATAATTCAAAATGTAAGTTCAGACTCTGCGATGCTAGATAATACACTTGAATTTTTTGTTATGAATGGTATACCACTTCCTCTTGCGATGATGATGCTTGTTCCTGAACCATGGAGTAAAGATGATCATATGAGTGAGAATAAAAAAGATTTTTATCATTATTATTCTACTATGATGGAAGCATGGGATGGACCGGCTGCTATACTTTTTACAGATGGTGAGTTGATTGGTGCTACTCTTGATCGAAATGGACTTAGACCTGCAAGATATTATATAACAGATGATAATAGATTAATACTATCTTCAGAAGTTGGAGTTTTAGACATAGATGATTTACATATAATTAAAAAGTCAAGACTGAAACCTGGCAACATTTTACTTATAGATGTAAAAAATGGAAGAATAATATCTGATGAGGAATGTAAATCGTATTATACAAATTTGCATCCATATGGGGAATGGTTATCACTAAACTTAATTGATTTAAATGATGTGAAAATTCCAAATCACAAAGTACCTATTCATAGTGAAGGTATTAGAAAAAAATTATATAAAATATTTGCATATACAGATGACGAAATTAAAAATCAAATACTTCCCATGGCAAGAAATGGTGTGGAAGCAACTGCATCTATGGGACATGATGAACCACTTGCAGTATTATCAGAAAAACATCCCTTACTATTCTATTATTTTAAACAACTATTCGCAGAGGTTTCCAATCCACCTATTGATTCTATAAGAGAAGAAATTGTTACAGATACTAATACTTATATAGGAACGGATGGAAATTTATTAAATGCAAATGGTGATAACTGTCATATGTTACAAGTAGACTCACCTATTTTAACTGGAATTGATATTTTGAAAATAAAAACATTGAATGATGAATTTCTAAAATGTGACACGGTATCTATTTTATACAATAAGAACACATCACTTGATAATGCGATCAATCAATTAGTTAAAAATATTGATAAAGTATGTAGCGAGGGAACTAATATCATTATTCTTTCAGATAGAGGAGTTGATGAAAATAATCTCCCTATGCCATCGCTTTTGGCAGTATCGGCAGTTGAGCAGCATTTAGTTGAGACTAAGAAACGTATGAAAGTTTCTATAATATTAGAAAGTGGAGAGCCAAGAGATGTACACCAGATGGCAATGCTACTTGGATTTGGAGCTCGTGCAATTAATCCATATTTAGCTCATGAATGTATAGAAGAAATGATAGATAAAGGAATTCTTGATAAAGAATCTCATGAAGCAATAGATGATTACAATCAAGCATTACTTCACGGAGTAGTAAAGACAGCAGCTAAGATGGGAATATCAACTTTACAGTCTTATCAGTCTGCAAAAATATTTGAAGCAATAGGAATATCAAAAGATGTAATTGATAAATACTTTATGGGAATAGTTAGTAGGGTTGGTGGAATAGGAATAAATGAAATTTCAGAAGATATTATTTATAGACATAACAAAGCATTTGATGAGATAAATAAAATTGAAGAGATGTTTGATAATGATGAATGTTTATATAGTAAGAAAAACATAATTGCATTGCAAAAAGCATTGAGGACTGGTGACTATAAATTATTTAAAGAGTATTCATCACTTGTAAATAATGGAAGTCCACACACTCTAAGAAATTTACTCACATTCAAGGAAACAAACAATTCTATCCCACTAGAAGAAGTTGAAGATGCACATCAAATTGTAAAAAGATTTAAGACTGGTGCTATGTCTTATGGGTCTATATCAAAAGAAGCACATGAAACTATCGCTAAAGCTATGAATAGTCTTGGCGCAAAGTCAAATACTGGTGAAGGCGGTGAAGACCCTGAGAGATTTAATACAGATAGAAATAGCAAAATTAAGCAAGTGGCATCAGGAAGATTTGGAGTAACTAGCGAATATTTAAATAATGCAGATGAGATACAAATAAAAATGGCTCAAGGAGCAAAGCCAGGTGAAGGAGGGCATTTACCTGGAAAGAAAGTTTACCCTTGGATAGCTGAAAGAAGATATTCAACACCGGGAGTAGAATTAATTTCACCACCACCGCATCACGACATATATTCAATAGAAGATTTGGCTGAACTAATCTATGATTTAAAAAATGTAAATAGAAATGCAAAAATATCTGTGAAACTCGTTTCTGAAATTGGTGTAGGAACTATAGCATGCGGTGTAGCAAAGGCGGGTGCTGATGTAATACTAATATCTGGCTATGATGGTGGCACTGGAGCTGCTCCTGTAAGTTCTATACATAATGCAGGCATACCTTTAGAACTTGGACTTGCTGAAACTCAAAAAGATTTGATAGAAAATGGTTTAAGAAATAGAGTTGCCATTGAAACGGATGGAAAATTGATGACTGGTAGAGATGTTGCAATCGCAGCACTTTTAGGAGCAGATGAGTTTAGTTTTGCAACCGCGCCACTTGTGTCACTTGGTTGTATGATGATGAGAGTATGCAATAAGGATACTTGCCCATTTGGGATAGCAACGCAAAATGAAGATTTGCGGAAAAGGTTTAAAGGAAAACCTGAGTATCTATGTAATTTTATGCTATTTGTTGCAGAAGAACTAAGAGAGATAATGGCAAAGCTTGGATTTAGAAATTTAAATGAAATGATTGGTAGAAGTGATTTATTAAAAGTAAATGATAAACAAAATACAAAAAGATCAAAACTTATTGATATGAACTATTTTCTAAATGACACACTCACTAAACATAATGAAAGACATTTTATTTCAAATCAAGTTTTAAACTTAGATAATACTATTGATGAAAAACATTTTTTGCCATTATTTGAAAAGTGGGATGCTAAAGATAAACTTAATATTGACAATGTTAAGATATCAAATGTAGACAGGACGGTTGGTACAATACTAGGTTCAAGTATAACTAATAAGTATGGATCAAGTTTAGAAGATGATAGCATAAATATTTCATTTGTTGGCAGTGGCGGACAAAGTTTTGGATCATTTATACCAAAAGGTCTTACAATGAAACTTACTGGAGATGCAAATGATGGATTTGGCAAAGGTTTATCTGGCGGAAAATTAATTGTTAAGCCACCGAACCAAGCAAACTATGAAGAAAATGAAAGTGTAATTATAGGAAATGTGGCTCTCTATGGTGCGACATCAGGTACTGCATATATATGTGGAGTAGCTGGAGAAAGATTTATGGTTAGAAACTCTGGTGCTATAGCAGTATGTGAAGGTTGTGGCAATCATGGACTTGAATATATGACAGGAGGGAAAGCCATCATACTTGGAGATGTAGGCAAAAATTTTGCAGCTGGAATGAGTGGAGGAGTTGCTTATATACTAGATGCGAAACACATACTTTATACAAAAACCAATAAGTCAATTATAAACATAGAAGAGTTAAATGAAAGAGCAGATATAGAAGATTTAAAAAGAATATTAATTGATTATGAAAAATGTACTGGATCAAAAAAAGCAAAACATATATTAGAAGAATTTGATAAACATATTCAATATTTCAAAAAAATCATACCTTATAACTACAAAAAAATTATAGGAATTATAGAAAAGTATGAGTTAGAAGGATTAAGTAAAGAAGATGCAAGATACAAAGCATTTAAAGAATTACAAAATGATAATAATTAATTGGAGGAAAGAATTATGGAAATGACAGCTGTACCAAAATATTTTGGAGAATTAGTGTTTGATGATAGAGTTATGAAGTCAATGTTAAGTGATAAAACATATGCATCACTTAAAAAAACAATTGATGAGGGAGCAAATCTTGAATTAAGTGTTGCAGATTCAGTTGCTGAAGCTATGAAAAGTTGGGCTATAGAAAAAGGTGCTACACATTATACACATTGGTTCCAACCACTTACAGGAATTACAGCAGAGAAGCACGAATCATTTATAGAGCCATCACCAGATGGTGGAGTCATCATGAAATTTTCTGGAAAGGCATTGATTCAAGGTGAACCAGATGCTTCATCATTTCCATCAGGTGGACTTCGTGCAACATTTGAAGCTAGAGGTTATACAACTTGGGACCCGACATCGTATGCATTTATAAAAAATAAAACTTTGTGCATACCTACAGCATTTTGTTCTTATAGTGGAGATGCACTTGATAAAAAAACTCCTTTGCTTCGTTCTATGGAAGCATTAAATAAGCAGGCATTAAGAATATTAAAATTATTTGGCAACAGTACTACAAAATATGTCCATACTTCAGTTGGAGCAGAGCAAGAATACTTCCTTATCACAAAAGAAATGTATGACAAGAGACCTGATTTAAAATATACTGGTAGAACATTATTTGGTACTAAGCCACCTAAGGGTCAAGAAATGGATGATCATTATTTTGGAGTTATAAAACCAAAGGTGCAAGCATTTATGGATGATTTAAATGTTGAACTCTGGAGACTTGGTATTCTTGCTAAGACAGAGCACAATGAAGTAGCTCCTTCGCAACATGAATTAGCACCAATATTTACTACAACAAATTTAGCGACAGACCAAAACCAATTGACTATGGAGATAATGCAAAAAGTTGCAGCTAAGCATGGGCTTGTATGTTTACTTCATGAAAAACCATTTGCAGGTGTGAATGGTAGTGGTAAGCACAACAATTGGTCTATGACAACAGATGATGGTATAAATCTATTATCGCCTGGCGCTACACCATATGAAGATGCACAGTTTTTATTATTCCTTTGTGCAGTTATAAAAGCAGTAGATGATTATCAAGATTTACTTAGAATATCAGTGGCGACAGCAAGTAATGACCATAGACTTGGAGCAAATGAAGCACCACCTGCAATCATCTCAATGTTTTTGGGAGATGAATTAACTGCAATACTTGATGCTATAGAGTCAGACACTCCTTACACTGGCACTGAGAAGAAACTCATAAAACTTGGTGTTGATGTATTACCTAAGTTTGCAAGAGATACTACAGATCGTAACCGCACATCACCATTTGCATTTACTGGAAATAAATTTGAGTTTAGAAGTTTAGGGTCTTCAAATAGTATAGCTTGTGCGAATATAATGTTAAATTCAGCTGTAGCTGAATCACTAAAAATATATGCTGATAGACTTGAAGGTTCATCTAATTTTGAAGAGGACCTCCACAGCATGATTAGAAATACTATAAAAGATCATAAGAGAATTTTATTTAATGGAAATGGCTATGATGCATCTTGGGTAAAAGAAGCAACAGAGGTAAGAGGACTTTTAAATTACACTACAACTCCTGATTGTATGCCACATAGTTTAGATGAAAAAAATGTGAAGATGCTCACTGGCCACAAAGTGTTTACAATCAATGAACTTAAATCAAGATGTGATATCATGCTTGATAATTATTGTAAACAAGTAAGGATAGAAGCGAATACTATGATTGAAATGACATTAAGAATGATAATCCCTTCTATAGAGTGTTATATAGATAAACTTGCAACTACTTCTGAAAAGAGGAGTGCAGTAGTAAAAGATATGAAGAGCAAATATGAAGAAAGTCTAATTAAAAAACTGTCAGCATTATTAGATAATATATATTCATCTGAAGAGGAATTAGCGGAAGTCGTAAGTAAGATTGATGATGCTTCAAATATTACAGAACAAAGTTATGCGATTAGAGATAATGTAATTCCAAAAATGAATGTGCTTAGAGACTTTGTGGATGAAGCAGAAACTTATGTATCAAAAGATTGTTGGCCAATGCCATCGTATGGGGACATATTATTTTCAATAAAGTAGTTAAGCATTTTATTTTATAGATAATATGTAGTAGGGGCGAGCTATGCGAGCCCATAGAATATAGTTTTAATGATTGGATTAAAAAGGAGTTAAGTGTATGTGTTCAATAATGTGTTATGTTGGTGGAGATAAGAATAAGAGTGCATTTAAAGAAGGTTTTATGAAATCAAAGATGAGAGGCCCTGATAATACCAACATAATATCTATAAATGATAGTTTGATGGGTTTTCATAGACTTGCAATCATGGATTTAAATGAATCTGGAATGCAACCATTTAAATATGATGGTTCATATGTAATATGTAATGGTGAAATTTATGATTTCAAAATGCTTAGAGATGACTTGATAAACAAGGGATACAGTTTTAAAAGTGAGTCTGATTGTGAGGTGTTATTACCTTTGTATTTTGAATATGGATTTGAAATGTTCAAAATGCTTGATGCTGAGTATGCGCTTGTTATATATGACAAAAATAAAAATACATACATAGCTGCAAGAGACCCTATAGGTATAAGACCATTATTTTATGGTTATGATAAAGATGGAAATATTATATTTGCAAGTGAAGCAATAAATCTTGTTGAATTATGTGATGAAGTTAAAGCATTTCCACCAGGACATTATTACATCGACGGTAAGTTTTTTGAATATAATAAAATATATGAGCCTAAAAGTAAATGCAGTGATGATTTAGAGCTTGTGTGCAAAAATATTAAGTCAAAACTTATAGAAGGTGTAAGAAAGAGACTTGTATCAGATGCGAAAGTTGGATTCTTGCTTTCTGGAGGTCTTGATTCATCACTTGTGTGCTCTATAGCAGCTAAAGAATCTAAAACTCCAATTAAAACATTTACAATCGGGATGGACATTGATGCAATTGATTTAAAATATGCAAAAGAAGTGGCTAACTATATAGGAAGTGATCATACTGAAGTTATAATTTCAAAAGAAGATGTAATTAAAAACCTTGAAAAAGTAATTTCAATTCTTGGTACTTATGACATAACTACCATAAGAGCATCTATGGGAATGTATCTAGTATGTAAATATATTCATGAAAAAACAGATATAAGAGTTTTACTTACTGGAGAAATATCTGATGAGTTATTTGGATATAAGTATACTGATTTTGCACCAAATGCTACCGAGTTTCAAAAGGAATCTGAAAAGAGAATAAAAGAACTATATATGTATGATGTCTTAAGGGCTGATAGATGCATATCTGAAAATTCACTTGAAGCAAGAGTGCCATTTGGAGATATTGAATTTGTAGAATATGTGATGAGCATTGACCCAAAACTTAAAATGAATACTTATAACAAGGGAAAATATTTGTTAAGGCATGCATTTGAAGGTGACTATCTTCCTGACAGCATTTTGTGGAGAGAGAAGGCAGCATTTTCAGATGCAGTAGGGCACTCAATGGTAGATGACATAAAAGAATATGCTGAAAAGTATTATAGTGATGAAGAATTTTTAGAGAAGAAAGAGAAATATACATTTGCTAAACCTTGGACTAAAGAATCTTTACTCTATAGGGAGATATTTGAAAAGTATTATAAAGATAATGCAAAGATGATAGTAGATTTTTGGATGCCAAATAAATCTTGGAAAGGATGCGATGTAGATGACCCATCAGCAAGAGTACTCAGCAATTACGGAGCAAGTGGAATGTAGGGGCGAGTGTGTATCGTGATGGTGAACTTTTGGAGCCATTGTAGGGGCGAAGCTTTTTAATGTTTCTTGCTTTTCGCAGAAAAGCTTAGAAACTTTTATGCAAAGTTCCGTAGCACGAATGTGCACAGGAACTGCTGCGAGCCTTTTGTAGGAGTTGATATGGAAAGAATTAAGTTTGCAAAAATGAATGGCTTAGGCAATGATTTTATAATTATTGACTATGAGGATTTTGAAAAAATAAAACTGACCCCGAGTGAGTTGGCACTTAAACTATGTAATAGAAATTTTTCTATAGGTGCTGATGGTCTTATCATTATAAATAGTGAAACTAAAAATGCTGATGTATCTTGGATATTCTATAATTCAGATGGCTCGGTAGCAGAAATGTGCGGAAATGGTATGAGATGTTTTGCGAGGTATGTACATGACAAGGGAATTATAACTAAAGATGAGTTTAGCGTGGAAACTTTATCTGGTATAAAAATTCCTAAAATAATTTCGGAGAATGAAGTTAGGGTTAATATGGGAATGCCAATACTTGAAACAAACAAGATCCCTTTTGAAAATGATACAAATGACTATGAGTATGTCACGAGAGATGGAAAAGAGTTTGATCTATATGCTGTAAGCATGGGTAACCCACATGTAATTATATTTGTTGAAGAAAATAGTAAAGAGTGTGCATTAAAATATGGTTTTGAAATAGAAAATGATAAATTATTTAAAGAAAAAACAAATGTGGAATTTGTAGAAGTGCTTTCAAGAAAAGAAGTCGTGTTAAATGTCTGGGAAAGAGGTTGTGGCATAACACTTGCATGTGGCACTGGAGCGTGTGCTACAGTGGTTGCTGGAGTTTTGAAAGGAATTCTTGATAATGATGTTATAGTCCATTTGCCTGGTGGAGATTTAAATATTACTTGGAGTGGTTCTTTAGATAACACAAAACAAAATGTTTTTATGACAGGAAAAGCTGATTATTCGTTTTATGGGGAGATAGATATCTAATATGAAATTAAATGATAATTATAAAAATTTAAACGAGAGCTATTTGTTTTCTACAATAGCAAAAAAAGTTAATGATTTTATAAAAACAAATCCAGATAAAGAAGTAATAAAACTTGGGATAGGTGATGTGACTTTGCCACTATGTAGTGAAGTAATAAAAGAAATGCACAAAGCTGTGGATGAGATGGCAAATAAAGAAACATTTAAAGGATATGGACCTGAACAAGGATATGATTTTTTAAAACAGTCAATAAAAGAATATTACGAAAAGAAAAATGTAAGCTTAGAATTAAATGAGATATTTGTATCTGACGGAGCAAAAAGTGATCTTGGAAATTTTTTAGATTTATTTGATAAGGAAAATGTGGTATTAATCCCTGACCCAGTGTATCCAGTGTATGTAGATACCAATATAATGGATGGAAGAAAAATCATATATGCAAATGCAAATGAAGAAAATAAATTTTTACCTATGCCAGATTCTAGTATTCATGCTGATTTAATATATCTGTGTTCCCCAAATAATCCAACAGGAGCAGTTTATGATAGAGAGCAATTAGAAAAATGGGTGCAGTATGCTAATGATAATGATGCAATAATATTATTTGATGCAGCTTATGAATGCTTTATCTCTGATAGTAGTTTACCAAGAAGTATTTATGAAATTGAAGGTGCAAAAAAGTGCGCTATTGAGTTTTGTTCATTTTCTAAAACAGCAGGATTTACTGGAGTAAGATGTGGATATACTATTGTGCCATTTGATTTAAAAGATGACAACAAGATTAATAAGATGTGGCTTCGTCGTCAAACAACAAAATTTAATGGAGTTTCATACATAGTTCAAAAAGCTGCAAGTGCAGTTTTTACTTCGGAAGGTCAAAAGCAAATTAAAGAAAATCTAAACTATTATAAAGAAAATGCGAAGACTATTTGTGAGACTCTTGACAAACTTGGTATCAAATATACCGGAGGGAAGCATTCGCCTTACATTTGGCTTAAGTGTCCGAATGCTATGAACTCTTGGGAATTTTTTGATTTGATGCTTTATAAACTTGCGCTCGTAGGTACACCAGGAGAAGGCTTTGGGGAAAATGGCAAAAATTGGTTTAGGCTTACATCTTTTAACACTATTGAAAAGACAAGGGAAGCGATGGAGAGGGTTTATGATTATTTTAAATGATATGGCAAGGGCGATAAAAGTGTATACTTTCTCTTGGCTGATGCAATATAGTTTTTAGAAATAATAAAAAGAAATGGTTTGGAATAATAATGGATGTGCCATACAACAAAGTGTATCGCAATTCTGATAAAGACCACATAATAGATGTAATAAATGTAAAACTTGATCCTGAACTTATAACATCTATAAAAAACACCAAAGGCTTCGCACCAGCATATCATATGAATAAGACACATTGGGTGAGTATAGAGATTGGTAAGGTAAGTGATAAAAAGATTAAGGCACTTATAGAGATGAGTTTTAATAATGTGTTATAATTACTATAATGAGCCACATAGGTGGCTCTTTTTTGTAAAAAATTTTTACTTTATCAGTTTAAAATCCCAACTTGACATATAGCCAAGTTTAGAGTAAAATAAAGTATCACTTTAGATTTCTCGGAGGAAAAATGAGGGAAGTATATATTGAAAGACATCTTGAAAAAGAAGTAAAGAAAG
>JAGBKB010000035.1 GCA_017934175.1 Lachnospiraceae bacterium | reverse complement strand
ACCTTATGATGAATTAAGCGACAAAACTCTTGTAGAAGCAGCATCTCTTGCTGCATTTTATAGTGAAAAAAAGAATGAGACAAAGGCAACTGTAGATTATACTTTAAGAAAAGAACTGAAAAAAGTTAAAGGTAAAGCACCAGGATTTTGCATATACCATAAGAATTATAGTATAAATGTTAAACCCGAGATAACCATAGAAGAAATATCATAAATCTACTTTAAGTTTTTATGAGTTTGGCTATAAAGAATCCTTCCCAATATTTATCTGGAAAGATTTTTATGTAAACGTTATCATTTACTGAACTTCCAAAACTATAATCTTTTTTATCATTTTTTATCTTACAAAAATCAATTTTATATCCATTTTCAAGTGCATAATCTACAATATTTTCATTTTCCTCTTTTAAGAGAGAACAAGTTGAATATATGAGCACTCCTCCGCTTTTAAGTAGTTTATAAGATTTTTTAATTAATTTTTTTTGTGTCTTTACACATTTATTTATTAACTCTTCTGTAAAAACTTTTTTATATCTATTATTACTTATATCAAGTGTTCCTGAACCAGAACAAGGTGCATCAAGCAATATTTTGTCAAACTTAAACATATCATCAAGGTCAATTGCATTCATATTAAATGTAATTGCATTTGCTCCTTGTTTTTTCAAGTTGTAATTAAGTTTATCAAATCTATCTTTATGAATTTCTACTGCTGTTAAATTAACTTTATTATTACACACACTACAAATCATAGTAGTCTTTCCACCAGGAGCAGCACACATATCTAGTATATTTTCTTTTTTTTCTGGGTCAAGAACTAATACTGGAAGCATAGATGACAATGACTGCACATATATTTCTCCATTCTGATAAAATGCAAACTTATCAAATTTAAGCCCTGTTTTAGAATCAAATCCATCTTTAACCTTATAATTATCGAAAATATATGCATCATTTATACTTTTACACGCACTATATTTTAGCCCTAAATCTTTAAATACCTGTAATAATTTTTCCTTATTATTACATTTTATGTTATTAATCCTAAAAGTTGTTAATTTTTCTTCAAGCAAACCTTTGATAATTAAATTAATTTGCTCATCACTATAGTCGCTTTCTTTAAGTTTTTTAATTAAAAAATCATTATCTGTATTCATAGCGTTATCTTTCATCTATGTCTAATTGAAGTTTCTCTAAAATATTAATTTTTATTTTCCCCTTCATATTTATTATATAGTTATCAACTAATTCATCAAACTCAATATTTTTTTTATGACTCCAATATTTTTTTAACTCACTAAATGTCAAATAATAAGCAATTTGTTTTTTACTATAGTATATAATAATAAAAGATACTCCACCCTGTTCTTCAAAGTCTTTCATAAAGTCATATTGATGTTTATGAATATTTGCAAGTGGAAATGAATTTGTAGCACATTCTTTTGCATCAAAGCAAACTGGTATTTCTTGGACTACTCCAATATAGTCAACTGTTGATTTTTTATCAAAAAATGCACGAACTATATGGCCTTCTTTGTCCATTTTCATAGGAACTATAGGTGTAGGTATTTTTTGAATTAAGGCAAGTTTCTTTACACGGTAATCTTCTATAGTTCTATTAATTATTTCTTCAAAAGCACTTCCTCTTAATCCTCTAAGTTTCATCTATTTACCTATAATTTCTTTCCATTCATTTACTATTGCATTTTTATCAGAAAAATAGTCCATATGCATTGCTTTTTTTACTCTATTAAATGTTGCATCTGTTTTCTCTCTTGCTTTTTTTGTTCCAGTTTCCAATATATCATATACATCAGATAAATTGTTTTCCCATTTCTTTCTTTCTTCTCTAAATGCTGATATCTTTTCTTCTAAAATCGCATACAAGAACTTCTTACATTTTACATCACCAAGCCCACCTTTTCTATAGTGCTCTTTCATCTCATCAAGGTTCTTATAATCATTAAGATAATCACTAAAATGTCTTTCTTCGCAGAAAATATCAAGAAAATTAAATACTGCATTTCCTTCTACATTCCCTGGGTCAGTAGGTTTTATATGGTCTTTGTCTGTATACATAGACATCACTTTTTTATTTAATGACTCTGAGGGTTCAGATATATAGATACAATTATTTAGTGACTTTGACATTTTTTCTTTCCCATCAAGCCCCTTAAGTCGTGTTGCCTTTTCATTTTTAGGTAGCATTATTTCTGGCATAACTAAAGTTTCACCATATATTGAGTTAAACTTGTGAACTATTTCCTTACACTGTTCAAGCATAGGTTTCTGGTCTTCACCTACTGGCACAACATTTGCATCAAAAGCAGTTATGTCTGCGGCTTGACTAATTGGATAAGTAAAAAATCCAACTGGCAAACCCTCTTCATCAGTACCAAATCCTCTAAGTTCCATCTCTGCTTTTACAGTTGGATTTCTTTCAAGACGTGGAACTGTAACAACGTTCATATAATAAAAAGTAAGTTCTGTGAGTGCTGGAAGTGCACTTTGAACACAAATAGTTACACGATTAGGATCTAGCCCAATAGAAAGATAATCAAGTGTAACTTGAATTATATTATCTCTAATCTTTTTTGGATTTTTGAAATTATCAGTAAGTCCTTGCCCATCAGCAAGCATTATATAAATTTCATCAAAACTTTTATCTT
>JAGBKB010000034.1 GCA_017934175.1 Lachnospiraceae bacterium | reverse complement strand
TCCCTTTGTATGATGCTCTAAAAACTCTACTTTTTTTTCTCTCGCAATTTTCTTTGCTTCTTCATCATCTTTTATAGTAGTAAAATCTACTCCACTATATTTTTTAACTGCATCCATCATAGATATTTTCGCAAATGGCTGTTCTAAATCAATAACATTTTCTCCATACTGAATCTTGAGACTTCCTACTACATTTTTTGCCACATGCTTAAACATAGATTCAGTAAGTTCCATCATACCTTCATAGTCAGTGTAAGCCTGATAAAGTTCCATAAGTGTAAACTCTGGATTGTGCTTTGTGTCAGTTCCTTCATTTCTAAATACACGACCTATCTCATACACTCTTTCAAGTCCACCAACTATAAGTCTCTTTAAATAAAGTTCAAGCGATATACGAAGTTTTCTATCTTCACTTAAAGCATTGAAATGAGTTTCAAATGGTCTTGCATTTGCGCCACCTGCATTTTCCACAAGCATAGGAGTTTCAACTTCTATAAAATCTCTGCCATCAAGGAAGTTTCTTATTTCTCTTATAATTTTTGACCTCATTATAAATGTCTTTTTTACTTCGGGATTCATTATAAGATCTATATATCTTTGGCGATATCTAAGGTCCCTATCTTGGAAGCCATGAAACTTTTCTGGCAATACTCCAAGTGATTTGGATAAGAGCACAATTTCTTTTACGTGGATAGAGATTTCTCCCATCTGTGTTTTAAATACAAATCCTTTCACTCCGATAATATCACCGATGTCAAATCTCTTAAAATCTTTATAAGAATCTTCTCCTACTTCATCGCGAGCAACATATAATTGAATATCACCATCTCTATCTTGTATATTTGCAAATGATGCTTTCCCCATCACTCTCTTAAGCATAAGGCGACCTGCAAGTGATACTGTCTTTCCATTAAAGCCATCAAAATCATCTTTTATTTCAATAGAGTGATTTGTCACATCATATTTTGTAATCAAAAATGGATTCTTGCCTTCAGCAAGCATCTCATTAAACTTATCTAATTTTGCTTTTTCAAGTTTGTTGATATCCTCAACTGTTTGCTCTTTTACTTCTTTTGTGTTCTCTGACATATATTTCCTTCCTATCTCTAAATAGTTTATAGCACTCGTAGAGAATTGTATCTACACTATGAAACTTTTAATATTTTTACTTTGAGTGAACCTCTTGCCAATTTTACTTCCACTTCATCACCTTTCTTTTTTCCAAGTAATGCTGAACCAAGAGGTGATTCATTAGATATTTTTCCACTTAAACTATTTGCCTCTGTAGCGCCAACTATATCATACTCAATTTCTTCATCTGCTTTTACATCAAGAATCTTTACGTGGCATCCTACTCCAATAGTTCCTTTCTTCAAATCAGATTTATCTATTACTTCTGAATTCACCAATATATTTTCTATTTCTTCAATTCGCATTTCTATCTCACGCTGTTCATCTTTTGCCGCATCATACTCTGCATTTTCAGAGAGGTCTCCTTGTTCTCTCGCATCTTTAATCTTTTCTGCAATTTCAGCACGTCTTACACCTTTTAAGTATAATAATTCTTCTTCATATTTTTTATATCCCTCTGCTGATAATGCTTGCTTTTTTTGAACGACATTCTCTTCCATTGTTATCCTCCTTTAGTCATTATCATTATATTTTAATCACACATTATATAACATAAAAACATTTTTGTCTATTGATTTTTTGGTTTTTTAGGTCTCCTAATAACTTTGTCATCTTCAACTAGAGTCTTTTCTTCTTCCATCTTTTTATACATCTCAAACTCTTCATCGCTAACTATTTTGAATGCGAACTCAACAGATTTATTGATTAATTCTTCGCTTTTAGTAGGTCCAAATTGGATTGGCTTAACATTGTAATTCAGTCTAAAAATTATAATATTATTGCTGAGTTTCTTTTTTGATGAAAGATATTCATATACTTGATTTGGTAAAACATTTATATCTTTTCCGCCGGAGTATATTGATTCATAACATCTAATAAGTAAGTTTTTGTTTTTATATGGTTTATAATAGAAATTAAGAAGGTGCACTGTTTCTCTACTTATATCCGCATTTGCCAAATTAAAACTTATTGGTACATTATTTTTAACCATATATGTACTTATGTTGTTTTTTGTCACTGGATTGATAACTGCATTTGTTAATACATAATCATTGTTTTTAAGATTTACAGTTATGTCATCTTCAATATTCCCCATTATCACCCTAGCATTGCTGGTCTCATTTGTCGCGAATACTAGGTCTATGCAAAAAAACTTAATAAAAATGTTGTAAGAATTACTCGTATAAAACTTTTTTTACCTTTTTTAATAACGACACCTTTATCTTTTAGTTTGTCCTTATCAATCATTAATTTTGTGTCAGTCACTTTCTCATCATTTAATAGCACTCCACCTTGTTCTATATTTCTTCTTGCATCTCCATTTGATGAGCAAAGTTTTGACTTAACTAAAGCACTTACAACTGATAACTTGCCATCTACTAAATCTGAATCCTTTACTTCAAGTTTTGGTATATCAGCATTTGCTAAATCTCCGCTAAATGCTAATTTTTCTGCCTTGTCACATTTTGTTGCTTCTTCTTCTCCATGTACCAATTTAGTAAGTTCATATGCAAGTATAGATTTTGCTTTATTTAATTCTGCACCTTTCCATTTTTCCATCTCTTTTATTTCTTCAAGAGGCAAAAATGTAAGCATCTTTAAGCATTTAATAACGTCTTCATCTGCCACATCTCTCCAATAATGATAAAATTGACTTGGTGATGTTTTATTTGCATCAAGCCACACAGCACCACCTGCAGTTTTGCCCATCTTAGTTCCATCTGATTTTGTGAGAAGTGTGATAGTCATTGCATGTGCATCTTTTGCCAATTTTCTTCTTATGAGTTCAGTGCCTGCGAGCATGTTTGACCATTGGTCATCACCACCAAACTGCATATTGCAACCATATTTTTGGAATAGGCAATAGAAATCATATGCCTGCATAATCATATAGTTAAACTCAAGAAAAGTTAGACCTTGCTCTTTATCCATACGAAGTTTGTAACATTCTGCTGCAAGCATTCTATTTACAGTGAAATGTGGTCCTATATCACGAAGGAACTCTATGTAATTTAGATTTCGAAGCCAGTCAGCATTATTAACCATCATGGCTTTGCCTTCACCAAACTCTATAAATCTTGACATTTGCTTTTTAAAACATTCGCAGTTTCTATCTATATCTTCCACTGTCAAAACTTTTCTTAAATCACTTCTGCCTGATGGGTCTCCAACCATACCTGTGCCACCACCTACAAGTGCTATAGGTCTATTGCCTGCTGCCTGTAGTCTTTTCATAAGGCAAAGTGCCATAAAGTGACCTACATGAAGTGAATCTGCAGTTGGGTCAAATCCAATATAAAAAACAGCCTTCCCTTCATTTACAAGTTTCTTGATTTCTTCTTCATTTGTAACTTGAGCAATTAGTCCTCTTTCAACTAATTCTTCATAAACTCCCATATATACTCCTTTAAGTTCATAAAACTTAACTTATACTTAAAACCTAAAATATATAAACGGATTGTATCCAGTAGTAAGCATTTCAAAAATAGCATATATAAATAATATAACTACGACTAAATCTACTGCAATATATCCATATCTAAACTTATATAAGTAGTCTTTTACATTTTTAAAAAATGGTGTTATATATATTATTGATAAAATAAATATTACTATAAAGTATGGATTTATAATAGTTGACAACACTTCTCTTGACCACATATTAAATGATGGGCCATTTATAAAACCATCTACTAATAATTTTACTTCATCTATAGTTTCTAATCTAAATAGTATCATTCCTATATTCCAAACTACAAATACATATATAACTCTTATAGTTTCGAATACATAGATTTTATGTTTTGTATTGATTAGTCTCTCTATTACGATAAAAAATGCATTGTATAATCCCCAAAAAAGAAAATTGAAACTTGCACCATGCCAAAATCCAGAGAGAACAAACACTATAGTTAAATTGATACAAGTTCTAAATAGTCCTTTTCTGCTTCCACCAAGCGGTATATACACATAATCTCTAAAAAATGATGATAAACTTATGTGCCACCTTTTCCAAAACTCTGTTATACTTTTTGCTATAAATGGCAAATTGAAGTTTTCATCAAAATTGAATCCAAGCATCTTTCCTATACCTATAGCCATATCAGAGTATGCAGAAAAATCTAAATATATCTGTATGCTATAACAAATAACAACTATTACTGTAAAAAGTTTTCCTAATTGATGTTCGTTAAGACTTGCAAATGCTAAGTCAGAAACTTTGCCAAGAGCATTTGCAAAAACTATCTTTTTTGCAAAGCCTATCATAAATCTCTGTATGCCATAAGAAAAACTTTCAAATGTCACTGTCCTACTCTTAAGTTCTCTTTCTATAGTCTTATATCTAACTATCGGTCCTGCTATAAGTTGAGCGAAAAGCATTGCAAAAAGTGCAAAATCAATAATGTTATCACAATATCTAACTTCACCCCTATATACATCTACTTGATAAGATATAACTTGAAAAGTATAAAACGAAATACCTATTGGTAAAATTATGTTTGTGGCATTATCTTTTCCTAAAATGAAACCTGAAAATAAATTTAAGTATTTATATACAAATAGCATTAAAACATTTAATGCTATAGCAACTATGAAAAATATTTTCTTTTGTTTTTTATCATCGCACTTATCTACAAATATTGACAATATATAGTTAATAACTATTGAAATAAGTAAAATCGGTAAAAAAGTTAAACTACCATATGCGTAAAATATTATAGAAAAAAATAACAAGCATATGTTATTAAGTTTTATATTCTTTTGTAAACTTAATATGAGATTGCATATAAGAGTAAGTGGCAAAAATAAAAATAAAAATACCGGCGAAGAAAAGACCATCTATATTTCCCCCATATGCTCTATTAAAAAGTCCAAAAATCCAAATGTTGCGTTGTATACATTCAATTCATGTATTTCAAATACAAAAACATCTGTGTCTTTACACCTTTTTAGCAAAGAATACTTTGCATCGGCCTCTTCATATGAATCAAATGTAACTAATTCTCTATACTTATCATAAAACATTGATTTGTTTTCTATGTGAACAATGTCTCCAAATGGATTTACAGTCATCTGTGGTATCAGTAATGAGCCTAAAAAACTGCCACCTTGAACCAAATAGTTGAGATTACTTGTATCAAAGTTTTCAAATGTAACTACTGATTCATAAAACTTTTCATCTGGTTTATCATATATATTTAAAACATCAAACAAATCAGAATCTGGATATATAGCCGTATCTGATGGGCTTGCCTTTATTGATAATTTAGGTGCTTTTATTCCAAGATTTTCTCTTAAATATTGATGAAATGCTAATCCTATCTTGTTACCTTTATATAAACTCCAGTGGTGACCGCTGTTATAAAAAAGTGGTGGCACTCCATCTAAAATCAGTCCTTTATTATTATCAATATACTCTATACTGTCAAAAAACTTTATGTCTGTTTCTTTTAATTTGTTCTTTAATACATTGTATGGTCTTATTTTCTTTTGTAATTTTACATTGTCGACAGTTACATTTCCATCCGCATCACTTATCAAATCTTTTTTGTCATAATCTTTATCGTATATAGTTATGAGATTATCTACGAGTGGAAACTCGCCACTATAATATCTTGGTTTGCACGGTGTAAGAATGATAGCCATTTTCTTATTATGCTCTTTACAGAAATTATTAAATATTTGAAACTTTTCTACCAATTCATCTACATCTTTATCTTCTACATCATATAAATTGTGTAAATAATAATTAAGCGTTTCTGTAGAAAATAAATTGTCACCGATTTTTGTGATATTTGCATTTGGCGATATATCAAATAATGAATATAATAATTGATTTTTAGTCTTTATTATTTGTTCTCTATTTGGAAAGTTCTGTATGACATAGTCATCAAGATTTTTAAAACTAAACTCAACTTTCTCTTCACTGCCACTTAATTTTTCTTTATTGTCATTTTGATTAAAATGATTATATAGTGCTGTTATATAAGGAAATAATAAAACTACTACAAAACTTAACACTAATATTATGTTTTCTAACTTATTTGGTTTTTTCATCAATCTTAAATCGCTACTGGTATATTTTTAATCTGATCATTTTTCTGGTAATCTTCTATAATTAAATCATCTTTTACAAAATCATAAAAATGTTTCTTGTCAGGGTTCAATGAAACCTTTGGTGCAGGAAATTGTGGTCTCTTAAGCATTTCCTCAACTATAGGTATATGTCTGTCATATATGTGTGCATCGGCTATCATATGAACCAGTTCTCCTGGTATCATATCACATTCTCTTGCAAACATCATAAGTAGAATTGCATATTGACATACATTCCAGTTATTTGCCACAAGCACATCACTTGAACGCTGATTTAAAACTCCATTTAATACTAATTTATCATTTTTATCTTTAGTCACATTGAATGTCATTGAATATGCACAAGGATACAGATTCATTTCATGTAAATCTTGGTGAACATATATATTAGTCATAATTCTTCTTGAATAAGGATTATTTTTTAAATCATATATGACTCTATCAACTTGGTCAAACTCACCCTCTTTATATTTGTGCTTTACACTCAACTGATAGCCATATGCTTTACCGATGGTATGGTCATCTCCTGCCCATTCATCCCAGATATGCGAACCTAAATCTCTTATATCATTTGACTTTTTTTGCCAAATCCACAATATCTCATCAAAACAACTTTTAAGTCCTGTTGGTCTAAGTGTAATGGCTGGGAACTCTTCTCTTAAATCGTAGCGATTGCAAATGCCAAATCTTTTTATAGTATAGGCAGGTGTCCCATCTTCCCAATGTGGGCGAACTTTTTCCCCTTTTGTGTCAGTCCCATTATCAATAATATCTCTACACATTTTTATAAAAATAACATCTGCTTTGCTCATAATACTCCATAAAATGCAATATTTACTTAAAAATATTGCAATATTATAGCATAATTTGATAAATAACTCAACTTAAATATTAAAGAAAAAGTTTGGTATAGGATACTAAATGCACAAAAAAAGCCCATATTCTATGGGCTTTTTCCTCGCTCCCCGAGTAGGACTTGAACCTACGACCTACCGGTTAACAGCCGGTCGCTCTAACCAACTGAGCTATCGAGGAATGTTTATACCACGAAAACTGAACACGAAGATGAACTTAAACCGAGAATAATATAAGACCTCGACCTATTAGTAAGCGTAAGCTCAGTACCTCACGATACTTACACCTTGCTCCTATCAACCTTGTAGTCTTCAAGGGGTCTTAC